>NZ_JBUYWE010000004.1:0-406601 GCF_055231055.1 Rhodococcus huquni
CACTCGCTCGAACACCTTCGCTTCGTCACCACCGAACTCAACGAACGCCCCAGGGCGGCGCTAGGCTACCGCCCACCAGTCGAAAAGTTCGCTGAGCTCATCGGTGCATCCACCACTTGAAACCGCCTCACGCGAACCGGTGTGACATTCGTCGGGGGGAGGGAAATGTGGGCTCAGTTCTCGACGAGTTCGGGAATGGTTTCTTCCTCGGGCGGATCGGCCGGTGCGCTGAGGCGGTTGCCGAGCACCGAATGCCTGCGGCTGTAGGCGAAGTAGATCACCACGCCGAGCGCCATCCAGACGAAGAAGCGGATCCACGTCTCGACCGACAGGTTCAGCATCAGCCAACCGCAGGCGAGCACGGCGAGGATCGGTACGAGGGGCACGAGGGGAACGCGGAATCCCCGCTCGAGGTCCGGGCGGGTGCGGCGCAGAATGATCACGCCGATGCACACCAGAACGAAGGCGAAAAGTGTGCCGATGTTCACCATCTCCTCGAGGGTGCCCATCGGGAAGAACGCGGCAAGCAGGCCGACGACGGCTCCGACGACGAGGGTGATGCGAACCGGTGTGCCCTTGCTTCCGGTGCGTGCGAGCTTCTTGGGCATGAGCCCGTCACGGGACATCGCGAACAGCACGCGTGTCTGGCCCAGCATCATCACCATCACGACGGTGGTCAGGCCCGCGAGGCCACCGAAGTTGATCGCGGTCTGGGCCCAGGTGATCCCGTGGGCTTCGAATGCGGTCGCGAGAGTTGCGCTGCTGTCGCCGACGAGTGGGCTGCCGGTGCGAAGGTCGGTGTAGTGCACCATCCCGGTGAGAACGAGGGTGACGGCCACGTACAGCACGGTCACGATTGCGAGGGAACCGAGAATGCCACGTGGCAGTGCCTTCTGGGGATTCTTGGTCTCTTCGGCGGTGGTGGCGACGACGTCGAAGCCGATGAAGGCGAAGAAGACGAGACTGGCGGCGGCCAAGAGTCCGTACCAGCCGTAGGTGCTGCCGTCGGCGCCGGTGAGGAACGAGAACAGACTCTGATGGACCCCGCTGGCGGTGCTCTCGGCGCCTTCGCTCGGCGGAATGTAGGGGGAGTAGTTCTCCTTCTTGATATAGAAGGCGCCGACTGCCACGACCAGCAATACGACGGCGATCTTGATCGCGGTGACCACGGCCGACACCCGCGACGACACCTTCGTGCCCGATACGAGGACTGCGGTGATGGCGCCGACGATGATGAGGGCGCCCCAGTCGAAGTCGACAGGCCCCAGGTGTGCGGTGGTCGAGCCGCTGAATCCGAGGACGTTGCCGAGATAGAGGGACCATCCCTTGGCCACGACGGCGGAGGCGAGTGCGAACTCGAGGATCAGATCCCAGCCGATGATCCACGCGACGAATTCACCGAAGGTGGCGTAGGAAAAGGTGTACGCGCTGCCGGCGACCGGGACGGTGGACGCGAATTCGGCGTAACACAGTGCGGCGAGTCCGCAGGCAATCGCGGCGAGTACGAATGCGAGTGAGATCGACGGTCCTGCAACGTTTCCCGCTGTTCGAGCGGTGAGGGTGAAGATGCCGGCGCCGATCACGACGGCGACACCGAACACCGTCAGATCCTTGGCCGTCAGCTCGCGGCGGAGTCGACTTCCGGGTTCGTCCGTATCCGCGATCGACTGCTCGACGGATTTCGTGCGCCATATGCCGACTCCGGGCATGGGAACTCCTCGATTCGTGCAGAGACTGTGATTCAGGTCTCATTGATGAATCGAGGGAACCACTGGTGATCGGTCTGCGCAAGGAATCGTGGAGAAACTGAGCTATCTGATCAGTGATCGAGAATCGAACGACGTCCGAACTGCGCGGACCGATCACTTCGACGTCGCCCTACTGCGACCAATGTCACACCGGTTCGCGTGAGCTGAACCGGTGTGACATTGGTCGGGGGTGGGGTCAGGGAACCTGGCGGACGGCACCCTTGTCGGCCGAGGTGGCGAGCGCGGCGTAGGCGCGTAGTGCGGTGGTGACGGTGCGCTGACGATCGACGGGCTTCCAGGGGTTCTCGCGTGCCTCCATCTTGGCGCGGCGCTCGGCCACCACGTCGTCGTCGACCAGAACCTCGAGCGCGCGGGATGCGACGTCGATGCGGATGCGATCGCCGGTCTCGACGAGGCCGATGACGCCGCCCGAAGCGGCCTCCGGGGAGATGTGTCCGATCGAGAGTCCCGAGGTGCCACCCGAGAATCGTCCGTCGGTGATCAGGGCGCACTTCTTACCGAGGCCCGCGCCCTTGAGGAACGCGGTGGGGTGCAACATCTCCTGCATTCCCGGTCCACCGGACGGACCTTCGTAACGGACCACGAGGACGTCGCCTTCGGTGATCTTCTTCTGGAGGATGGCGGAGACGGCCTCCTCCTGAGACTCCACCACCAGTGCGGGGCCTTCGAAGGAGTAGAGATCCTCGTCGATACCGGCGGTCTTGAGGATCGCGCCGTCGAGAGCGATGTTGCCGCGCAGCACCACGAGGCCGCCCTCGACGGTGTAGGCATTTTCGACGTCGCGGATGCAGCCACCTGCGGCGTCGGTGTCCAGCGACGACCAACGGTTCTCGGTGGAGAACGGCTCGGTGGTCCGGACGCCGCCGGGTGCGGCATGGAACAGCTCGAGGGCTTCCTCGGTTGCCTTGCCCGAACGGATGTCCCAGTCGTCGAGCCACTGACCGAAACTCTTGGTGTGGACAGTGGAGACATCGGTCTCGAGGAGTCCGCCGCGACGAAGCTCGCCGAGAAGGGCCGGAATTCCGCCCGCGCGGTGCACGTCTTCCATGTGGTAGTCGGAGTTGGGGGAGACCTTCGACAGGCACGGCACCTTGCGGCTGATCGCGTCGATGGTGTCGAGGTCGAAGTCGACCTCGCCCTCCTGTGCAGCGGCGAGGGTGTGCAGGACGGTGTTGGTCGATCCGCCCATCGCCACGTCGAGCGCCATCGCGTTACGGAAGGCGGCAGGGGTGGCGATGTTGCGGGGGAGTACCGACTCGTCCTCGTCCCGGTAGTACTTCAGAGCCGCCTCGACGACGGCGGTGCCGGCACGGCTGAACAGAGCGCGGCGCGCTTCGTGTGTCGCGAGCGTGGATCCGTTGCCGGGCAAGGCGAGACCCAGCGCCTCGGTGAGGCAGTTCATCGAGTTCGCCGTGAACATTCCCGAGCAGGAACCGCACGTCGGGCAGGCGCTGAGCTCCACCTCGGACAGTCCCTCGTCGGACACTGCATCGTTGGCGCTCGCAGAGATCGCGGTGATGAGGTCGGTGGGTGCCTGGGCGACGCCGTCGACCACGACGGCCTTGCCGGCTTCCATCGGGCCGCCCGACACGAAGACCGTCGGAACGTTCAGTCGCATTGCGGCATTGAGCATCCCGGGGGTGATCTTGTCGCAGTTGGAGATGCAGACGAGGGCATCTGCAGTGTGCGCGTTGACCATGTATTCGACGGAGTCGGCGATGATCTCGCGACTGGGCAGTGAGTAGAGCATGCCGCCGTGACCCATTGCGATGCCGTCGTCCACTGCGATGGTGTGGAATTCGCGGGCCACGCCGCCTGCCGCACCGATGGCCTCGGCGACGATCTCGCCGACGTTCTTGAGGTGAACGTGACCGGGAACGAACTGCGTGTACGAGTTCGCAATCGCGACGATCGGTTTCCCGAAGTCCGAGTCGGTCATTCCGGTGGCGCGCCAGAGTGCACGGGCGCCTGCGGCGTTTCGTCCTGCGGTGGTGGTTCGAGACCTCAGCGGGGGCATGAATTATTCCTTATATGGGCTGATAGAACTGCTACTCAACGCTACTCGCGAGTTATTGCTCCGATTCGCGGGGTCCTGGTCCGTCGGCTTCCGATTCGCTCGATTCCGTTTCCCGAGCGTCGGCCTGCGCCGCATACGGATCGGGTACTCGGCCACGGCTCGCCGCGGAGATCTGTGGCAGTCGGTCGAACGTGACGACGGGAAGCTTCACCTCGCCGCCGTCGGCGAGTGCTGCACGTGCCCAACCGTGATCCGGGAAGCGGAAGCCTGCGATTTCTTCCCATTTCAGTTTTCGAGAGCTGACGAGATTGCGAAGTTCGAGGCCGTCCTCGGTGACCGTCGTGCGCACGCGGGCCACCCAGATGCACGCCACGATCGGGGCGATCAGTAGCCAGCCGAAAGCGAGCGGCCAACCGAAGACCGGGAACGTCACGGCAAACAGGAGAAATGCGCACCCGATGTAGGCGAGTGGCGAAATCCGTATGACCTGCCGGGGAGTCTTGGCCGTATGGGATGATGGACGAGGTGGCACGGGCTGCTGCGAAGTTGACACCTCTACATCCTCGCACTGCAGCCGATGTATCCTACATTCTGGGACGGTCGACTCACCAGGTTTGACTGTTCACCGTTTGCGCGCCTAACGTCGAGCGCGTGAAACAGAATGAGTTGCTCGTAATCGGCCGGCGCGTCGTCGCCTGAGTCGATTCCTCAACTCGCAAGATAACGACGCGCCACCCTCGTACAGCATTGTGCTGACGGGGGTTTTTTGTTGCCCGGAGCCAGAATCAGAGGATTTTCCAGTGAGCGCACCAACTGCACGGCCCCAACCCACACCGCGGAAGGCGGCGGCCTCCGGCCCCGCCGCCGCGGCAGCAGCAACGCCGACGGGTAGCCGCCGCCAACTCGCCCCCGAGCGAGTCACCGGCGCACAGTCGGTCGTTCGCGCACTCGAAGAACTCGAGGTCGATACGGTCTTCGGGCTCCCGGGTGGGGCGGTTCTTCCGGTGTACGACCCGCTCTTCGATTCGAAGAAGGTTCGGCACGTCCTCGTGCGGCACGAGCAGGGCGCAGGTCACGCCGCCACGGGCTATGCACAGGCGACCGGCAAGGTCGGTGTCTGTATGGCCACGTCCGGTCCCGGCGCCACCAACCTGGTGACCCCTTTGGCCGACGCCCAGATGGATTCGGTTCCCGTCGTGGCCATCACCGGGCAGGTCGCCCGCAACCTGATCGGCACCGACGGCTTCCAGGAGGCCGACATCTCCGGCATCACGATGCCGATCACCAAGCACAACTTCCTGATCACCGATGCCATCGACATCCCGCGGATCATCGCCGAGGCATTCCACCTCGCGGAGAGCGGGCGTCCGGGTGCGGTGCTCGTCGACATCCCCAAGGACATCCTGCAGGCCCAGACCACGTTCTCGTGGCCGCCGGAGATGCGTCTGCCCGGATATCGTCCGGTCACGAAGCCGCACGGCAAGCAGGTCCGTGAGGCGGCCCGCCTGATCACGGACGCCAAGCAGCCCGTTCTCTACGTCGGCGGCGGCGTCATCAAGTCCGACTCCTCCCAGGAACTGCTCGAACTGGCCGAGCTCACCGGCATTCCTGTGGTGACCACTCTCATGGCGCGGGGTGCCTTCCCGGACAGCCACACGCTGAACTGCGGCATGCCCGGCATGCATGGAACCGTCGCCGCCGTGGCCGCGCTGCAGCGGAGTGACCTGCTGATCACCCTCGGCGCCCGGTTCGACGACCGTGTGACCGGTCAGCTCAGTTCCTTCGCGCCGGACGCGAAGGTGATCCACGCGGACATCGACCCCGCAGAGATCGGGAAGAACCGGTACGCGGACGTGCCGATCGTCGGTGACTGCAAGGAGGTCATCGGTGAACTCATCGAGGCCGTCAAGGCAGAACTGGCGACCGGAACGAAGTTCGAGCTGTCGGAGTGGTGGGCGTACCTCGACGACATCCGTAGCACCTACCCGCTGTCATACGACCGTCCTACCGACGGCGCGCTCTCGCCCGAGTTCGTGATCCAGGCCGTCGGACGCCTGGCGGGCCCGGACGCGATCTATTGCGCCGGCGTCGGCCAGCACCAGATGTGGGCTGCGCAGTTCGTGAAGTACGAGAAGCCCCGCACCTGGCTCAACTCGGGTGGTCTCGGCACGATGGGCTACGCCGTCCCGGCCGCGATGGGCGCGAAGATGGGCATGCCGGACTCGGAGGTCTGGGCCATCGACGGTGACGGCTGCTTCCAGATGACCAACCAGGAACTCGCGACGTGCGCGGTCGAGGGCGTTCCGATCAAGGTTGCGCTCGTCAACAACGGCAACCTCGGCATGGTGCGGCAGTGGCAGACCCTCTTCTACGAGGAGCGCTACTCCAACACCAACCTCGGTACTCACGGCGCGGTGCGCATCCCGGACTTCGTGAAGCTGGCGGAAGCGCTGGGCTGCCACGGTATTCGGGTCGAGCGTGAAGAGGACGTGGAAGCCGCGATCCGCGAGGCACAGTCGATCAACGACCGACCGGTCGTCATCGACTTCATCGTCGGTGCGGATGCTCAGGTGTGGCCGATGGTCGCCGCCGGCACCAGCAACGACGAGATCATGGCGGCACGGGGCATCCGTCCGCTGTTCGACGAAGACGAAGCGGTCGCCGAACCGGCCGTCATCCACGAAGCCATGGAGCGCGAGATGCGCGCCGCCGAGGAGGATCAGCAGTGAGCACGAGCCACACCCTCAGTGTTCTCGTAGAGGACAAGCCGGGCGTGCTGGCCAGAGTTGCCGCACTGTTCTCCCGTCGTGGATTCAACATCGAGTCGCTCGCAGTCGGTGGTACCGAGATCCCCGAGATCTCGCGTATGACCATCGTCGTCACCGTCGACGAGTTCCCCCTGGAGCAGGTGACGAAGCAGCTCAACAAGCTGATCAACGTCATCAAGATCGTCGAACAGGACGGTGACGCTTCGGTCGCACGTGAACTCGTGCTGATCAAGGTGCGGGCGGACGCGAACGTCCGGACACAGGTCATCGAGACGGTGAACCTGTTCCGCGCCAAGGTGATCGACGTTTCTCCCGAATCGGTCACGATCGAGGCGACCGGAACCCGGTCGAAGCTCGACGCGCTGCTGCGCATGCTCGACCCGTACGGTATTCGGGAGATCGTGCAATCCGGTGTGGTGGCCGTCGGTCGCGGACCGAAGTCCATCACCGCCACCCGCTAGTACTTACTTCGAGAAGAAAATCCAAGAAAGAGGTTGAGAAGTGGCAGTCGAGATGTTCTATGACGACGATGCCGATCTGTCGATCATCCAGGGCCGCAAGGTTGCTGTGATCGGCTACGGAAGCCAGGGCCACGCGCATTCGCTGAGCCTGCGTGACTCGGGTGTCGATGTGCGCATCGGCCTCAAGGAGGGCTCGAAGTCGCGTGCGAAGGCAGAGGAGCAGGGCCTGAAGGTCGGCACCCCCGCCGAGGTCTCCGAGTGGGCCGACGTGATCATGGTGCTCGCACCCGACACCGCTCAGGCGTCGATCTTCACCGCTGACATCGAGCCCAACCTGAAGGACGGCGACGCCCTCTTCTTCGGACACGGACTCAACATCCACTTCGACCTGATCAAGGCACCGGAGTTCGTCACCGTCGGCATGGTCGCTCCGAAGGGCCCCGGACACCTCGTGCGTCGCCAGTTCGTCGACGGCAAGGGTGTTCCCGCGCTCATCGCGGTCGATCAGGACCCGAAGGGCGAGGGCCAGGCTCTGTCGCTGTCCTACGCCAAGGGCATCGGCGGCACCCGCGCCGGCGTCATCAAGACCACGTTCAAGGAAGAGACCGAGACCGATCTCTTCGGCGAGCAGGCCGTTCTCTGTGGCGGCACCGAGGAACTGGTCAAGACCGGTTTCGAGGTCATGGTCGAGGCCGGATACGCCCCCGAGATGGCGTACTTCGAGGTTCTGCACGAGCTCAAGCTCATCGTCGACCTCATGTACGAGGGTGGCATTGCCCGCATGAACTACTCGGTGTCCGACACCGCGGAGTTCGGTGGCTACCTGTCCGGACCGCGCGTCATCGATGCGGACACCAAGGAGCGCATGAAGGCGATCCTGGCCGACATCCAGTCGGGTGAGTTCACCCGCCGCCTGGTCGCGAACGTCGAGAACGGCAACACCGAACTCGAGGGCCTGCGCAAGGAGAACGCCGAGCACCCGATCGAGGTCACCGGCAAGAAGCTGCGTGACCTGATGAGCTGGGTCGATCGCCCCATCACCGAGACCGCCTGAGTCTCGTTGTCGAAGTCCGGCCCGGTGTCGCAATTGCGACACCGGGCCGGACTCGTTTCCGGCGCGCGCGTCTGTAAGCGAAATCACGGCCGACGTTCCACTATGTGGTATTGCGGACCAGGATGCGGTTTCGGAGTGAGTACGCACTAAGCTGGGGGTGCTCGAATCACCCCCACACCCACCTATCCAGGGAGTTTGCACGTGAGCCAGCCAGGCCGTCCTGTTGTACTGATCGCCGACAAGCTCGCGCAATCGACCGTCGATGCGCTCGGCGACAGCGTCGAGGTGCGATGGGTCGACGGCCCGGACCGTCCCGCGCTGCTCGCTGCCGTTCCGGAGGCGGACGCACTGCTGGTTCGTTCGGCCACCAAGGTCGATGCCGATGTGCTCGCCGCAGCCACGAAGCTGAAGATCGTCGGCCGCGCAGGTGTAGGCCTGGACAACGTCGACATCCCCGCTGCGACCGAGCGCGGTGTGATGGTCGTGAACGCACCCACCTCGAACATCCACTCGGCCGCCGAGCACGCCGTCGCGCTGCTGATGTCGACCGCACGTCAGGTCCCGGCAGCAGACCGCACTCTGCGTGAGAACACCTGGAAGCGCTCGAGCTTCAACGGCACCGAGATCCTCGGAAAGACCGTCGGTGTCGTCGGACTCGGCCGGATCGGCCAGCTCTTCGCTCAGCGTCTCGCCGCGTTCGAGACCAACATCATCGCGTACGACCCCTACCTCCCGGCGGCTCGCGCAGCCCAGCTCGGAATCGAACTGGTCGACATCGACGAGCTCGTCGAGCGTGCCGACTTCATCTCGGTGCACCTCCCCAAGACCAAGGAAACTGCCGGCCTGATCAACGCCGAGCGCCTCGCTCGCGCCAAGGACGGCGTCATCATCGTCAACGCCGCTCGTGGCGGGCTCATCGACGAGGACGCGCTGTACGACGCGCTCGTGTCGGGCAAGGTCGGCGGCGCCGGCCTCGACGTCTTCGAGTCGGAGCCCTGCACCGATTCGAGGCTGTTCGAACTGCCCAACACCGTCGTCACCCCGCACCTCGGCGCCTCCACTTCGGAAGCGCAGGATCGCGCGGGTATCGACGTCGCGAAGTCGGTGCTGCTGGCGCTCGCGGGCGAGTTCGTGCCGGACGCGGTCAACGTCAGTGGTGGCCCGGTCGGTGAAGAGGTCGCGCCGTGGCTCGAGCTGGTTCGCAAGCTCGGCCTTCTCGCCGGAACCTTGTCGACCGACGCAGTGCAGACCGTTCAGGTCGTCGCGAGTGGCGAGCTGTCCGCAGAGAAGGTCGACATTCTCGGCCTGGCCGCACTGCGCGGCGTGTTCTCGGCTTCGAGCGACGAGGCGGTCACTTTCGTCAACGCACCGCAGATCGCGGAGCAGCGCGGCGTCTCGGTGTCGGTCGACACCCACTCGGAAGCCTCCACTCACCGCAGTGCCGTCGAGGTGCGCGCCGTGTCCGGTGACGGAGCCGTCACCTCGGTGACCGGCGCCCTCACCGGTCTGCAGCAGGTCGAGAAGATCGTGAACGTCAACGGCCGCAGCTTCGATCTGCGCGCACAGGGGCAGAACCTGGTCGTCCACTACACCGATCGTCCCGGCGTGCTCGGAACCCTGGGCACGGTGCTCGGAAATGCCGGCGTCGACATCCAGGCCGCCGCACTCAGCCAGGACGCGGAGGGTGAGGGCGCAACTGTGATCCTCCGCGTGAGCAAGGTGGTCGGCGACGCAGAGGTCGCAGCCATCGTGTCCGAGCTCGATGCTCGCGTCGCGCAGGTCGACCTGTCGTGAAGCTTGCCGTAATTCCCGGTGACGGCATCGGCGTCGAGGTCACGGCAGAGGCACTGAAGGTGCTCGAGAAGCTGGTCCCCGAATTGGAGACCACGGAATACGACCTGGGCGCTCGCCGCTACAACGCAACAGGTGAATTGCTCCCCGAAGGCGACCTCGAGGCGATTCGCAAGCACGACGCGATCCTCCTCGGCGCCATCGGCGATCCTTCGGTCACACCCGGTGTGCTCGAGCGTGGGCTCCTGCTCAACATGCGTTTCGCGCTCGACCATCACGTGAACCTGCGTCCTTCGCAGCTGTACCCGGGCTCCACATCGCCGTTGGCCGCGCAGCCGGACATCGACTTTGTCGTGGTGCGGGAGGGGACCGAGGGCCCGTACACCGGCAACGGTGGCGCGATTCGAGTGGGAACTCCGCACGAGATCGCGACCGAGGTCTCGATCAACACGTGGTTCGGCGCCGAGCGTGTCGTTCGGTATGCGTTCGCGCTCGCGCAGACGCGGAACAAGCACGTGACGCTGATTCACAAGACCAACGTGCTCTCGAATGCGGGTGCGATCTGGACCCGCGCGGTCGAGACGGTCGCAGCCGAGTATCCGGAGGTCGAGACGGCGTACTGCCACATCGACGCGGCGACCATCTACATGGTCACCGATCCGTCCCGCTTCGACGTGATCGTCACGGACAATTTGTTCGGCGACATCATCACGGACCTCGCAGGAGCGGTCACCGGCGGTATCGGACTGGCAGCGTCGGGGAACATCGACGCCTCCGGAACCAACCCGTCGATGTTCGAGCCTGTACACGGCAGTGCACCGGACATCGCTGGTCAGGGCATTGCGGATCCGACCGCTGCAATCCTTTCTGCGGCACTGTTGTTGCGTCATCTCGGACGCGCCGACGATGCTGCCCGGGTGGAAGCAGCCGTCGAAGCGGATCTCGCTTCGCGTGGCGACTCGAAGGTCGTCACCACCGAGGTCGGCGATCGTATCGCCGCAGCGCTCTAGCTCGAATCACGTTCGGATTCCACAGGAATCATCGGTATCGCAGCGGCGGGAAACGCCGCTGCGATACCGAAGGCCAGTGGAAAGCTCACTGCGCCGATGATCGCCCCGAACACGGGCGGCACCACGGACGCTGCGACGAACTGACCGGTGTTCTGCATCCCGAGGGCACGTCCGCTCCAGAACGGCCCCGAAATCTCTGCGACCGCAGTGAACGCCAATCCGTTGGGGGCAACGGTGGCAACCGAAGCGGCCATCAGCACGATCACCGAGGCCGTGAGATCGAACTGATCGGTCACCGCGAGCAAGAGCATCAGAACAGCGCCCGTGATGGCGACGAGGCGCATCGGGCGGAGCCTGGTGCCCACTCGATCGGACCAGTAGCCCACCGCGATACGTCCCGCTGCGCCCAGAAGCTGCGAAGCGGTGATCATCAATCCTGCCGATGTCGCATCCCAATCCCGTTCCGAGATCAGCCACACGAGGGCGTAGGTCCATACGGTGTATTGCGGCACCACGAGCAGAACCGACGCGGCATGGATGCGCCACAGAACAGCGCTGTCGCGATAAGGGTTGTCGAGCAATCCCTGTTCGGCTGCGACGCCGCGATCAGGGCGCGGTGGATCGACGATCCCGACGATGCTCGCGGCTGCCGCCACCGCACACACGGCCGCCGGAAGCGCGATCGCCCAGCCGATGCCGTGGGAATCGGCGATCGGGGGGATGGTCATTGCGGCACAGGCGATGCCGAGGGGAAGCGACATCTGGCGTATCCCCATTGCCAGTCCGCGACGCTCTGGCGGGAACCAGCCGACGACCACCCGGCCACTGGCCGCGTTCGCCGCCGATGCTGCCATTCCGCCCACCATCAGAAGCAGTGTGATCCAGGGGAGTGACGGCGCCAGTGCCGCGCCTGTTGCGGCTGCGGCGGCGAGAGCGAGCCCGGCCGCGAGCACGATGCGTTCGCCGAACCTGTCGGCCAGGCCGCCCCACAGAACGAGCGTGAGCATCACACCCACCGTGGGTGCTGCGACCACGATTCCGGTGTGCGCCAACGTCAGACCGTGGTCCTTCTGAAGCGTCGGAATGAGGAAGGCGACGCCGTTCACCAGGATGGCCTGCGCAGCCTGCGCGAACATGCCGAGGCCGAGCATCCACCACTTGCGCGTGGACGAGATGTTCTCGGCAGCCCGAGGTATTCGCATAGCATCTCGCATTCTGAGATCCCGTTCCCAATGATTGGTATTCGTGCGAAGTCTATACCTCTGTGCCGATCCGATAGACTCGGCGCCATGCGTCTAGGTCGAGTAGCAAGCCCTGATGGGGTCGCGTTCGTGAGCATCGAGGGTGACGGTGACGATGCTCGGGCGAAGGAGATTGCCGAGCACCCTTTCGGCAATCCCACGTTCACGGGGCGTAGTTGGGCCCTGGCGGATGTCCGGCTCCTCGCCCCGATCCTCGCGAGCAAGGTGGTCTGCGTCGGGAAGAACTACGCCGCGCATGTTGCCGAAATGGGTGGGGAGGCGCCGGAGGATCCGGTGATCTTCCTGAAGCCGAACACGTCCATCGTCGGTCCTGGTGCGCCGATCGTGCTTCCGGCCTCGTCGACGGAGGTGCACTACGAGGGTGAACTCGCCGTGGTGATCGGCCGCCCCTGCAAGGACGTTCCCGCCGCGAAGGCACTCGACGTCGTGCTGGGTTACACGGTCGGCAACGATGTGTCCGCTCGCGATCATCAGCGCAAGGACGGTCAGTGGACGCGGGCGAAGAGTCATGACACGTTCTGCCCGCTGGGTCCCTGGATCGAGACATCACTCGATCCGTCCGATCTCGATGTGAAGACCGAGGTCGACGGTGTGGAGAAGCAGAACAGCAACACTGCGCTGTTGCTGCACACCGTTCCCGAGATCATCGAATGGGTATCGTCGATCATGACGCTCCTACCGGGAGACGTCATCCTCACGGGAACACCGGAGGGGGTCGGCCCGATAGTGAACGGACAGACGGTCTCGGTGACCATCGGTGGAATCGGAACCTTGAGCAACCCGGTGGCATCCAAGCGCTGAGGACTAGCCTGTCAGACGACCTTCACTTTCCACGCCGACCCGAGTGAGCCATGAGTACCAGCGAAGTCCGTGTCCGATTCTGCCCGTCGCCTACCGGGACCCCGCACGTGGGTCTTGTACGAACGGCCTTGTTCAACTGGGCGTTCGCCCGGCATCACGAGGGCTCCTTCGTCTTCCGTATCGAAGACACCGATGCGGCTCGCGACAGTGAAACCTCGTACCAGGCCATTCTGGACGCCCTGCGCTGGCTCGGTCTGGATTGGGACGAGGGTCCGGAGGTCGGGGGCCCGTATGCGCCGTACCGTCAGTCCCAGCGCCGCGACCAGCACATCGAGGTCGTGTCCCAGTTGCTTGCTGCGGGAGAGGCGTACGAGTCGTTCTCCACGCCCGAGGAGGTCGAGGAACGGCACAAGGCTGCGGGGCGTGATCCCAAACTGGGATACGACAACTTCGACCGTGATCTGAACGACGAGCAGCGAGCTGTGTACCTGGCGGAGGGGCGAAAGCCCGTGGTGCGGTTGCGTATGCCCGACCACGACCTGACCTGGACCGACCTCGTACGCGGCGACACCACCTTCAAGGCAGGGACGGTTCCGGACTTCGCACTCACACGCGGGAACGGAGTTCCCCTCTACACCTTGGTGAATCCGGTCGACGACGCTCTGATGAAGATCACTCACGTGCTTCGCGGCGAGGATCTGTTGTCGTCCACTCCGCGGCAGTTGGCCCTGTACGAGGCACTCCAGCGAATCGGCGTTGCCGAGTTCACACCGGAGTTCGGCCATCTCCCGTTCGTGATGGGGCAGGGCAACAAGAAGCTCTCCAAGCGTGATCCCGAGTCGAATCTGTTCATCCATCGGGATCGCGGATTCGTTCCGGAGGGGCTGCTGAACTACCTCGCGCTTCTCGGTTGGGGTATCTCCGACGACCACGATGTGTTCTCGCTGGACGAGATGGTGGCGGCATTCGACATCTCGAAGGTCAACTCGAACCCGGCCCGTTTCGACCAGAAGAAGGCCGATGCGATCAATGCCGAGCACATTCGACTGCTGGAGCCTGCGGACTTCAGGGACCGGCTGCGCGAGTACCTGACGCACCACGGCCACCTCGACAGCGCTATCGACGATGCGGTGTTCGCCGCCGCAGCCGAGCTGGTGCAGACCCGCATCGTCGTGCTCTCGGACGCCTGGGGTCTGTTGAAGTTCCTCTTCGTGGACGAGTCGAGCTTCGTCGTCGACGAGGCGGCCGCGGCAAAGAACCTCAAGGAGGATTCTGCGCCGGTCCTCGACGCCGCGATCGACGCGCTGAGCGCCGCCGGCGAATGGAACGCGACCACGATCGAGGAAGCCCTCAAAACGTCGCTCATCGACGGATTGGGGCTGAAACCGCGCAAGGCCTTTGCACCCGTTCGAGTCGGGATCACGGGCTCGCACATCAGCCCGCCTCTGTACGAGTCCATGGAACTGCTCGGAAAGGACACCTCGCTGGCTCGCCTGCGGGCGGCGAGGGCGTCCGTCGCCGCGTAGAAGGCCTTGAAAACGTGCTCTGACCATACGATTTGGTAAACCACACCGGGGGGCTGGTAATCTCTTCTTCGGCCCGAGGCGGTCCGCGAAGCGTTTACGCCGAGCGAATCGAGCACGGCCATTGGGGTATGGTGTAATTGGCAACACAGCGGTTTCTGGTACCGCCATTCTAGGTTCGAGTCCTGGTACCCCAGCGGAAATTCGGTCGATTTTGAGACCGAACCTCAGCGAGCTAAGCTTGCCGAGCTTCCAAGAGAAATAGAAGTCCTGGCCCCGTCGTCTAGCGGCCTAGGACGCCGCCCTCTCAAGGCGGTAGCGCGGGTTCGAATCCCGTCGGGGCTACAAAGAAGAAGTCCTCCGATCGATGATCGGAGGACTTCTTCGTTTCGGCGTGGCTATCCGGTCTTGCGGCGGAAGTCGCGTTTGTGGTCTGCGGGGCCGTGCGCGTCGTGGATCTTGGTGTGCGAATCCTTGTGATCCACGGAATGTGAATCCTGGTGATTCTTGCGCTCCAGTGCCTCGCGGAACTTTTGCTTCGTATCGTCGCTTGATTCGGTCACGATGCCTCCTCGATAACGGTGTGTATCGAAACTACGCCGCGTACCCGGGAATGGCCCGTGATTTCTTTGCGCCCTATCGGTGGTGCGCGGTGTCGCCGGCAATCGGCATTGCCGGGATGCCGAGCTTGCGATGGTCCCATGAGCGGGTGCGCTCCGGAATCAGGCGGACGACCACGCGATTGTGCAGCAATTGTTCGATTGCGGGCTGAAGGTCGTCGCTGTACGGGCCCGTGTAGCGCTCCCACACGCTGACGCCCACGGCGAATGCGGCTTCGGGGTCGTCGACGATTTCGCCTCGTCCTTCGATCGCGACGCCACGCAGCGAATCGTAGGTGTCGCCGTCCTCGATCATCAGCGTCATGCGGTCGTCTCGGCGAAGGTTCACTGCCTTCTGCGATTTCGACTTGGTCTCGAACCAGATCTCGCCGTCGACCACCGCGTACCACATGGCGACGAGGTGAGGGGTCCCCGTCTTTCCGATGGTCGCCATGGTGGCGACTCGGCTGCGTGCGATGAAGTTGGTGATCTCGTCTTCGCTCATCGTGATCTGAGCGCGTTGATTGTTTCCCAAGGCCTTGCTCCTGTTCGTCGATTCAGAGACGTTTGTGTAGTGCCTCCGCTGCGGCGAGGAGATCCGCCGCCCAGCGGGCGCCCGGTCGGCGACCCATTCGGTCGATGGGTCCGGAGACGGAGATCGCCGCGATCACCGCGCCGTTCGAGTCTCGGACAGGTGCCGCGACACTGGCGACGCCCTGTTCGCGTTCGGCCGCGCTCTGAGCCCACCCGCGACGGCGTACTTCGAGGAGCACGCGCTCGCCGAACGAGGCCTCGGGGAGTACCGCGCGCTGCGTCTGTGGGTCGGCCCAGGCCAGTAGGACTTTTGCGCCGGAGCCCGCAGTCATGGGAAGGCGTGCACCGACGAGTACGGTGTCGCGAAGGCCCGCAGGAGGCTCCATCGACGCGATGCAGATGCGTTGTGTGCCTTCGCGGCGGTACAGCTGGACGCTTTCCCCGGTGATCTCGCGGAGTCGCGGAAGAACGAGCGCGGCGGCGGAGACGAGAGGATCGTTGGCGGTGGCGGCCAACTCGGCCAATCCGGGGCCGGGGCACCACAAGCCGTCGTTGTCGCGGGTGAGTAGGCGATGGACCTCGAGACCGACGGCGAGGCGATGAGCAGTCGCGCGCGGAAGTCCGGTTCGTCCGCACAGTTCGGTGAGGCTGCAGGGCTCCTCGGCGACCGCGTGCAATACGCCCATGGCTTTGTCGAGGACTCCGATGCCGCTATGCTGTCTCATAGGTCGATACCAACTTCTCGCATATTGGGATCATAGCGCACGCGGCACTCGATGTGGGCATCCCGAGAAGAGAGTTGCGACGACACGAAGATTGCGCACACCAGTTCACGTACAGAGGTGGAACAGATGGCAGAGAAAGCACGCACCCTCGCCGAGAAGGTCTGGGACGACCACGTCGTCGTCCGTGGCGAAGGCGACAGCCCCGACCTCATCTACATCGACCTCCATCTCGTCCACGAGGTGACCAGTCCACAAGCGTTCGACGGTCTGCGCCTGGCAGGTCGTGGCCTGCGCCGTCCAGACCTCACCATTGCCACCGAGGACCACAACGTTCCCACGGTCGACATCGACAAGCCGATCGCGGACCCGGTTTCGAAGACACAGGTCGACACCCTGCGCCGCAATTGCGAAGAGTTCGGTGTTCGTCTGCATCCCATGGGGGACATCGATCAGGGCATCGTCCACGTCGTGGGTCCGCAGCTGGGGCTGACGCAACCCGGGATGACCGTCGTGTGCGGCGACAGTCATACCTCCACGCACGGTGCATTCGGTGCGCTGGCAATGGGTATCGGTACGAGCGAGGTCGAACACGTGATGGCGACCCAGACACTGTCGTTGCGGCCGTTCAAGACCATGGCGATCACGGTCGACGGCGAATTGTCGCCCGGCGTCACCAGTAAGGACCTCATCCTCGCTGTCATCGCGAAGATCGGGACCGGCGGTGGACAGGGCTATGTTCTCGAATATCGGGGCGAGGCCATCCGAAAGATGTCCATGGAAGCGCGGATGACGATCTGCAACATGTCGATCGAGGCCGGCGCTCGCGCCGGCATGATCGCGCCGGACGAAGTGACGTACGAATTCGTCAAGGGTCGCCCGCACGCGCCGCAGGGTGCCGACTGGGATGCAGCAGTGGTCGCCTGGGAACAACTGAAGACGGACGACGGTGCGGTCTTCGACAACGAGGTCCACATCGACGCATCGAACCTCACCCCGTTCGTCACCTGGGGCACCAACCCGGGGCAGGGGCTGCCGCTGGGGGAGAAGGTTCCGGACCCGGCCGACATCGTCGACGAGAGCGAGCGCTACTCGGCCGAGAAGGCGTTGGCCTACATGGGACTCGAAGCGGGAACGCCGCTGCGTGAGGTCGGAGTGGACACCGTGTTCGTCGGCTCGTGCACGAACGGCCGAATCGAGGACCTGCGAGCGGTCGCCGAGGTCCTTCGTGGACGTCATGTGGCAGAAGGTGTCCGAATGCTGGTCGTGCCCGGTTCGATGCGAGTGCGCGCTCAGGCGGAAGAAGAAGGTCTGGGCGAGGTGTTCGTCGCCGCAGGTGCCGAGTGGCGTCAGGCGGGCTGCTCGATGTGCCTGGGAATGAACCCCGATCAGATCGCGCCGGGGGAGCGTTCGGCGTCGACCTCCAACCGCAACTTCGAAGGCCGGCAGGGCAAAGGCGGCCGCACGCACCTCGTCTCGCCCTTGGTGGCCGCGGCCACCGCGGTTCGCGGAACGTTGTCGGCACCGTCGGATCTGGTCTAGGACCCGAGGAATTTAGGAGATATTTCGATGGAATCCTTTATCACGCACAAAGGGATCGGTGTTCCGCTCCGGCGCTCGAACGTCGATACCGACCAGATCATTCCGGCGGTCTACCTGAAAAGGGTGACACGCACGGGATTCGAGGACGGGCTGTTCGCAGCATGGCGGGGCGATCCCGAATTCATTCTCAATGTCGCGCCGTACGACAAGGGCTCGGTGTTGGTCGCCGGTCCTGACTTCGGTACGGGATCGTCTCGCGAGCATGCGGTATGGGCGCTATCGGACTTCGGGTTTCGGGTCGTGATCGCTTCGCGCTTCGCCGATATCTTCCGGGGGAACGCCGGTAAGGCAGGCTTGCTCGCCGCCCAGGTGGACCAGCCGGACGTGGAACTGCTGTGGAAATTGCTCGACGAGCAACCAGGTCTCGAATTGATCGTCGATCTCGAAAACCGGACTGTGACGGCCGGAACAACTGTGGTGCGCTTTGACATTGACGACTACACGAGATGGCGTCTATTGGAAGGTCTGGACGATATCGGCCTGACATTGCGCCAGGTAGAAGCGATTTCCGAGTTCGAAAAGTCAAGGCCTTCATGGAAACCAGAGACCCTCCCGGGGAGGGTCGACGCGAACTGAAACGCTACGACTGCGGTCGAATCCGACGCCATTCGAGTCCATGTAATTGGCGCCACGCCCAATGAGAATTGGCGTGGCACATAGACTCTTGCCGTATTCGGGTTTACCGTGGTTCGTAGTCGGTCCGAAAAAGGACCATTAGTTTGCGGAGGAATTTCAATGAACAAGGCAGAGCTCATCGATGTTCTGACCGAGAAACTGGGGTCGGACAGGCGGACAGCGACGGACGCCGTCGAACATGTGGTGGACACGATCGTTCGAGCCGTTCACCGCGGCGAGAGCGTCACGATCACCGGATTCGGAGTTTTCGAACAGCGCCGCCGTGCCGCGCGTGTGGCACGCAATCCGCGCACCGGTGAGACCGTGAAGGTCAAGCCGACGTCGGTCCCGGCCTTCCGCCCCGGCGCTCAGTTCAAAGCCGTTATCGCTGGCGGCCAGAAGCTTCCGTCCTCCGGGCCCGCTGTGAAGCGTGGTGTGGCTGCACCTGCCAAGAAGACGGCTGCGAAGAAGACAGCGGCAAAGAAGGCGGCTGCCAAGAAGACCACCGCGAAGAAGACTGCGGCAAAGGCTCCCGCCAAGAAGACCACCGCTACCAAGACGGTGGCAAAGAAGGCTCCGGCCAAGACCGCTGCGAAGAAGACTGCGGCAAAGGCTCCGGCCAAGAAGACCACCGCAAAGAAGACTGCAGCTAAGGCCCCGGCCAAGAAGACCACCGCAAAGAAGACTGCGGCAAAGGCTCCGGCCAAGAAGACCACCGCAAAGAAGACTGCGGCAAAGGCTCCGGCCAAGAAGACCACCGCAAAGAAGACTGCGGCAAAGGCCCCCGCCAAGAAGGCTCCGGCCAAGAAGACGGCGGCAAAGAAGACTTCCGCACGGCGGAAGTAGTCCTTCGGTCGAAATTCGGCGCCGGCAACGCGATGACGCGTCGCCGGCGCCGAATTCGGTTCCTGGCGGGCTCGTTCAGTTCGCTCTCTTCACCGGCAATGGACTGTCGATATGGTCCGCGGCGCACAACCGTCCGCCGGACAGCGAGAGCACCCACATACTTGCTTTACGATTTCTCGCGGGCGGCAACTCGATTCCGTCCGCGTCGGCCCACCACGAAAGCAGGTCGGGGATCACCCCGCCCTGGCTCGAGATCACGGGTACGCCACCGTTGGACGCGATCTTTCGTACGAGGGTGCGGGTACCCGCATGGTCCGCCGCGAAACCCTCCTCGGAAAGCAGCGGATCCGTGTGGATTTCGATGCCTTCGGAATCGGCGAACGGCTGGACCGTCTGGATGCACCGCGTGCGATCGGCCGAGGTCACGGACGACGCACCGAACGCGCGGAGCTGGGCGGTGAGGGCGTCGGCTTGCAGACGCCCCTTGCTGTCGAGAGGACGCTTGGTGTCGTCACCCTTGTATCGCTTCTTGGATCCGGCCTTGGCGTGCCGGACAACGAGGACGGTGGCGGTATCCGCCGGCAGAGACTCGAAACGACGAAGAATCTGTCGGTCCATCGGATACGACAACTGATCAGGCACCTCGTGCACCGGCAACCACCGGAGTACGTCGACCTCGGAATTCGGAACGAATTCTCCGGAAACCGCCTCGCCGTTCCAGTATTCGACCCGCTTGCGGAGGCGATGCCCGGGAACGGGGTAGGACACGGAGCCCAAGTGGCGACCGGTGCGAATCGTCATTCCGGTCTCTTCGCTCACTTCGCGAATCGCGGCGACCAATTCGGTCTCACCAGGGTCGAGCTTGCCCTTGGGGAAAGACCAATCGTCGTACTTGGGGCGGTGAACCAGCGCGAGTTCTACCTCGTCCGGTCGACTCGGCGACTTGCGCCAGACGACGGCGCCCGCGGCGAAGACATTTGCCTTGAACGGCTTGTTCGACGACATGTTCGGTGACCCGTTATCCGGCGTTCGTCCGGCTGCGCATGAGCGCTTCTTGATGTTCTCTGACTTCTTCGCCGCGGGCGGGGGCAGCAACCCAGCCGCCGTCGGGCTGGAGAACCCAGCAGCGAGTCGTGGGATCGAGCGCCGAATCGAAGATGTCGCTCAACTGTGTGGCAAGTCGCGGATCCTTCACCTGGGCCATGACTTCCACCCTGCGATCGAGATTGCGGTGCATCATGTCCGCGCTGCCGATCCAGAACTCGTCCGAAGCTTGGAAGTGGAATATGCGCGAGTGCTCGAGGAATCGTCCGAGGATCGATCGGACCTCGATGTTCTCGCTCAGTCCCGGAACACCGGGCCTGAGACCGCAAATTCCGCGAACCACGATCTCCACCGGTACGCCGGCATCAGAGGCGCGGTACAGCGCGTCGATGACCTGTTCGTCCACCAGAGCGTTGGCCTTCAACCGAATCCGCGCATCGCGCCCCTGCTTCTTGGCGGCCACCTCCGCGTCGATGCG
Source organism: Rhodococcus huquni (assembly GCF_055231055.1). Lineage (NCBI taxonomy): Bacteria > Bacillati > Actinomycetota > Actinomycetes > Mycobacteriales > Nocardiaceae > Rhodococcus > Rhodococcus huquni. The sequence continues at coordinate 20,897 of NZ_JBUYWE010000004.1, forward strand.
CTCGATGATGCCCTTCCGCACGCCGTAAGGAGCGACGAGCAGATTTCGATAGTTCGACTTTCGCGAGTATCCGGTCAGCGAGTTGAACAGATCCGTGAGGTCCGCGCCGATCTCCGGCGCTGCCGTCAGCAGACCCACGTCCTCGTAGAGGCGGGCTGTCTTCGGGTTGTAGTTGCCGGTACCGATGTGGCAGTACCGACGGATCGTGGAACCTTCTCGGCGAACCACGAGGCACGTCTTGCAGTGGGTCTTGAGCCCGACGAGACCGTAGACGACGTGCACGCCGGCCTGTTCGAGTTTGCGCGCCCACTTGATGTTCGCCTGCTCGTCGAAACGTGCCTTGATCTCCACAAGTGCGACAACTTGTTTGCCGGCCTCCGCCGCGTCGATCAGAGCGTTGACGATGGGTGAGTCACCGGAGGTGCGGTAGAGCGTCTGCTTGATCGCGAGCACCTGGGGGTCCGCCGCGGCCTGTTCGATGAAGCGCTGAACACTGGTGGAGAACGAATCGTACGGGTGTTGAACGAGAACGTCGCCGTCGCGCAGGGTGGAGAAGACACTCTTGGGTGTCTCGCGTTCACCGAATGCCGGGTGGGTGGCCGGAACGAACGGAGCGTCCTTGAGGGCCGGGCGATCCACCGCGTACACCTGCCAGAGGCATGAGAGGTCGAGTAGACCGGACACTTGGATGACGTCGCCGGGATCGACGTCGAGTTCGCGCAGCAACAACTCGAGCATGTGATCGGTCATGTCGTCAGCGACCTCGAGTCGGACCGGCGAACCGAAACGGCGCCGTGCGAGCTCACGTTCGAGGGCCTGCAGCAGGTCCTCGTCGCGATCCTCCTCGACCTCGAAATCCGCGTTACGGGTAATGCGGAACGCGTGATGCTCCACGATCTCCATACCGGGAAACAGCACGTCGAGGTGTGCGGAGATCAGTTCTTCCATCGGAAGGAATGCGTCGATCGAAGACGGAGTGTCGTTACGGCGTACGCGGACGAACCTTCCGACGTTGTCCGGCACCTTCACTCTGGCGAAGTGCTCACCTCCGGTAGCGGAGTCCTTGACGGTCACCGCGAGATTGAGGCTGAGGCCACTGATGTACGGGAAGGGATGCGCATGGTCGACGGCCAGTGGGGTGAGCACCGGAAAGACCTGATCGATGAAATGTGCGGACAGGCGCTCGTGGTCTTCGGCGGTGAGGTCCTGCCAGCGAACGATCGAAATCCCTTCGGCAGCGAGGGCAGGCCGAACGGAATCCATGAAGACCCGAGCGTGCTTGCTGGAAATCTCCTGGGTTCGAGTATTGATGAGCGCCAGCTGTTCGCGGGGTGACAGACCGTCTGCGGACCGCACGGAGAGACCGGTCTCGTCGCGGCGCTTCAGACCGGCCACCCGAACCATGAAGAACTCGTCGAGATTGGACGAGAAGATCGCCAGGAACTTCGCGCGTTCGAGCAGCGGGAGCGACGTGTCCTCGGCGAGGGCAAGGACTCGTGAATTGAAGTCCAACCAGCTCAATTCGCGGTTGAGGTAACGATCCGAAGCCACGCCGTCCGACAGCGCGTTCGTGATTCCGTTCGTTGCAGCGGGGGGTGCGGTGGGGATGTTCGACCGCGAATGCGACCCGTTCGGGGATCCGGCGTCGGACTCTGGCTTCTGGTCGGTGTGCCGGCCGAGTGCTTCAGTGTTGCTCACCCCACGATCATCCCTCACAATCCGAGAAGCGGACAATCATGCGCGAAAAATCACCGGTGTGACTCGGGCGCCGAACTCGACGAGAGTCCGGCGAGGACCCCGGCGGTGGCGGGGCCGACACCGAGTTCCGTTGCAGCCGCGATGTCGGGCTCGGTATCGACGTCCGTGCGTAGTCCCGGCCAGTCTCCGTCGAGTGGGTGCGCTCCCGATTCGAGATGTCGCCTTGCCGAGCTCGGGCCGAAGGAGGGCCGCAGTTCTGCGGTCGGATCACACGAGAACAACGCCGCGGTCCCGGTGCCGTGCCGATCGACGATCATCGAACGAGAATGTGCGCGCGCTGCGGCAAGTGCTGTCGCGAGTTCGTCAACCCGAATCGACGGTAGATCGGCTTGCAGTGCAACGAGGTCCGTCGAAGGATCGAGCCGCCGTACATGGTCTGCGGCCGCAGCGAGGGCCGAATTGAGGCCGCGTTCCGGCTCGTCGTGTCGCACACCGATCGGATGACGGGAAGCGTCGGACCGGGGCAGCGGGTCCGGATACACGTGCGCGCCGACGCTTCGGGCGAGCTCGGCCACCGCCTCGTCGGGGGTGACGACCGTGACTCCCGATACCGCCGAGGTGGCTCGGACCACGGACAAGGTGTCGTGGAGCATCGACAGCACGAGTTCGGTCCGCGCAGATGCGCCGACGAACTCGGCAAGACGAGTTTTCGCGACCGCCAGATCCTTCACCGCAACGAGGACGTGCACGTGCGGCTCGTGCGCACGTGTCTTCGCGCCAGCGCCGGTGCTCATGTGGACAATCCTGCCAGGTCTGTTCGCGTGCGCCTCACCCTGCCGGACTGTGACAGTGAACGATAGTGTTGGAAGAACACAATCGTCGATAGAGGTGAGGGGCCGACGTGACCAAGGCAGCGGTATTGGGTGCAGGGTCGTGGGGGACGGCCTTCGCGAAGGTTCTGGCCGATGCGGGCACCGATGTCACCATGTGGGCACGGCGGCCCGAGGTAGCGGACTCGATCGTGAGCCGTCACGAGAATGCCGCCTATCTGCCCGGCGTCGTGCTGCCTCCCGGTCTGACGGCCACCGCCGACCACAGCGAGGCCTTGGCGGATGCGGAACTCGTGGTATTGGCGGTGCCTTCCCAATCGCTGAGAGCGAATCTGGAGTCCTGGAAGGACTCCTTGCCCGCGGACGCGACCCTGTTGAGCCTCGCGAAAGGAATCGAGACCGGGACACTGATGCGGATGAGTCAGGTCATCGGTCAGGTCACCGGCGCCGATTCGAATCGGATCGCCGTTCTGTCGGGGCCGAATCTGGCACGCGAGATCGCATTGGGGCAGCCGTCCGCGACGGTGATCGCGTGCACCGATTCGACGCGTGCGCTGGCAGTTCAGAAAGACTGCGCCACACGCTATTTCCGGCCGTACACGAACTCGGACGTCATCGGCTGCGAGGTGGGAGGTGCCTGCAAGAACGTGATTGCACTGGCATGCGGAATGGCCGCGGGAACCGGACTCGGCGAGAACACCACCGCCTCGATCATCACCCGCGGTCTGGCAGAAGTCACCCGGCTCGGCGTGGCACTCGGCGCGAAACCGGCGACCCTCTCCGGCCTGGCCGGCGTCGGTGACCTCGTCGCCACCTGCACGTCGCGACTGTCTCGTAATCGGACCTTCGGCGAGCGTCTCGGCCAAGGCGGTTCGATCGAAAGTGCCCAGGCCGCCACCAACGGCCAGGTCGCGGAAGGCGTGAAGTCCTGCACGTCGGTCCGCGCGCTCGCGACGGGGTTCGACGTCGAGATGCCGCTGACAGAGGCAGTGCACCGCGTGTGCCACGACGGCCTCGACGTCGAGGAAGCGATCGGACAGTTGCTCGGACGCCGAACGAAGCCGGAGTAGAAGGTGCATCTCACCGGCGGTGAACCGGAGAGCACGTTCGGCGACTCCACACGCTGCGTCAAGGCTGTTGCCGCTCCGCACGCGCCCGGGGAGCCGATGCAGCGTGGGCCGGTGCCGGCGGCGCCCTACCAGCTCTCTCCGGACGAAGGCTCGGAGTCCGATACGTATGCGCGCGCGTCCAATCCGGGTTGGCGGGAACTGGAAGCCGCCTTGGCCGAACTCGAGGGCGCGACCGGAGCGCTGCTTGTGGGATCCGGGATGTCCGCGATCACCGTGACGCTGCGGACGTTGCTTGCCACGGGCGGCACCGTGATCGTTCCTTCCGACGGCTACTACCAGGTGCGCGCGTATGCCCGCGAGATGCTCGAGCCGTTCGGGGTGACCGTGCACGAGTTCGCCACCGCCGACATGCTGTCGCCTTCCGCCGAGACGGCGATAGCCGGTGCGGAGGGCCCAGTGGTCGTGGTGGCCGAGACACCGGCCAACCCGTCGCTCGACGTGGTGGATTTGCGTGCCCTGTCGGATTTGTGCACTCGATCGGAAGCACTGCTGGTCGTGGACAACACGACGGCAACCCCGTTGGGGCAACAGCCGCTGGCGCTCGGAGCCGATGTGGTGGTTGCCAGCGGCACCAAGGCGCTGAGCGGACACAGTGACCTGTTGATGGGGTACATCGCGCTGTCCGACGCCACATTGCTCGGCCGGATAGGGAGGGAGCGCCTGTTCTCGGGCACCGTTCTCGGCCCCTTCGAGACGTGGCTCGCGCACCGTAGCCTCGGCACCGCTGGACTCCGGTTCGAGAGGCAATGTGCGAACGCCCTCGCTGTCGCACAGATGTTGTCCGCGCACCCGAAAGCCCGGCGCGTTCGCTACCCGGGGCTGGAAGCGGATCCGTCATACGCAGTCGCCTCGCAACAGATGCGCAGATTCGGGGGACTGGTCACGTTCGAGCTGGACTCCGCAGCCGAATTCCACCGCCTTGTCGAGATTGCCGAACTACCGATCGCGGCGACGAGCTTCGGTGGGATTCACACCACCGTCGACCGGCGCGCCCGGTGGGGCGATCCGGTCCCGGAGGGCTTCGTGCGGCTTTCGTGCGGCATCGAAGACACCGATGACCTCGTCTCGGATCTCGAGGCCGCACTAGGCGCACTGTGAGCCGCGTCGGCAATCGGGCGGTGGGGTCGGTGGCTACCTGCGGTGACCGGTACGGTTTGTCTCGTGAGTGAACCGCGTATCAGGGTCGCCGTCGTCTTCGGCGGACGCAGTAGCGAGCATTCGGTCTCCTGCGTATCGGCTGGAAGTGTCCTGACCAATCTCGACCCCTCCCGTTACGAAGTGGTGCCTGTCGGCATAGCCCGGGACGGCAGCTGGATGCTGGGGTCGACGGATCCGGAGGCGCTCGCGATTCGCGACCGCACCATGCCGAGCGTGCAGCCCGGCGGTAGCGAACTGGCCCTGACCGCGGATCCGACCAGGCAGGGCGCGCTCGTGTCGCTCAGTGACGGTGAGGCGGGCAAGGTCCTGGCCTCGGTCGACGTCGTGTTCCCCGTACTGCACGGCGCGTACGGCGAGGACGGCACGGTGCAGGGCCTTCTCGAACTTGCCGAGGTTCCGTACGTGGGTCCGGGAGTGCTGGCGAGCGCGGCCGGGATGGACAAGGAGTTCACCAAGAAGCTGCTCGCCGCCGAGAACCTGCCCGTAGGACACCAGGTCGTCTTGCGCCCCGGCACGAGAACACTCACGCAGGAACAGAAGGACGGCCTCGAACTTCCCGTCTTCGTGAAGCCGGCCCGAGGCGGTTCGTCGATCGGGATCACACGGGTTGCGGATTGGTCGGGACTCGACGAAGCCGTCGCCCACGCGCGGTTGCACGATCCGAAGGTGATCGTCGAATCGGGGATCGTCGGCCGCGAGGTCGAGTGCGGGGTGCTCGAGTTCCCCGACGGTTCGGTTCGCGCGAGCGTGGTCGCCGAGATCAAGATGCCCGAGTCGAGTCGCGACGACGACTCCGCGTTCTACGATTTCGACACGAAGTACCTCGACGACATCTGCGAGTTCGACGTTCCGGCGAAACTCGACGACGACGTCAGCGACGAGATTCGCAAGCTGGCGGTCGAGGCCTTCCGCGCACTCGACTGCCAGGGCCTCTCCCGCGTCGACTTCTTCGTCACGGAGAACGGACCCGTCATCAACGAGATCAATACGATGCCAGGGTTCACCGCGATCTCGATGTATCCGCGTATGTGGGATGCGGCCGGAGTCGATTACCCGACGCTCGTGTCGACACTGGTGGACACGGCCTTGGCTCGCGGGACCGGTCTGAGGTAGAGCGGCCGGTCAGGACCCGGGGAGCGGTGCCGGATCGAGCGGTCGCGCTTCCAGGGTCTTCGCGGCCACGGCGGACATCTCTTGCAACGGTGTCGGCCCAGAACCGTTGGGCACGGTCAGTGCGACGTAGACGCCGCGGTCGACCAGGTACCAGGTGCTCGACTCGAGTCCGATCTCGGCGCCCGAGACCTCGAACCACTGCACACCGTCGATAACCTGAAGCGGCGCGGCCTGATCGAACTCCACCGGCCGGTCGACCCCGCAGCGCAGAACGACGGGATCGCCTTCGACCGGTTGCCAGGCAGCGGCGGATTCGGGCGCAGGCTGGGCCAGTTCGCCTCGTTCGAGGTCGCCCAGGTTGTCGGGCAGGGCTTCCACGAGTGCCGCGCACTCGGGGGTACCTGCGGCGGGCGCGGGCACTGTTCCCAGCGACACCGGTTCGCGGATGGGGTCGCGGCCGGCGAGGAAGGCCGCAACGAGGACCGCGACGACAAGGGCGACGGGGATTGCCACGGCGGTGGCAATGAGGGCCGGATGTCGGCGATGGTCCTGCTCGGGCTGTGATGTGTCGGTCTCGGGCATGCTCGGATCTTGTTCGTCGTATCGTCTGGACTGTTCGAATCTACCGTAGGAGGCACCCCATCTCTCCGATCGATGCCCAGCCCGACGACATGGACCCGCGTTCGCGCACGGTGGCGGAGGTGGGCGAATTCGGTGTGATCGGGCGCGCAACAGCGGCTCGGAAGCAGCCCGCAAGCACTCTGCTCGGACCCGGTGACGACGCCGCGGTCGTGCGTGCCGCGGATGGCAGAGTGACCGTCTCCGCCGACATGCTCGTCGAGGGTAGACACTTCCGGTTCGACTGGTCCACGCCTCATCAGGTCGGACGAAAAGCCTTGGCGCAGAATGCCGCCGACATCTTTGCGATGGGTGCGCAACCGACGGCACTGCTCGTGTCCATCGGTTGCCCTGCGAACACACCGGTCGATGTCGTCGACGGGATCTCGGCGGGGGTGGGCGAGGCCGCCGAAGAACTCGGGGCCGGTGTCGTCGGCGGTGACCTCGTCCAGGCGCAGCAGGTGGTGGTCGCGGTAACCGTGCTCGGGGATCTCGGCGGCGCAGATCCGGTCCTCCGGTCCGGTGCGAATGCGGGAGACGTCGTCGCGGTCACCGGCGGACTCGGGCGGTCTGCTGCGGGACTGGCGTTGTTGACGGCCGGTGCCGACACCGGGGCCGACGGGCTCGCCGGCCTCGTCGACGCGCATCGGGTTCCCGCGCCACCCTATTCGGCAGCGCGGGCGGCCGCAGGATCGGCGACCTCGATGACCGACGTCTCGGACGGTCTGCTGGCAGACCTCGGCCATCTGTGCACGGCGTCCGGGGTCGGCATGGATCTGGAATCTGCGCGGCTGGACCCCGACACCGAGGTCGCTGCGGCCGCAGAGTTGCTCGCTGCCGACCCACGTGAATGGGTGCTGACCGGAGGTGAGGACCACGCGTTTGCCGGGACGTTCCCGGTGGCGGCCGAACTGCCGGCCGGCTGGATTCCGATCGGACGGGTGCGAGAAGGTACCGGAGTGTCGATGGACGGTCGACCGGCCACGGGGGCCGCAGGGTGGGAAAGCTTCTCCGTATAAGTTGCAGGCATGGCTATCTACGCGCTCGGTGACCGAACCCCTGACATCCATCCGGACGCCTACGTCCACCCCGACGCGGTGGTGATCGGTGCCGTCACGCTCGCGGCCGGAGCGTCGGTGTGGCCCGGCGCGGTTCTGCGCGGTGACTACGGGACCCTCTCGATAGGGGAGCGGACCAATATTCAGGACGGCACGGTGATCCATTGCACGCCCGTCGATCCCACCGTGATCGGAGCGGGCTGCGTCGTCGGCCACAATGCTCACGTCGAAGGTGCCACGGTAGGTGACAACTGCCTCATCGCGTCCGGGTCGATCGTGCTGAACGGCGCGGTGGTAGGCGAGGGAGCAGTCGTGGGGGCGGGCGCTGTCGTCCCGTTCAAGTTCGAGGTTCCCAGCAGGCGAATGGCGTTGGGGGTGCCGGCCAAGGTGCGCGAAGGATTCGAGGTGCCGGAAGGCCACGTGGACCTCAATGTGCAGATGTACTCCGCGAATGCGGGGTACTACCGGGACGCACTGCGCAGGCTCGACTGATGACGCCGCTGAAGGAAGTCGTGGACGCCGGTTGGGCCCAGGCGCTCGAGCCGGTTGCCGGGCGAATCACCGAGATGGGGGATTTCCTGCGTGCGGAGAACGCCGCGGGCCGGGGGTACCTGCCGTCGGGTGACAACGTACTGAGAGCTTTCACGCACCCGTTCGAGGACGTCAAGGTCCTGGTCGTCGGGCAGGACCCGTACCCGACGCCGGGGCATGCTGTGGGGCTGAGCTTTTCGGTCTCGCCCGATGTTCGGCCCGTGCCACGAAGTCTCGGGAACATCTTCACCGAGTACTCGAAGGATCTGGGATTTCCCACGCCGTCGAACGGCGACCTCACGCCGTGGTCCCGCCAAGGAGTGCTGCTGCTCAACAGAGTGCTGACGGTCGTACCGGGTGAGGCTGCTTCGCACCGTAGGAAGGGGTGGGAAGCAGTGACGGAGCAGGCGATCCGGGCGCTCGTCGCTCGTCCGGAGCCCCTCGTGGCGATTCTCTGGGGGCGTGATGCCGCGACGTTGAAACCGATGCTCGGCGATGTTCCGGTGATCGAATCGGCGCACCCGTCGCCCCTGTCGGCGTCTCGCGGCTTCTTCGGATCACGACCGTTCAGCCGCGCCAACTCCCTGCTCGAAGAGTTGGGCGGCGATCCGGTCGATTGGCGATTGCCCTAGCTGCTGCGAGTCACCGAACCGAAGTCGGCGCGACGCTTCTCGACGAACGCATCGACGCCTTCGATCCCGATGGGACTGTCCGCGGCGGCCGATATGGACGCGGTCTCTGCGTCGAGCTGCTCGCTCAACGTATTGGTGATCGAGGCGGCGAGCAGCTTCTTGATGCCCGCGAAGGCGTCGGTGGGGCCTGCCGCGAGCGAGCGAGCGAGTCGGAAGGCTTCGTCCTGGATGACGTCGTCGCCCACGAGTCGGCTCAGTATGCCGATTCGAACGGCTTCGTCACCACCGAGAACCGAGTCGGAGAGGAGGATGTCGCGGGCACGCGAGATTCCCACGATTCGGGGAAGCAGCCACGACATGCCTCCGTCGGGGGTGAATCCGATGGAAGGGTATGCGGGGCGAAGCTTGGTGGACGGGCCACCGATCGCGATGTCTGCCAGGCACACGAGACTCATACCGGCCCCGGCGGCCCAGCCGTGGACCCCGGCGACAACGGGTGCAGTGAGCTCGCTGAGCGCTCGAACGAATTCGTGCAGCGCTCGGGCGACCTCGGCGACGTGAGCGCCGCGGTCGGGTGCAGAAGCGAATCCGTGTACGTTTCCGCCCGCGCAGAAGTTGGGTCCCTCGCCGACCAGGAGCACACTGCCCAGGTCGTTGCCGAGGATGCGGAGCGCCTCCGTGCCCTGAGCGACACCGTCCGAGTCGAGTGACGCACCGTTGTCCGCGGTGGCGATCACGATCCGCAGGACACCTTCTTCGTACGTCACTTTGGAGAGTTGATCTATGGAGTTCACGGACTGCACATTACAGACGACGATGCGCCCTGTGGACAGCACTGCACCCCACAGCGAAACGCTGTGGGGTGCAGTGTGAGTGTCTCGAGTTTCGAAACTCGGTGACGGTGTCAGCCTCGAGCGACCTTGCCTGCCTTCAAGCAGGAGGTGCACACGTTGACTCGCCGGGTGTTTCCGGGAGCAACCTGGGCGCGAACGCTCTGGATGTTCGGGTTCCAGCGACGATTGGTACGCCGGTGCGAGTGCGAGACCGACTTACCGAAGCCGGGCCCCTTGGCGCATACGTCGCAGACGGCAGCCATAGTCGCGAACTCCTTCAGATAGTGAACAGTGCTTCGTCCTCGTGAGGTATTCCCCCACGAGGCAACCGTGTAAGAGTAGCTGTTGAGGAGCGGATTGGCCAAACTCGCACCTGTGGCATGGATCGCCTCCGTTGCGCGGCGCACCGCCGGCTCGCGATATCCTGGCCTCATCCATCGTAGGTCCACGCCGAGAGGACGTTCGTGAACCCAGAGGTCCGGCCCGCTCAGGGCGCAGACCAGGCCGACTTCCTTATGGACGGCCGCCTGCTCGGACGGTGGGCTCACCTGTGTGTGGCAGGACTGGAGCAGCGATGCGCCGAGATCGACGATCTCAACGTCTACCCGATTCCGGACGGCGATACCGGCACGAACCTGCTGGCGACGATGCGTGCAGCCACTGCGGCCGCCGAAGAGTACGCACTGGACGGCGATGGGCAGCCGTCCCGAGACGCTCATCAGATTGCGGTGGCACTGGCCAGGGGAGCGGTTTCGGGTGCCAGGGGCAACTCCGGGGTGATCCTGTCGCAGGTGCTGCGCGGCATCGCGCAGGCTTCGGGCGAAGGCGCGCTCGACGACGCCGCCCTGCGCAGTGCTCTTCGCCAGGGCTCGAACCTGGCGGCCGATGCCGTCAGCGAGCCGGTCGAGGGCACCATCGTCACCGTTCTGAGGTGCGCTGCAGACGCCGCGGCGACCGCACCGCAGGGGGCCGGGCCGGCAGCGACTGCACGAGTGGCGGCGGACGCGGCGGCTGCAGCCCTGGTGCGGACGCCAACTCAACTCGACGTACTCCGCGTGGCGGGGGTGGTCGATGCCGGCGGATTGGGTCTCGTCGTGATCCTCGACGCGCTGGTCGAGTCGATGGACGGTGCAGCGCCCGAGCGCGACCTCGTGACGCGTCCGGCGCCCCGAGAACTGTCACCACGCACCGAGTGCGCGGCCACCGGGCACGAGCACGCTGGACGAGACCGCTCGGGGCGGGACTACGAGGTGATGTATCTCGTCGCCGATTCCGACGACGAACGTATGGCGGACCTGCGTGTGCACCTCGGCGCGCTCGGCGACTCCATCGTGATCGTCGCCGACGGAGTCGGCGGGTGGTCCGTGCACGTGCACTGCACCGATGCCGGCGCCGCTGTCGAGGCGGGCCTTCTGGCGGGCCGTGTGCACGGAATCCGAATCACGAGTTTTCTCGTCGACGCGCGTGACCAGGGCCTCGTGACTCCGAGTGTGCGTGTCCGGCCCCGTAGGAGTGGGCGGGGGATCATCGCCATGGCAGCGGGTGACGGCGCCGCGGAATTGTTCGAAGCCGAAGGCGCGACCGTCCTGCGTTGCGACACCCCGGTCACCCGTGGCCGGTTGCTCGGTGTGATTCGAGAGATCGAACGCAGTGAAGTGTTGGTACTACCCAACGGCGCGTTGTCCGCGCAGGAGTTGGTTGCCGTGAGCGCAGCGGCCCGCGACTCGAGTCACGAGGTGGTGTTGCTCGCCACGTCGTCGATGGTGCAGGGGATCGCAGCACTCGCGGTGCACGACCCGAGCCGCGACGCCGGTGACGACGCGTTCACGATGTCCGAGGCGGCGGCGGCCACCCGGTGGGGTTCGCTGCGAGTCGCTTCCGAACGTGCGCTGACCTACGTCGGAACGTGTGAGCCGGGGGACTCCCTCGGCCTGATGGGGCACGAGGTCGTCCTGATAGAGACGGACGCCGTCACGGCCGGTACCCGACTGGTGGACGTCGCGCTCGGTGGCGGCGGTGAACTCGTCACCGTGATACTGGGAGCGCACGCCCCGGAAGGACTCGGTGAACACATCGGCGACCACGTCACCCGAACGCACCCCGGTGTGGAAGTGATGGTCTACTTCGGCGGACAGGTCGACGATCTGCTTCAACTGGGTGTCGAATAGTCGAGCAGGACCGAGTGGTTCGGGAAGGAACGTGACATGGCGACGCTTTCGGATCGTCTCGATCTGCTCCTGGGAAACAAGACGGCGGAAGCGCTCGCCGAGGCCTTCGAGATCCGCACGGTGGAGGACCTGCTTCGTCATTACCCCCATCGTTACGCATCCCAAGGTCGTGAGCTGGCGGAGAAGGAGCCGCCCGAGGGCGAACACATCACCATCATCGCCAAGGTGACCTCCGCCGCGGTCGTGAAGATGCGCAACCGCCCGGGCCAGATGCTCAAGGTGGTGCTCACCACGGACACTCAGAACGTCGACGTCACCTTCTTCAACCCGCAGAAGGTCCGGCATGTGATCAAACCGGGTGTGCGCGCGATGTTTTCGGGGACGGTGAAGTACTTCCGTGGAAAGTGGAGTCTCACCCATCCCAGTTATCTGATCCTTCCCGAATCGCGCGGTGAGGAAGACCCGGTTGTCGAGGTCGGTCGCATTCGAGGCTCCGGCGACCTGGCCGGTATCGCGCGGGCCGGTGTCGATTCCGGTGCGGGCGTCGACATGTCGGTGTTCGACCGTGCCTTCATCCCGCTGTATCCGGCGACCAGGGACGTCGAGAGCTGGACCATCATGCGGTGCGTCCGGCAGGTGCTCGATCAACTCGATCCTGTCGTAGATCCGCTGCCGGACGCCACTTCGGCCGAGCACGGCCTCATCGGCCTGGACGCTGCTCTGCGCTCGATTCATCTGCCCGACACCAGGGAAGAGATCGACCACGCGCGAGATCGTCTTCGCTTCGACGAGGCAGTTGCCCTGCAACTCGTACTCGCGATGCGCCGCCGAGACAATGCGCAGCGAGTGGCTCCGGTGTGTCCGCCCGTGCCGGATGGAATCGCCGAACGCTTCGAAGCCAGACTGCCGTTCACGCTCACGGACGGCCAGCACGAGGTCGCAGAGGAGATCTCGGCGGATCTCTCCCGTCCGCATCCGATGAGCCGACTCCTGCAAGGCGAAGTGGGCTCCGGAAAGACGATCGTCGCACTGCGCGCGATGCTGCAGGTGGTCGATGCCGGGTATCAGTGTGCGTTACTGGCGCCGACGGAAGTCCTCGCCACCCAGCACGCGAAATCGTTGCGGGCGATGCTCGGGGGCCTGGGGACTGCCGGCGAGCTCGGCTCCGAGGATCAGGCCACCCGCATCACGCTGGTTACGGGCTCGATGTCGGTTGCGACGAAACGGGCCGCACTCAACGAGGTGGTCGTGGGTGACGCGGGGATCGTCATCGGCACCCACGCCCTCATCCAGGACAACGTGGACTTCTTCAAACTCGGCATGGTCGTCGTGGACGAACAACATCGGTTCGGAGTCGAGCAGCGAGATGCCCTGCGCTCCAAGGCAAGAGGCGGTCTGAGTCCGCACGTTCTCGTCATGACCGCGACCCCGATACCGCGAACGATTGCCATGACGGTGCTCGGTGACCTCGAGGTGTCGACCCTTCGACAGTTGCCCAAGGGACGCTCGCCCATCAAGAGCAGTGTGGTCCCCGCCCGTCAGAAGCCGCAGTGGGTCGGTCGGGCCTGGGAGCGGATACGTGAGGACGTCGCCGACGGTCGACAGGCCTACGTCGTGTGCTCACGTATCGGCGACGGTAAGGACGAGCCCGGCGGCAAGGACGAAAAGGACGCCCAGCAGCAGACGATCGCCGCGACCGAACTTCACGAGCAGTTGAGCACCCAGATTCTCCCGGACCTTCGTGTCGGGCTGTTACACGGTCGTCTGCCTTCGGACGACAAGGATGCCGCGATGGCGGCGTTCGACGTGGGGGATACGGACGTCCTCGTGTGCACGACCGTGGTCGAAGTCGGCGTGGACGTTCCCAATGCGACCGTGATGGTCATCGTCGATGCGGACCGATTCGGAGTGAGTCAGCTACATCAGCTTCGTGGACGCGTGGGACGTGGAAAGCATCAGGGGCTGTGCATCCTGATCACCGGCGCCAGTCCTGGTAGTCCGACGTACGAGCGGCTCTCGAGTGTGGCATCGACCAACGACGGATTCGAACTGGCGAGGCTCGACCTCGAGACTCGCCGCGAGGGTGACATTCTCGGAAAGGCACAGAGCGGGACGACCACGACATTGCGGCTGTTGTCGCTCCTCGAACACGAGGACGTCATAGCGAGTGCGGCACAATTCTCGCGTGCGGTGATCGACACCGATTCCACACTCGAGAATCATCCTGGACTTGCCGCAATGGTCGGCGCGGCTCTCGATTCCGAGAAGATCGAATACTTGGAGAAAGCGTGACCTGACGTGCGCAGATGTGCCGTGTGAGTGTTTCGCCGGTATTACCGAAGTTGCACCCTGCGGAAGTCTTCTTGTGAAGTCGTTTGTGGAATCTTGAATACTGGGACGCGGGTTCCCCGGCGCCCTTCCCAGCGGGGTAGTTTGCAGCCATGTTCTCAAAAGTGCTTGTCGCCAACCGCGGCGAAATTGCGATCCGCGCGTTCCGCGCCGCCTACGAACTAGGCGCCGGAACCGTCGCGGTGTTTCCGTACGAGGATCGGAACTCGATCCACCGTCTGAAAGCCGACGAGAGTTACCAGATCGGTGAGGAAGGGCACCCGGTGCGGGCGTACCTGTCCATCGACGAGATCGTGTCGGCCGCCGTACAGGCCGGGGCCGACGCCGTCTACCCCGGGTACGGCTTCCTGTCGGAGAACCCCGACTTGGCCGCTGCCTGCGCGGAGGCCGGAATCACGTTCGTGGGTCCGTCCTCGGACATCCTCGAACTGACCGGAAACAAGTCTCGGGCAATCGCGGCTGCTCGCGCGGCCGGACTGCCCGTGTTGGCGTCCTCGGAGCCCTCGTCGGACGTCGACGAATTGGTGGCAGCTTCCGAGAACATGGAGTTCCCCCTGTTCGTGAAGGCGGTAGCCGGCGGCGGCGGTCGTGGCATGCGCCGAGTGGCCGAGCCCGCGCAGCTACGTGAGTCAATCGAGGCCGCCGCTCGCGAGGCCGAGTCCGCTTTCGGTGACGCCACCGTGTTCCTCGAGCAGGCCGTGATCGACCCACGCCACATCGAGGTACAGATCCTCGGCGACGGCGAGGGCAACGTCATCCACCTTTTCGAACGCGACTGCTCATTGCAGCGGCGTCACCAGAAGGTCATCGAGATGGCGCCCGCACCGAACCTGTCCGAGGAACTGCGTGAGCGGATTTGTGCGGATGCCGTCGCGTTCGCCCAGCAGATCGGCTACTCGTGTGCCGGCACCGTGGAGTTCCTCCTCGATGCCCGTGGAAATCACGTCTTCATCGAGATGAACCCGCGCATCCAGGTCGAGCACACCGTGACCGAGGAGGTCACCGATGTGGACCTCGTTCAGTCGCAGTTGCGTATCGCCTCGGGCGAGACCCTGGCCGACCTCGGTCTGAGCCAGGACAAGATCACCCTGCGCGGCGCCGCGATCCAGTGCCGTATCACCACCGAGGACCCGGCCAACGGTTTCCGGCCGGACACCGGCCGAATCACGGCCTACCGCACACCCGGCGGCGCCGGTATTCGCCTGGACGGGGGCGCCACGCTCGGCGCAGAGGTGGGTGCCTACTTCGACTCGATGCTGGTCAAGCTGACCTGTCGTGGCCGCGACCTGGAGACAGCGGTGAGTCGTGCCAGGCGAGCGGTCACCGAGTTCCGAATCCGCGGTGTGTCCACGAACATTCCGTTCCTGCAGGCGGTTCTCGACGACCCCGACTTCCGTGCCGGGAGGGTGACCACGTCCTTCATCGAGGAGCGCCCGCAACTACTGACGTTGCGTTCGTCCGCGGACCGCGGCACCAAGATCCTCACTTACCTCGCCGACGTGACGGTCAACAAGCCGCACGGCGAACGTCCGTCGTCGGTGTACCCGCACGACAAGCTGCCCAAGATCGATCTGTCTGCTCCGGCTCCCGAGGGCAGCCGTCAGAAGCTTCTGACACTCGGCCCCGACGGATTCGCCAAGGCACTGCGTGAGCAGAAGGCCCTCGGCATCACCGAGACCACGTTCCGCGACGCGCACCAGTCGTTGCTCGCTACCCGGGTGCGCACGAGTGGGCTGTTGGCGGTTGCGCCCTACGTGGCTCGCACCACGCCCGAACTGCTGTCGATCGAGGCCTGGGGTGGGGCGACCTACGACGTCGCACTCCGGTTCCTGCACGAGGACCCGTGGTATCGCTTGGCCGCACTGCGTGAAGCTGTCCCGAACATCTGCCTGCAGATGCTGCTGCGCGGCCGCAACACCGTCGGCTACACCCCGTACCCGGAGAAGGTGACTCGCGCTTTCGTCCAGGAAGCGACGGACACGGGCATCGACATCTTCCGAATCTTCGATGCGCTCAACAATGTCGACCAGATGCGTCCGGCGATCGATGCGGTCCGCGAGACCGGAACCGCCGTCGCCGAGGTCGCGCTGTCGTACACGGGCGACCTGTCGAACCCGAACGAGAACCTCTACACGCTCGACTACTACTTGAAGCTGGCGGAGGAGATCGTAGAGGCCGGCGCTCACATCATCGCGATCAAGGACATGGCGGGCCTGCTGCGCGCTCCGGCCGCCGCGACACTCGTGACGGCGCTGCGCAAGAACTTCGATCTGCCCGTCCACGTGCACACGCACGACACCCCGGGCGGACAGCTTGCGACATATCTGGCCGCTTGGCAGGCCGGGGCGGACGCGGTCGACGGCGCCTCGTCGGCTCTCGCCGGCACTACGAGTCAGCCCGCGCTGTCGGCAATCGTCGCCGCGGCCGCACACACCGAGCAGGACACCGGCCTCGACCTGCAGGCGGTATGTGATCTCGAGCCGTACTGGGAAGCGCTTCGCAAGGTCTACGCGCCGTTCGAATCCGGTATTCCGGCGCCGACCGGTCGCGTGTACACGCACGAGATTCCGGGCGGGCAGCTGTCGAACCTGCGAACCCAGGCCGTTGCGCTCGGGCTGGGCGACCGGTTCGAGGAGGTCGAGGCCAAATACGCTGCTGCGGACCGGATGCTGGGTCGCCTCGTCAAGGTCACCCCGTCCTCGAAGGTCGTGGGCGATCTGGCGCTGCACCTCGTCGGGTCCGGCGCCTCCACCGAGGAGTTCGCCGAGAACCCGTCGCGTTTCGACATTCCGGATTCGGTGATCGGCTTCCTGCGCGGTGAACTCGGGACCCCGCCCGGTGGGTGGCCCGAACCGTTCCGAACCAAGGCTCTCGAGGGCCGCGGAGCGGCCAAGCCAGAGGTACCACTCAGCGAAGAAGACGAGAAGGCGCTGTCGGGAACGTCGGCGGAACGCCGGAGCACTCTGAACCGGCTGCTGTTCCCGGGGCCGGCCAAGGAGTTCCTCGAGCACTACGAGAAGTACGGCGATACCTCGCAGTTGTCTGCCAACCAGTTCTTCTACGGGCTGCGCCGGGGCGACGAGCATCGCGTGAAGCTGGCGCAGGGCGTGGAATTGATCATCGGTCTCGAGGCGATTTCCGAGCCCGACGAGCGCGGCTATCGCAACGTGATGTGCATTCTCAACGGCCAGCTCCGTCCCGTGTCGGTGCGTGACCGGTCGATCGCCAGCGAGGTGCCGACAGTGGAGAAGGCGGACAAGAAGAACCCGGCGCACGTCGCCGCGCCGTTCGCCGGAGTGGTCACCCTCGCAGTGTCGGAGGGAGACGAGGTCGAAGCGGGCGGAACTGTTGCCACGATCGAGGCCATGAAGATGGAGGCTGCCATCACCGCACCTCGCGGAGGCGTCGTCTCGCGTCTCGCGATCAGCAGCGTTCAGCAGGTCGAGGGCGGCGACCTGCTGATCGAGGTATCGGCAGGGGAGTCGGCGGCGCAGTGACGAGGCTGTTCCGATGACACGGATCATCGCGGGACTCGCAGGCGGACGTCGCTTGCGGGTCCCGCCTTCCGGTACCCGTCCCACCTCGGATCGTGTCCGCGAAGCCCTTTTCAGCATGCTCGATGCCCGCATGGACCTCGAAGGTGCTGCCGTTCTGGATCTGTATGCAGGTTCCGGTGCGCTCGGCCTCGAGGCGTTGTCGAGGGGTGCCTCCCACGTCGTGCTGGTCGAATCCGACCCCGCGGCAGCGCGAGTCGTGTCGAGCAACGTCGAGACCACGGCACTTCCGGGCGCCTCGGTGCGCCGCGCGCCGGTCGAGGCGGTAGTCGGATCTCGCGCGGATCGCGAGTTCGATCTCGTACTGGCCGATCCGCCGTACGGGGTCGACGACACCGTCGTGCGCGAAGTGCTGATCTCACTGCGCACCAACGGGTGGGTGGGCGAGGGGTCTCTCGTCGTCCTCGAAAGATCCTCGCGCTCACCTGAAACGGTCTGGCCCGACGGCTTCGAGGGTCGCAAGGGCAAGAAGTACGGGGAAGCCAGAATCGAACTCGCAACCTGCTACGGTCGGGACTCATGACTGGAGCTGTGTGCCCGGGATCCTTCGACCCTGTGACCAACGGCCATCTGGATGTCATTTCCAGGGCTGCGGCGCAATTCGACGAAGTCATCGTCACGGTGATGATCAACAAGAGCAAGCGCGGCTTGTTCACCGTGGACGAACGCATCCGGATGCTCGAGGATGCGACGAGCGATCTCACCAACGTGCGAATCAGTTCGTGGCACGGCCTGCTCGTCGACTACGCGAAGCAAGAAGGCATCACGGCAATCGTGAAGGGTCTGCGTGGTGCCAACGATTTCGACTACGAGTTGCAGATGGCCCAGATGAACCAGAAGTTGTCCGGAGTCGACACCTTGTTCATCCCCACCAATCCGACCTACAGCTATCTGTCGAGTTCCCTCGTCAAGGAAGTCGCAACCTTCGGGGGTGATGTCGCCGACATGTTGCCGGCGAAAGTGCACTCTCAGCTGCTCGAGCGCATCGCGGAGCGGGCAGCCGAAAAGAGCTGAATCCCGACACACCGGCTCACGCCCCACATCGGCGGAGTCGATCCGGCAGACTTGCCGGCAGTAGTTGTGTCACCGACGAATGGGGTTGCTTGTGTACCGGGTATTCGAGGCGCTGGACGAACTCGTCGCGATCGTCGAAGAGGCGCGCGGAGTTCCGATGACAGCCGGCTGCGTCGTTCCGCGCGGAGACACTCTCGAATTGCTGGACGACGTACGTGACGCCATTCCCGGTGAACTCGACGACGCTCAGGACGTGCTCGACCACCGCGACAAATTGGTCGGCGACGCACGCGCCAGCGCCGAGAAGACGGTGACGGTGGCCAACGCAGAGGCCGGTTCGACGGTCGAGAATGCGCGCGAGGATGCCGACCGGATTCTGTCGGACGCCAAAGCGCAGGCCGATCGCATGGTTTCGGAAGCCCGTGCGCACGCCGACCAACTCGTCGCCGATGCCGAGGCGGAAGCGGAGCGGGCGGTCGACGAAGGCCGTCGCGAGTACGAGTCCGTGACCGGCCGGGCGCGCTCCGAAGCCGATCGGATGATCGAATCCGGGAAGGCGACCTACGAGCGTTCGGTGGCCGACGGAACGGCGGAGCAGGAGCGCCTGGTCTCCGAGACCGAGGTGGTGCAGGCAGCGCACGCGGAGTCGGCCAGGGTCATCGATTCCGCGCACGCCGAGTCGGATCGTCTCCGCTCGGATTGTGACGTCTACGTCGACACGAAGCTTGCAGAGTTCGAAGACTTCCTCAGTGGCACGATCCGGTCCGTGGGCCGGGGTCGTCAGCAGTTGCGAACCGGTTCGGGTGTGCCCGACTACGAAGACGACCGCCGCCGCAGGTAGTCGCTCTTTACGTGCCCGAGCTACCGAGTTGAGCCCAGTCGACCGATCGCGTACCGTTGAGTGGTTGCCCAATCAGTACACGTCGAAAGCGATTCTCGTGACTTCCCGTCATCACCGTCCGTCGCATCCCACCAAGGATGCGGATTTTGTGCTGGGCACGTCCACTTTGGGGCGTCGTCCAGGCTCGATGCAGACGGTCGAGCGGGTCGTGTCGGCTCCGAGGCGTATCGGCCTGGATCTCGTCGCGATTCCAGAGGGATCGAACATCGACTTGGACGTGAAGCTCGAAGCGGTCTCCGAAGGTGTCCTGGTGACCGGAACACTGTCTGCGCCTGTCGCGGGTGAATGTTCCCGTTGTCTCGAGCCGTTCACGGACGAACTCGAACTGCGCCTCACCGAACTGTTCGCCTACCCGAACAGTGCCACCGACGAGACCACCGAGGAGGACGAGGTATACCTCGTCGAGGACGAGCACATCGACCTCGAACCCCTCGTGATCGACGCCGTAGGACTGGCGCTTCCGTTGCAGCCCCTCTGTAGTGAGGACTGCCTCGGATTGTGCTCGGAATGTGGCGTTCGCCTGGCGATTGCAGAATCCGGGCATGGGCATGAGATGATTGATCCTCGCTGGGCTGGTCTTGCAGCCAAATTTGGCGTGGATCCAGAACCGAGCACAAATCTTGTGAACACCGAAGCCGAGGAGAAGTAGAAGTGGCTGTCCCCAAGCGCAAAATGTCGCGATCGAACACCAGGTCGCGTCGCAGCCAGTGGAAGACCACTGTGCCCACCCTCGTCACCTGCCCCAACCGCGGTTGCGGCGAGAAGACGCTGCCCCATGTGGCGTGCCCGTCCTGCGGCACGTACAAGGGCCGCCAGGTGACTGCCGCAGTTTAAGTCTTCGGTAGACGTGACGAGCGACAGCACCGCAGTGCACGCCAGCGGCGAGGAGGATCACGATTCCCTCCTCGCCGCTCTCGGCGTGGACATAGAGCCCGAATTACTCATCCTCGCGCTGACGCACCGCTCGTATGCGTACGAGAACGGCGGGTTGCCGACCAATGAGCGGCTCGAGTTTCTCGGCGACTCCGTCCTCGGAGTCGTCGTCACCGAGAACCTCTATCGCGCGCACCCCACCAAGACCGAAGGCGATCTCGCCAAGATCCGCGCAAGCGTGGTCAACATGCATGCGCTGGCGGAGGTGGCCAGGCAACTCGGTGAGGGTGGTCTGGGCTCCCATCTGCTGCTCGGCAAGGGCGAGGAGATGACCGGTGGGCGTGACAAGCCGAGCATCCTCGCCGACGGGATGGAATCCATCCTCGGCGCCATTCATCTGGAGCACGGGATCGAGACGGCTCGACGAGTCGTTCTCGACCTCTTTGCCGATCTCCTGGATCGCGCGCCGCGTCTGGGCGCCGGCCTCGACTGGAAGACCAGTTTGCAGGAGCTCACCGCCGAACGTGGAGCCGGCGTGCCGGTCTACGAGATCGCGGCAACCGGACCGGACCACGACAAGGAATTCACCGCGACCGTTCTGGTCGGCGGAGACGCACTCGGTGTCGGGGTCGGCCGTTCGAAGAAGGAAGCCGAACAGAAGGCAGCCGCCACAGCGTGGAACGCGCTGTCCGATGCCGGGGACGGCGACGCTCCGGTCCTCGGTGCCTGAACTTCCCGAAGTCGAGGTCGTCCGCCGTGGCCTCGAGAAATTCGTGGTCGGATCCACCGTCGACTCGGTGGAGTTTCTCCACCCCCGATCCATTCGCCGGCACGTGCTCGGCGGCGCAGACCTCGCCGGGCAGATCGTGGGCCATCGCATCGTGTCCGCGGATCGTCGTGGGAAGTACCTGTGGTTGGTTCTCGACCCAGGAACCGTTGCGATAGTCGTCCACCTCGGGATGAGCGGGCAGATGCTCGTCCAGCCGGCGGATGCACCCGACGAGAAGCACCTGCGTATTCGTGCCCGACTGTCCGACGGCAACGACCTCCGATTCGTCGATCAGAGGACCTTCGGCGGGTGGGCAATGGCTGAATTGGTCGAAGTCGACGGCACCGCCGTTCCCGACTCCGTGGCCCACATCGCGCGCGACCCGATGGATCCCCGCTTCGACGTCGAGACCGTGGTGAAGACGCTGCGCGGCAAGCACACCGAGATCAAGCGCGCGCTGCTCGACCAGACCGTGGTGTCCGGGGTGGGGAACATCTACGCCGACGAGGCACTGTGGCGCGCACAGGTCCACGGCAACCGTCTCACCGACAAGCTCACCGGCCCGAAGTCGAGGGAGATCCTCGCGGCGGCGCGGACGGTGATGGACGCGGCTCTCGCCGAGGGTGGCACCTCGTTCGATGCCCTGTACGTCAACGTCAACGGAGAATCGGGCTACTTCGACCGCTCACTGCATGCGTACGGCAGGGAAGGCCAGCCGTGTGATCGATGCGGAGCGCCGATCCGCCGGGAGAAGTTCATGAACCGGTCGTCGTTCAGCTGCCCGGTGTGCCAACCGTCACCTCGCCTCAGGTCGCCCCGCGTTCGAGGATGACCGAGTGGCAGGATTGCCACATGACTGACGATAACGCCGCGCCGTCCACCGAGCTCTGGGTCGAGCGCACGGGAACCCGTCTCTACACAGGTCGCAGTTCGCGCGGCGCCGAGGTCCGTATCGGGTCGGACGGCGTGGAGGGTGTGTTCACCCCGGGCGAGCTCCTCAAGATCGCGCTCGCTGCGTGCAGTGGGATGAGCTCGGACTTTCCTCTGTCGCGCCGGTTGGGCGAGAACTACGACGCCACCATCCGGGTGTCCGGCGCCGCCGATCGGGAGAACGAGGTGTACCCCCAGCTTGACGAGGTCCTCGAACTCGACCTCAGCGAACTGGACGACGAGGCCCAGGCCCGTTTGGTCACGCTGGTGGAGCGGTCGGTCGACAAGGTGTGCACGGTGGGCCGCACATTGAAGGCCGGCACGAACGTGACACTGACGGTGTCCGGGGAGAGCTGATGGATCGGCTCACTGCCTGGGTGCACGGCAGGGTTCAAGGTGTCGGCTTCCGGTGGTGGACGCGGGCGCGGGCGCTCGAGTTGGGTCTCGTCGGATATGCGGCCAACAAGTCGGACGGGCGAGTGCTCGTCGTTGCCGAGGGAGATCACGCGCGACTCGAGACGCTGGTGGATCTGCTGCGCAGCGGCGAGACACCAGGCCAGGTCGATCTCGTTGTGGAAACTTTCGATCCGGCGCGCGGAGACCTGATCGGGTTCGTCGAACGGTGAACCGAAGGTAAACTCGTCGGCCATGCATCTGAAGAGTCTGACGTTGAAGGGATTCAAGTCCTTTGCGTCTGCGACGACTCTGCGATTCGAGCCCGGAATCACGTGTGTCGTCGGCCCAAACGGGTCCGGCAAATCCAACGTGGTCGACGCCCTGACCTGGGTCATGGGTGAGCAGGGCGCGAAAGCTCTACGTGGCGGCAAGATGGAAGACGTCATCTTCGCGGGCACCGCCGGCCGCGCACCGCTCGGCCGCGCGGAAGTGACGCTCACGATCGACAACACCGACGGTGCACTCCCGATCGACTACTCCGAGGTGTCGATCACGCGCCGGATGTTCCGAGACGGCGCGGGCGAGTACGAGATCAACGGCTCGTCGTGCCGGTTGATGGACGTGCAGGAACTGCTCAGCGACTCCGGCATCGGCCGGGAGATGCACGTGATCGTCGGGCAGGGTCGACTCGCCGCGATTCTCGAATCGCGCCCCGAGGATCGGCGCGCGTTCATCGAGGAGGCCGCGGGTGTCCTCAAACACCGCAAACGTAAAGAGAAGGCCGTTCGCAAGCTCGATTCGATGCAGGCCAATCTTGCGCGTCTCACCGACCTGACGACCGAATTGCGACGTCAGCTCAAGCCTCTCGGCCGGCAGGCAGAAGTCGCACGGCGGGCGCAGACGGTCCAGGCGGATCTTCGCGACGCACGGATGCGCCTTGCCGCAGACGATCTGGTCACGCGCCGCTCCGAGCTGGAGAATCAGGCACAGGACGAGAAGGTCGCCCGCGAGCAGTACGACCAGGTGACGGCGGCGCTCGACGACGCGAACCTCGAACTCGGTCGGCACGAGCAGTCCCTTGCCCGCCTGACCCCGGGAGCCGAGGCCGCAGCACAAACGTGGTTCCAGCTGTCGGCTCTGGCCGAGCGCGTCAACTCCACCATTCGCATCGCACGCGAGCGGGCCCGCCATCTCGATGCCGATCCCATCTCGAACCGGGGCGAGGATCCCGACGCGATGGAAGCGCGTGCCGAGCGCATCGCACTCGAAGAAGCCGAGCTGGTCGAAGCGACCGAGATGGCCCGCGCGGCGCTGGACGCGGCCAAAGAGCAGTTGGCGATCAACGACGACGCCGCTGCGGCTGCGGAGCGAGCACACATGGCAGAGGTCCGTGCCATCGCCGACCGGCGGGAAGGACTCGCCAGGCTCTCCGGCAGGGTCGACACGCTGCGCACGCGGGGAGAGTCGGTGGATGCGGAGGTTGCGCGCCTCACCGCTTCGATCGAAGAGGCCCGTGCGCGGGGCGAGCAAGCCCAGGTCGAGTTCGAATCGGTGCAGTCGGAGATCGGTGACCTCGACGCCGGCGAGCTCGGCCTGGACTCCAATCACGAACGAGCCGTCGAAGCGCTGAAGTACGCCAACGAACGAGTGGACGAACTCCAGGACCAGGAACGCGCGGCCAGCCAGCAGGTCGTATCCCTGAAGGCCCGCATCGAAGCGTTGTCGATGGGTCTCGAGCGCAGGGACGGCGGAGCCTGGCTGCTCGAGCACCGTGCGAACGACGGTGTTCTCGGTTCCCTGTCCGATCGGATCACCGTCGAGAAGGGCTACGAGGTTGCTGTGGCCGCCGCGCTCGGGCCGGCGGCGGACGCCGTGATCGCCGAGTCCCTCGATGCCGCGAAGGGTGCTGTCGCGGCACTGAAGGAAGGCGACGGAGGTCGGGCGTCACTGCTGATCGGAAGGGGCAGTGGGCCGAGCACGGATGCCGCGCCGGCGAACTCGCGGTGGGCACGAGATGTCGTCGACGCGCCGGCCGAGTTGCGTTCGGGTCTTGCTGCTCTGCTGTTCGGCGTCGTGGTGGTCGACGATGTGGACCAGGCCGTGGCGGTAACGACCGCCGACCCGAGTCTGCACGCGGTGACGAAGGGTGGAGATCTCCTCGGTGCCGGGTGGATGACCGGAGGTTCCGATCGGCAGCCGAGCACGATCGAGGTGCAGGCGGCGATCGACGACTCCGCCAAGGACCTGGCACACGCCGAACGCAGAGCCGAGGAACTGTCCGCAGCGCTGTCCGGCGCCCGCGAAGAGCAGGCTGCGAGGCAGGAGAGCGCGGAGCAGTCGTTGGCGGCGCTCAACGAGTCGGATGCCGCGATGTCGGCGATCTACGAGCAGCTCGGACGTCTGGGTCAGGTGGCTCGCGCCGCACACGCCGAGTCCGACCGGCTCGCTCAGCAACGCGATCGGGCAGAGAGCGGCCGGGGCGATGCTCTGACGGAACTCGCCGAACTCGAGGAACGGTTGCGGCTCGCCGAGCAGGAAGGCGGGGGAGAAGACGACTACGCGGCCTCCGCGAGCACCGGAACCGATCGCGAGATGGCAGCGGCGGCGTTGTCCGAAGCGCGTGCCGTGGAGGTCGACGCCCGGCTGACAGTACGTACGGCGGAGGAACGTTCGGAATCCGTGCGGGGCAAAGCGGATTCGTTGCTGCGGGCTGCTCGCGCGGAACGCGAGACGCGCGCGCGTGCCGAGCGTGCGATGAAGGCGCGGCAGAACGCAGCCGCCGTCGCCGGGGCGGTCGCCGAATCAGGTCAGCGAGTGGCGGACCATCTCGACGAGGTGGTCACCGCAGCCATGTTGCATCGTGACGATCTCGCGCGCCACCGGACCGAGCGCACCGAACAACTCGAACAGGTCAAGGAACGTGTTCGCGCTCTCACAGCACAGATGGCCTCGCTCACCGACGCCGTTCATCGTGACGAGGTGGCGCGGGCGCAGGCTGCCCTGCGGATCGAACAGCTCGAGGAATCGATTCTCGAGCAGCACGGAATCGGCCTGGACGACCTGATCGCCGAGTACGGACCCGACGTGCAACTGCCGCCCTCGGCCCTCGAACTCGAGGAGTACGAGCAGGCCAAGGAGCGCGGCGAGCAGGTCACGAAACCCGCTCCGGTGCCGTACGACCGCGCGACCCAGGAACGTCGTGCCAAGCGCGCGGAGAAGGATCTCGCAACGCTCGGCAAGGTCAACCCGCTCGCCCTCGAAGAGTTCGCGGCGCTCGAGGAACGCTACAACTTCCTCTCCACCCAACTCGAGGACGTGAAGTCGGCGCGCAAGGATCTGCTCGGAGTGGTGGCCGACGTCGACGCACGCATCCTGCAGGTGTTCGCAGAGGCGTATGCCGACGTCGAGCGTGAATTCGTTCAGGTGTTCGCGAAGCTGTTCCCGGGCGGTGAGGGCCGCCTGGTGCTCACCGACCCCTCGGACATGCTCACCACCGGAATCGAGGTGGAGGCCAGGCCACCCGGAAAGAAGGTCAAGCGGCTGTCACTCCTGTCGGGTGGCGAGAAGTCGCTCACCGCAGTGGCGATGCTCGTCGCGATCTTCCGCGCACGCCCGTCTCCGTTCTATGTCATGGACGAGGTCGAAGCCGCACTCGACGACACCAACCTGCGTCGCCTCATCGGCCTGTTCGAGCAACTTCGCGAGAAGTCTCAGCTCATCGTCATCACTCACCAGAAGGCGACGATGGAAGTGGCAGACGCACTGTACGGCGTGAGCATGCGTGGCGACGGAATCACGACCGTCATTTCGCAACGTCTGCGTGGGCAGGACATGGTGACAGCGGACGCTTGACCGGCGGGAGTGTGCGGCACCGGTCGTAGCCTGAAACAATGGCGGCGTGAATACCGGAGCTTGGATTGCCATTGCGGCCGTACTGGCCGTTCTCCTCGTCGTACTCGTCGTCGGCACGGTGCTGTACCGCCGTCGCCGCATCTCGCTCGCTGAGCCGGAGAAGCGTCAGGTCGATGCGGGCGAGAAGGACAAGTCGGGCGGCTATCAGGCCGGCAGCGGCTTCAGTTTCAGTCAGGGCGCCACGGCAACGGCACCTCCTCGCGAGGCGGTTCCGGTCCCGAAGACCCCGGCTCCGGAACCGACACAGCCGGCTGCGGAGACCCCACTCGCGGAGCCGCCCGTTGTCGAGCGGCCTACAGAGTCCCCGGTCGTGGACGACACGGTCGCCGACCGGGTAACCGCCGAACCTGTCACCGCGGAGCCGGCCCCGGTCGAGCCGGAAGTTGCTCCGACCCCCGCTCCTGCGGAACCCGAGCCGCTCCCCGCCGAACCCGAACCCGAATCCGAGGCGACACCCGCACCGGCGCCGGTGCTCGACGAGATCGCGCCGACCGAAGGCCGTCTGGATCGTCTGCGCGGACGCCTCTCTCGTTCTCAGTCCGCCGTCGGCAAGAGCCTGCTCGGCATTCTCGGCGGCGGCGACCTGGACGAGGATTCGTGGGAAGAGGTCGAGGACACGCTGTTGATCGCCGATCTCGGCTCGGCGACGACCGAAAAGATCGTCACGGCGCTACGTGAGCAGATGGCCGCGCGCAGTGTTCGCACCGAATCGGAGGCCCGCGCACTGCTGCGTGAGGTGATGATCGAGGAGTTGAAGCCCGATCTGGACAGGTCGATCCGAGCGCTCCCGCACGACGATCACCCCGCCGTGCTGCTCGTCGTCGGCGTGAACGGCACCGGCAAGACCACTACGACGGGCAAACTGGCCCGGGTGCTCGTGGGCGACGGGCGCCGGGTGCTGCTCGGTGCCGCGGACACCTTCCGTGCGGCAGCGGCCGACCAGCTTCAGACCTGGGCCGAACGAGTCGGCGCCGAGGTGGTGCGCGGCAAGGAGGGTGCGGACCCGGCAGCCATTGCATTCGACTCGGTCGTCAAGGGCACGGAGAACGGTGTCGATGCGGTTCTGATCGACACGGCGGGCCGGCTGCACACCAAGACCGGGCTGATGGACGAGCTGAGCAAGGTCAAGCGCGTCGTGGAGAAGAAGGCGTCCGTCGACGACGTCCTTCTCGTCTTGGACGCGACCATCGGTCAGAACGGGCTCGCGCAAGCCCGAGTCTTCGCGGAGGTCGTCGACATCACGGGCGTGGTGCTCACGAAGCTCGACGGCACCGCCAAGGGCGGCATCGTGTTCCAGGTCCAACACGAGTTGGGCGTGCCGGTGAAGCTGGTCGGTCTCGGTGAGGGTGCGGACGATCTCGCGCCCTTCGAACCCGCGGCATTCGTGGACGCTCTGCTGGGCTGAACGGAGCCTCACAGCTCCGATCGGGCGGCAAAGTGCCTGGCGAAACGTGTACGCAACACAAATAGTGGATGCGTTCACAAGCGTGAAACGGTGGAGTGCCACAGCCGAAACACCGTGAAACCACTCTTCTCCTTACGACGTGCTGTTCCCAGCGCGCGCGACGAGGAGGTAGTAAGTGAGTCCCGACGAAGTGTTGGCAAACTCCGGTAATGCCGCGTGGATGCTGATGGCGGCATCACTGGTGTTGCTGATGACCCCCGGCCTGGCGTTCTTCTACGGCGGGATGTCCCGCTCGAAGTCCGTGCTGAACATGATGATGATGTCGTTCGGTGCGATGGCCGTCATTGCCGTCGTGTACGTGCTGTGGGGCTGGTCGATGTCCTACGGAACGCAGGACATCGGCGGCGTCTTCGCGAATCCGTTCGAGTTCTTCGGTCTGAAGGACAGCATCACGGATGCGGACGGCAACTTCATCGCCGGTGCGTTCGGATACCCGAACGTCATCGACATCGCCTTCCAGGTGACGTTCGCGATCATCACCACGGCACTGATCAGTGGTGCACTCGCGGAACGTGTGAAGTTCGGGACGTGGATGGCGTTCTCGGCCGTCTGGGTCACGGTCGTCTACTTCCCGCTCGCTCACATGGTGTGGGGTGGCGGATTGCTCTCCGGGTCGGAGAGCGGACTGGCCGCGAAGATCTTCGGCACGATCGACGACGGTGAAGGCGGGTTGGTCGCGGCCGTCGAGCCGATCGACTTCGCCGGTGGCACGGTGGTGCACATCAACGCCGGTATCGCGGCCTTCGTCCTCGCCCTGATCGTGGGGAAGCGCGCCGGCTTCGGCAAGACCGCTTTCCGTCCACACAATCTTCCGTTCGTGATGCTCGGCGCTGCCCTCCTGTGGTTCGGGTGGTTCGGATTCAACGCCGGATCGGCCTTCGCCGCTGACGGGGCTGCCGGCCTTGCCTGGGTGAACACGACCGCGGCCACCGCTGCCGCCATCCTCGGCTGGCTGCTGACGGAACGGATTCGTGACGGTCATGCCACCAGCCTCGGTGCCGCCTCGGGTGCCGTGGCGGGCTTGGTCGCGATCACACCGGCCGCGGGATCTCTCAGCCCGGTCGGCTCCCTGGTCCTCGGCGCGGTCGCGGGAATTCTGTCGGCCCTCGCCGTCGGTCTCAAGTTCCGCTTCGGCTACGACGACTCGCTCGACGTCGTCGGCGTCCACCTCGTGTCCGGATTGTGGGGCACGGTAGCCATCGGCCTCCTCGGAACCGAAACCGGTCTGTTCTACGGTGGGGACTACAAGCAGTTGGTCGTTCAGGTGGTGATTGCCGTGGTCGCACTTGTCTTCACCGCAGTTCTGACCGCCGTGATCGCGTTCGCTCTGAAGCCGCTCGGTTGGCGCGTCTCGCCGGAATCGGAGGCCCGCGGAATCGACGAGTCGGAGCACGCAGAGACGGCCTACGACCTTGCCTGATCCGCTGATGGCACCTGTCAACTCGGGCGATGGCCCTACTGTGAATTGCAGAACCCTACTGTGAACCGCAGAACATTGGAAGGAATCGCGAAATGAAGCTGATTACGGCAATTGTCAAGCCGTTCACCCTCGAGGACGTGAAGACCAGCCTCGAGCAGGCTGGCGTGCTCGGCATGACCGTCAGCGAGGTCCAGGGCTACGGTCGGCAGAAGGGGCACACCGAGGTCTACCGCGGTGCGGAGTACTCCGTCGACTTCGTACCCAAGGTTCGGGTAGAGGTCGTGATCGACGATTCGGCTGTGGACCAGGTGGTCGAGGTGATCGTGGAGGCTGCGCGCACCGGCAAGATCGGTGACGGAAAGGTGTGGGTCTCGCCCGTCGAGTCGGTGATCCGGGTCCGCACCGGAGAACGCGGCGCGGATGCACTCTGACCCAGCCGGGTCCGGATCGGTCGGCCCTGATTCTGCTGCTTTGGCGGCGGGGTCGGGGCCGTCCTCGTCAGGGCCTACGAATCTCGCACCGCCCACTGCCGCGGACGATTTGGTGCGGGCCCGCCAGCAGCTTCTGATCGGCGGAGAGAGGGGCGCGTCGCACGGCGGCGGCCGGGCCCGCCGCCTCGACGCACCGGCGCTGCGGAACGCGCTGGTCGAACTGCACGAGTTCTGGTTGACGACCAAGGGCGCTGAGCTCGGAATGTCCCCTGATTGCGGTGTGGCACTGGTCGCTGTCGGTGGGTTGGGCCGCCGCGAGTTGCTGCCGTACTCGGATCTGGATCTCATTCTCCTGCACGACAACGTCGACCCGGACATCGTTGCGGGGATTGCCGATCAGTTCTGGTATCCGCTGTGGGACGCCCACATCAAACTCGATCACAGCGTGCGGACGATTCCGCAGGCTCTGCAAGTCGCAGCCTCCGACATGACGGCGGCACTCGGCATGCTCGAAGCCCGGCACATCGTCGGGGACATCGAGTTGAGCAATCTCTTGATCGGCGGTGTTCGCCGGCAGTGGCGCACCGACATCAGGAACCGATTCGACGAACTGATCGACCAGACCAGGTCACGCTGGGATCGAAGTGGTCAGATCGCGCATCGCGCCGAACCCGATCTGAAGAGCGGCCGCGGGGGCCTGCGGGACGTGCAGTTGCTCGGCGCGCTGGCCGTGGCGCAACTGACCGACGGTATGCCCGGTCTGGATCCCGATTCGCCCGGTGGCGGGCTGACGGTGGCTCACGAGCGGCTGTTGGACGTGCGTACCGAACTGCATCGCGTCGCCGGTCGTGCGCGCGATCAGGTTCTCGCTCAGGATGCGGACGAGATCGGCGCGGCACTACGCCTGGGCGACAGGTTCGACCTCGCGCGGACTCTCAGCGATTCCGCGCGGACGATCGGGTACTCGGTCGACGTCGGAATTCGTACGGCGGCCAATTCGTTGCCGCGGCGCGGACTGTCGATGCTGCGCAGGGTTCCTGTGCGCCGCCCGCTGGACGAAGGTGTCGTCGAGCACGCGGGTGAAGTGGTACTGGCCCGGGACGCCCGCCCGAGTAAGGATCCGGCCCTGATCACGCGGGTCGCCTCGGCGTCGGCCCGGACGGGGATGCCGATCGCTGCGTCGACTCTGAACCGGCTGGCGGACAGTGCACCCGAACTGCGGCAGCCGTGGCCGAAGGAAGCGCTCGACGACCTACTCGTGCTGTTGGGCAGCGGAACTCGGATGATCCCGACGATCGAAGCGCTCGATCGGACGGGATTGTGGGGCCGGTTGCTGCCCGAATGGGGTGCGGTCCGGGATCTGCCACCGCGCGACGCCGTGCACACGTGGACCGTCGATCGCCACCTCGTCGAGACCGCGGCCTACGCGAGTGGACTCACCACCCGGGTCAGCCGCCCGGACCTGCTGGTGCTCGGGGCGCTCCTGCACGACATCGGCAAAGGTCGCGGGGGAGACCACAGCGTGGTCGGCGCGGAACTGGCCGATCAGATCGGACGGCGGATGGGGTTGTGGCCATCCGATCTCGCACTGCTGACCGCAATGGTCCGACACCACCTGCTGCTTCCTGCGACCGCCACCCGTCGTGACCTCGACGACCCGGCGACCGTGCAGAAGGTGGTCGATGCGTTGGGCAGAGACACGGTCCTTCTCGAGCTTCTGCACGCGCTGGCCGAAGCAGATTCGCTCGCCACCGGGCCCGGTGTCTGGGGTGACTGGAAGTCCTCGCTGATCGGGGAACTCGTACGTCGGTGCCGCATGGTGATGGCGGGTGATCGGCTGCCGGCCCCGGACCCACTCGACCCCGAACACGTGGCGCTCGCCACGGCAGGTGGGGTGCACGTCGACCTCACCACCACCGATACCGCGCACACCTACGTCGTGACGGTGATCGCTCCGGACACATCGGGGCTACTCGCCAAGGCCGCGGGAGTGCTGGCGCTCAACTCGCTCCGTGTCTATTCGGCATCGCTGGGAAGCCACGAAGGGTCCGCGATCAATTCGTTCGTCGTGTCGCCCCGGTTCGGGGCGCCTCCGCAGGCCGGGCTGTTGCGGCAGGAATTGATCAGAGCTCTCGCCGGCGATCTCGACGTGACCGTAGCGCTCGAGACCAAGGACGCGGAGGCACGGGAGGCGCGGCAGGAGGAACGACGGGGCGAGCGCGGGGTGCCGAC
Organism: Rhodococcus huquni; assembly: GCF_055231055.1. NCBI lineage: Bacteria > Bacillati > Actinomycetota > Actinomycetes > Mycobacteriales > Nocardiaceae > Rhodococcus > Rhodococcus huquni. Next base: position 52,912 of record NZ_JBUYWE010000004.1, read on the forward strand.
GTTGTGGGCGCAGGCGCCCCCACGCATCATCTGGTTCGATGCGCCGACGCCGGGCGAAGCGGTTCTCGAACTGCGGGCCGAGGACAGGGCCGGACTGCTGTGCCGGTTGGCGTTCGCGCTGGAACGGTGCGGCGCGGATGTGAAATGGGCGCGCGTGAGCACCCTCGGGTCCTCGGTGATCGATGCATTCTGTGTCGGTCGGGACGGTATCGACACCCGTGGGGTGCGGGAGGAACTGGAGGCTGCAGTCCTCGCGGTCGTCCCGCTCACCAAGCCGCCCGGGCCTGCGGCCGGAGAGGGGAGCGAGTCCGGGGGCGAGTGATCGTCGGATTCGAAGCGGCTACGCTGGTACCCGAGAATATCCACGTAGTCGACGCACGCGCGGCGGCACACTCGTACGAACTCAGGAGCGCACTCGGTGTTCGAATCCCTTTCCGACAGATTGACCGGATCTCTCAAGGATCTGCGTGGCAAGGGTCGACTCTCCGGAGCAGACATCGACGCGACGTGCCGCGAGATCCGGCTGGCGCTCCTCGAAGCCGACGTAGCGCTTCCGGTCGTGCGCACCTTCATCGCGAAGATCAAGGAACGTGCGAAGGGCGTCGAGGTCTCGGGCGCGCTCAATCCGGCCCAGCAGGTCGTCAAGATCGTCAACGAGGAACTCGTCGGAATCCTCGGTGGCGAAACCCGTCGCCTCGCGTTCGCGAAGAACCCGCCGACCGTGGTGATGCTCGCCGGTCTCCAGGGTTCCGGTAAGACGACCCTCGCAGGAAAGCTCGCGAAGTGGCTGAAGGACCAGGGCCACACTCCTCTTCTCGTGGCGTGCGACCTCCAGCGCCCCGGCGCGGTCACCCAGCTTCAGATCGTCGGCGAGCGTGCCGGCGCCGCGGTCTTCGCGCCGCATCCCGGAACCTCGATCGGTGGCGGCGACAACCAGTTGGGCGTTACGGCGGCGGATCCGGTCGAGGTGGCCCGCGCCGGCGTCGAGGAAGCCCGCAACAAGCAGTACGACGTGGTCGTGGTGGATACGGCCGGCCGTCTCGGTATCGACTCCGAACTGATGTCGCAGGCAGCGGGTATTCGCGACGCCGTGATGCCGGACGAGACCCTCTTCGTTCTCGACGCGATGATCGGCCAGGACGCCGTCAGCACAGCAGAGGCCTTCCGTGAAGGTGTCGGTTTCACCGGTGTCGTACTCACCAAGCTCGACGGTGACGCCCGCGGTGGTGCCGCACTGAGCGTTCGCGAGATCACCGGCGAGCCCATCCTCTTCGCGTCCACCGGTGAGAAGCTGGAGGACTTCGACGTCTTCCATCCGGACCGCATGGCGAGCCGCATCCTCGGCATGGGTGACGTGCTCAGCCTCATCGAAGCGGCCGAACAGCACTTCGATGCACAGCAGGCCGAGGTCACCGCCGGCAAGATCGGTTCCGGACAGCTCACGCTCGAGGACTTCCTCGAGCAGATGATGGCCGTCCGCAAGATGGGGCCGATCGGAAACCTGCTCGGCATGCTCCCGGGTGCGGGGCAGATGAAGGATCAGCTCGCCAACGTCGACGAGAAGCAACTCGATCGAGTGCAGGCGATCATCCGCGGTATGACACCGGCCGAACGCACCGATCCGAAGATCATCAACGCGTCGCGTCGCCTGCGCATCGCGAACGGTTCCGGCGTCAAGGTGTCCGACGTCAACCAGTTGGTCGACCGGTTCTTCGAGGCCCGCAAGATGATGGCCGCGATGGCCGGCCGCATGGGAATGCCCGGTGCCCGCAAACCTCAGCGCGGCAAGAAGGGGAAGAAGGGCAAGAAGGGCGGCAAGGGTCCGACGCCTCCGAAGATGAAGGGCGGCTTCCCCGGTGGGCTGCCGGGTGGATTCCCGGGCGGGATGCCCGGTGGCGACGGCATGCCGGACCTGTCCAACATGCCGAAAGGCCTCGACGAGTTGCCGCCCGGACTCGAGGGCCTCGACCTGTCTCAGTTCAAGCTCCCCAAGAAGTAGACCGTGAGCGCACTTCATCTGCGTGGCACGCTGCTGCCGGGCGAGCAACAGGTCGACCTGTGGATCGACGGCGACGTCCTCTCGTTCGAGCCGATCGAGGGCGCGGAGACGGTCTGTGAATCGGGCTGGATCCTTCCCGGCCTGGTCGATGCGCACTGCCATGTCGGCATCAAGTTCGGCGGTGGCGGGGGAGAGACACGGGAAGGTCTGCTCGAACAGGCTCTCGCCGAGCGGGACGCGGGTGTGCTGTTGCTGCGTGACGCAGGTTCGCCTGTCGACACGCGATTCATCGACGAGCGCGCCGATCTGCCTCGCATCGTTCGGGCGGGGCAGCACATTGCGGCGCCCAGACGTTACATCCGCGGGCTGCCGGTGGACCTCGAAGACGAGCAGCAATTGCCGGACGAGGTGGTTCGGCAGGCCAGAGCGGGCGACGGCTGGGTCAAGCTGGTCGGTGACTGGATCGATCGCTCGGTAGGCGACCTCACACCGCTGTGGAGCGACGAGATACTGGTGGAAGCCATTGCGGCGGCGCACCGAGAAGGGGCACGAGTCACCGCACACGTGTTCGGCGAGGACGCGCTGCCAGGCTTGATCAACGCGGGAATCGACTGCATCGAGCACGGAACCGGACTGACGGACGCCACCATCGAATCGATGGTGGCGAATGGAACAGCCCTGGTTCCCACGCTCGTGAACATCGCAACCTTCCCCGAGATCGCCGACTCTGCCGGCAAATTTCCGATCTATGCGGCTCACATGCGTGACCTGCATGCGAGGGTGGAGGACACGATCGGGGCGGCCCACGACGCGGGGATACCGATCTATGCGGGTACCGACGCCGGCGGCTCCATCAAGCACGGGCGGATCGCGGACGAGGTGGAGGCGCTCGAAGGTGTGGGCCTTTCGCCCACCGATGCGCTCGGTGCGGCGAGTTGGAATGCTCGTACCTGGCTCGGCCACGACGGAGTGACCGAGGGTGGCCCGGCTGATCTTGTGGTCTATCGCAACGATCCGCGCGGGGACGTCGGCACCCTGCGCGAGCCCGATCTCGTGGTGCTGCGGGGCCAGGTCGTGAAGTCCAGATGACCTCGTTTTCCGTGCGCAGCGTTCGTCTGGCAGAATGAACCGCTGTCGTCGCATCCGGTTACGTACCGCGCGGCGGTCACAGGTTGGAGGCAAAACCGGGCTCGCTATCCTTGCGGGTCGCTGAATTGCACGTGACATGCGCATTTTCGTGTGCGCTGAAGGAGAAGTACAGCAGTGGCTGTCAAGATCAAGCTCACCCGGCTCGGCAAGATCCGGAACCCGCAGTACCGCATCGTCGTCGCCGACTCTCGCACCCGCCGCAACGGCCGTGCGATCGAGACCATCGGCAAGTACCACCCCAAGGAAGAGCCCTCGCTGATCGAGGTCGACTCCGAGCGTGCGCAGTACTGGCTCGGAGTGGGCGCGCTGCCCACCGAGCCCGTCGAGGCCATCCTCAAGGTCACCGGTGACTGGCAGAAGTTCAAGGGCCTGCCGGGCGCCGAGGGCACCCTGAAGAAGGCAGAGGCCAAGCCCACCAAGCTCGAGCTGTTCCAGGCTGCGCTCGCGCAGGCCGAGAACGAGCCCGTCGCCGAGGCCGTCACCCCCAAGAAGAAGAAGGCCAAGGCCGATGACGCCGAGGCTGCTGCCGAGGCTCCGGCAGAAGACGCCGCTGCCGAGAACTCCGAGGCTGCGCAGAAGTGAGTGACGTCGTCGCCGATGCCGTCGAGCATCTCGTCCGAGGCATCGTCGCAAATCCCGACGACGTCCGTGTCGAGTTGATCACCGGACGTCGGGGACGCACCGTCGAGGTTCATGTGAACCCCGACGACCTGGGCAAGGTCATCGGTCGTGGCGGCCGTACCGCCACGGCTCTGCGGACACTGGTCTCCGGTATCGGTGGCCGCGGAATCCGGGTCGACGTCGTCGACACGGATCAGTAGACGGCCCGGCAGTGGAGCTCGTTGTCGGCCGAGTGGCCAAATCGCACGGCATCAAGGGCGAGTTGGTCGTCGAGGTTCGCACCGACGAACCCGAGGATCGATTCGTCGTGGGTGCCGAACTGCACGGCCGCAAGCCGCGCGAGCAGAAGCACGAAACGTACGAGGTGGAAGCCGCCCGGGAACACTCCGGGCGGCTTCTGCTGCGTCTCGTCGGGGTGCAGGATCGCACCGCGGCGGACGCACTTCGGGGGACGCTGTTCGTCATCGACAGCGAGGAACTGGAAACCCCGGACGACCCGGACGAGTTCTACGACCACGAACTCGAAGGTTTGTCGGTTCGTCTGGCCGACGGTTCCGAGGTGGGCACCGTCCTGGAGGTATTGCATTCGGCAGCAGGTGAACTGCTGTCCGTTCGTCCCGTGGGCGAGGACCGGGAGCTGCTGATCCCGTTCGTAGCGGCCATCGTCACGTCGGTATCGATTGCCGACGGCGTGGTCGAGATCGACCCGCCCGAGGGGCTGCTCGACCCCGACTTCGGTGAACCCGCCGACGGCAAGTAGGCGGTGACCTGTGCGTCTCGACGTCGTCACCATTTTTCCCGAGTACCTCGAGCCGCTTCGTGCGGCTTTGCTCGGTAAGGCCATCGACAAGGGTCTGATCTCCGTCGGCGTCCACGATCTGCGCGACTGGACCCACGACGTACACAAGGCCGTAGACGATTCTCCCTACGGCGGGGGTCCGGGCATGGTCATGAAGCCCACCGTGTGGGGCCCGGCACTCGACGACGTACTGAGTGGCCCGGACGCGGACAGTGACCCGATTCTCGTCGTCCCCACTCCGGCCGGAGTTCCCTTCACTCAGGAGACCGCGCACCGTTGGGCCGACGAGAGGCATCTGGTTTTCGCTTGCGGCCGGTACGAAGGTATCGACCAGCGCGTCTTCGACGATGCCGCCCGCCGAGTACGAGTCGAAGAGGTGAGTATCGGCGATTACGTACTCATCGGGGGCGAGGCCGCGGTGCTCGTGATGGCCGAGGCTGTGGTTCGGTTGATGCCCGGTGTGTTGGGGAATCAACAGTCGCACCAAGAGGATTCGTTCTCGGACGGCCTGCTCGAGGGGCCCAGTTACACGCGGCCGGCCAGCTGGCGCGAGCTGGACGTCCCGCCGGTACTGCTGTCCGGGGATCATGCGAAGGTCGCCCAGTGGCGGCGTGAGCAGTCGGTGGTCAGGACCACCGAGCGAAGGCCCGATCTGTTGCCTTGATGCGGCAGCGCCTGATCGCCGAAGTCCCCTTCACCGCTGAAATCTCTGTCTCACGGGGGCGGTAGGGTCAGTTTTCGTGACTCTGAAGACCGTGAACCAGCGCATCGCCGAAGAACTCGACGTTCGAGAGGGACAGGTGGCCGCGGCCGTCGACTTGCTCGACGGTGGGTCGACCGTTCCGTTCATCGCCCGCTACCGCAAGGAAGTCACGGGCATGCTCGACGACGCCCAGCTGCGCCAACTGGAGGAGCGGCTGCGCTACCTGAGGGAACTCGACGAGCGTCGAGAGGCGATCCTCGAATCGATCGACGGTCAGGGCAAGCTCGACGACCAGTTGCGTGGGCAGATCATGCTGGCGGAAACGAAGGCGCGTCTCGAGGACATCTACCTGCCGTTCAAACCGAAGCGGCGTACCAAGGCCCAGATCGCGCGCGAGGCCGGCCACGAGCCGGTTGCGGATGCGCTCATCGGCGATCCGACCACCGACCCCGCCCAGTACGACGCCGAGCAGCTCGAGGGCGCTCGCGCGATCCTCGTGGAGCGGTTCGCGGAGGACGCCGACCTGGTCGGTGAGCTGCGCGAGCTGATGTGGAGCCGCGGCAAACTCGTGACGGCGGTGAAGAAGGGCAAGGAGACCGAGGGTGCCAAGTTCGCCGACTACTTCGAGTTCTCCGAGCCCTTCACGAATCTGCCCTCGCACCGCATTCTCGCTGCCTTGCGTGGCGAGAAGGAGGGTGTGCTCTCGCTGACTCTGGCGCCGGATGCGGACGAGCCCGAGCCTGGTGTCCCCACCGTGTACGAGGGCCGGATCGCAACTCGGTTCGACGTCGCCGATCGGGGCCGGGCCGCCGACCGCTGGCTCCTGGACACCGTGCGATGGGCGTGGCGCACCAAGCTTCTGATCACCATGGGAATCGACATGCGGATGCGGCTGCGGCAGTCTGCCGAGCACGATGCCGTCGACGTGTTCGCCAACAATCTGCGTGACCTGCTTCTTGCCGCTCCGGCCGGTACTCGTCCCACGATGGGCCTCGACCCCGGGTTCCGTACCGGTACGAAGGTCGCTGTCGTCGACGCCACCGGGAAGGTCGTCGCGTACGAGACCATCTACCCGCACCAGCCACACGCCAAGTGGGACGCGGCACTCGTCACGCTCGCCCGACTGGTGAAGGAACACGGTGTCGAACTCGTCGCGATCGGAAACGGGACTGCGTCGCGTGAGACGGACACTCTCGCCGCGGAACTGATCAAGGTCGCCGGGGCGTCCGATCTCACCAAGATCGTCGTGTCGGAGGCGGGCGCGTCCGTCTACTCGGCGTCCGCCTATGCGTCCCAGGAGTTGCCGGACCTCGATGTGTCGATTCGTGGCGCCGTGTCCATCGCGCGCCGACTTCAGGACCCGTTGGCAGAGCTCGTGAAGATCGACCCCAAATCGATAGGTGTGGGGCAGTACCAGCACGACATCTCCGAATCCCTCCTGGCGCGATCCTTGGGTGCGGTGGTCGAGGACGCGGTGAACGCCGTAGGGGTCGACGTGAACACCGCATCGGTGCCGCTTCTCTCTCGGGTGTCCGGAATCGCGGGTTCGCTGGCCGAGAGCATCGTTGCTCACCGAGACCAGAACGGTCCCTTCGTCAGCAGGAAGGGACTGAAGGACGTATCCCGACTCGGCCCGAAAGCATTCGAGCAGTGCGCGGGCTTCCTGCGCATCGCGGGCGGTGAGGATCCGCTCGACGCCTCGAGTGTCCACCCGGAGGCGTACCCGATCGTGCGCAGAATCGTCGACACGACCGGCACGGGCGTTCGCGAGATCATCGGCAACACCCGCACGCTCCGAGCGTTGAATCCCGCCGACTTCGCCGACGAACGCTTCGGACTTCCGACCGTCACCGACATCATCGGTGAACTCGAGAAGCCGGGACGCGACCCGCGCCCCGAGTTCAAGACGGCGACCTTCGCCGCCGGTATCGAGAAGGTTGCGCATCTGAAGCCCGGAATGGTGCTCGAGGGTGTAGTGACGAACGTCGCCGCGTTCGGTGCCTTCGTCGACGTGGGCGTTCACCAGGACGGATTGGTACACGTCTCGGCTATGTCGAAGACATTCGTCAAGGACCCACACGACGTCGTGAAGTCCGGCGACGTGGTGAAGGTGAAAGTTCTCGAGGTCGACGAAGCGCGGCAACGGATCGGGTTGTCACTTCGACTCGACGACGAGCCGGGGGCCGGACAGCGCAAGCCTGCCGGCGACCGCCGCGAGAACGGCAAGCAGGGCGGCGACCGTAAACCGGGTGGCGGGGATCGGCGCGGTGGAAAGCCCACGGGTCGCCGTGATTCCGCACCGGCCGCAAGCGGTTCCATGGCGGATGCTTTGCGGCAGGCGGGCTTCGGGCGCTGATCAAGCGTCCTTGCGATACACCAGTCCGGACAACCGGATCGAAAGGTTGCGGCGCACCGCCGGAATTCTGCCGAGCGCGCCCAGCGCAAGATTTCGTGCTGGGCGCACGGCAGGTGGGACGGTGGCGAGCCTGGTCAGAACCTTGGAGAACGACACGATGTCGCTGGCGAGGGGCCGGCGGGCGTAGTCGTCGAGGATCGTGTCCGAGCCGCCGTCGAGTACGCGGCCGAGGGAGTCTGCGAGCGCGAGGGCATCGTGCAGTCCCAGATTCATGCCCTGCCCACCGGCCGGGCTGTGGACGTGCGCTGCATCTCCCGCGAGCAGTACACGTCCTTGGCGGTACGTGGCGGCAACTTTGTGATGGATGCGGAATCGGGAACCCCATTCCACTTCGCCGACTCGAACCGGCTGGATGGGGCCTCGGTCGTTCAGGAGATCTTGGATGAAATTCCGGTCAGGGTCTCTCGGCGCCTCGTCGACGGCGGCGACGATTCGGAAGTGACCTCCGGGCAGTGGTGCGGTGACGACCATGCCTGCTCGGGAGAAGAACAGAATCACTTCGTCGTGGGGGAGTGCGCCGTCGATGGATACGTCGGCGAGCGTGAACGACTCCGCCACGTCGTCACCTTCGAACGGGATTCCGGCGCTCTTGCGCACAGTGCTGTTCATCCCATCGGCACCGACCACGTAGCGAGCGTCGAGAGTCTCGCCGTCCGCCAGTTGCGCATGTATCGCGTCGCCGGATTCGTGTACGCCCGTCACGACAGTCGAGCGACGAATGGCGACGCCGAGATCGTCGAGCCGATCGTTCAACACGGTTTCGGTGACGTGTTGCGAGATCATCAACGAATAGGGATATCGGCTCGGCAAGGTGGTGAATTCTATTGGGACGAGCACCCGGTCGCGGTCCCGGACGGTGAAGCGGTGCGCGGGACTCCCGAGACTCACCAGAGTGGACGCGACCCCGATGGATTCGAGGATCTCCAAGGTGTGGGCATGAACCACGGCCGCACGCGACGATGCAGAACGTTGGTCGAAGCGGTCGACCAACGCGACCGACCTGCCTTGCTGGGTCAGTGCCGCTGCGAGGGCCATCCCGGTCGGCCCGGCTCCGACGATCAGTACATCGACCATGCCTGCCTCCTGGCCCGGCGACCTCGGCGAATCTGCTGCTGTCGTCGACGCTAGTGGGCGCGAGTGCCTGCGCGGAAGAGTCGGGCATGCGATGCTCGTGACGACCCGTGAGGAGGGCGCCGATGCGCGAGTGGCTCGAGCGCGAGATCGTCGGCAATGGTCGGCTCCCTCTGCTCTTCTTCCTCGTGGGGTTTCTCGCGGCTTTTCTCTTCATCAGGTTGAGCGTCCGGCTTATTCGAGCGGACGTGAAATGGTGGCCCGGCAACGTGACGCCGGGTGGTCATCACGTTCATCACGTCGTGTTCGGTGTCGTCACGATGCTCGTGAGTGGTGGGGCGATCATTGCCGTCTACGAGGACGGGACGCAGACGACAGGGGCGGTACTCGCGACATTCTTCGGTATCGGCGCCGCCCTGGTTCTCGACGAGTTCGCACTGATCTTCTATCTGAAGGACGTGTATTGGTCCGAACAGGGCAGAACGTCCGTCGATGCGGTCTTCATCGCGGTCGCTGTGACGGGCCTCGTACTGCTCGGATTCCGTCCTCTCGAATTGTTCGACGTCGCAGGCTTTCGGAGTGAACCCGATCCGTGGCTGCGCGCTGCGATCAGCGCGGCGACCGTTGTCAATCTTCTGCTTGCCGGCATCGTGCTCGCGAAAGGCAAGATATTCACAGGCATGGTCGGACTGTTCATCTTTCCGATCCTGATAGTGGGGGCGCTACGTCTGAGTAGGCCGGGTGCTCCGTGGGCCAGGTGGCGCTACACCCGCAAGCCGAAAAGGATGCGTCGAGCCATCGTGCGTGAGCGGAGGTGGCGGCGTCCGGTGATCCGGGCGAAGATCTACGTGCAAGATCTGGTGGCGGGTACACCCAGCGTCGAACACGCGAGAACGGCCGCAGAGGAAGAACTGGAGCACGTAGTGCACCCCGCACCTGCACCGATTTCCCTGATGGGGGATCCGTCTGGCACAATTGACGGGTTGCCTGGACCAGGTGACGCTACTTGAACTGGGCACGAACCAGACGAGCACCGGACGTGAATGCACTGCCGGGTGCCGCTCGGTTCCTCTGCTCCTGCGAAAACGCAAGGATGGAACACCGATGAACACCCTCGATTTCCTGGACAAGAAGTCCCTCCGCGACGACATTCCCGCATTCCGCGCCGGCGATACCCTCAATGTGCACGTGAAGGTCATCGAAGGCTCGAAGGAGCGTGTGCAGGTCTTCAAGGGCGTCGTGATTCGTCGCCAGGGTGGCGGTGTCCGCGAGACCTTCACCGTTCGTAAGGTCTCCTTCGGCGTCGGCGTCGAGCGCACCTTCCCGGTGCACAGCCCCAACCTCGCCCAGATCGAGGTCTTGACCCGCGGTGACGTTCGCCGCGCCAAGCTGTACTACCTGCGCGATCTCCGTGGCAAGGCCGCGAAGATCAAGGAGAAGCGCTGATCTTTCGGATGAGCCCGGCGTCGCACAGTTGCGGCGCCGGGCTAATCTGTTTTCTGTGACCGATTCGTCGAAGGAGCAGGCATTGTCGTCCGAGTCCGAGAATGCCCGAGATGAAGCCGACGAGGCGGTCGAACGTTTCGGGAAGAAGGGCAAGAAGAAGGAGCGATCCTTCTGGCGTGAGCTGCCCATTCTCATACTCGTTGCGCTCGTTCTGAGCTTTCTGCTCCAGACCTTCGTTGCACGGGTCTATCTCATTCCCTCGGAGTCGATGGAGCCCACGCTGCACGGCTGCCCGGGCTGCACCGGTGACCGCATCGTCGTGGAGAAGATCGGCTACCGATTCCACGATCCGAAGCCCGGCGACGTCGTCGTGTTCCGTGGCCCCGACTCGTGGTCCGAGGAGTTCGTCTCGACGCGTTCGGACAATGCCATCGTCCGCGGGGCACAAGAGGTCGGTTCGCTCGTCGGGCTGGTGCCCCCGGACGAGAACGACCTGGTCAAGCGTGTCATCGCTACCGGCGGCCAGACCGTCGAGTGCTGTGACGAGCAGGGGCGGATTCTGGTGGACGGAAAGCCGCTCGACGAGCCGTACGTCAAGATGGACTTCCCCTTCGTGCCCGGGCAACAGGATTGCGAGAGCGATCTGAAGTCCGGCCGTTGCTTCGCCCCCGTCACGGTGCCCGAAGGCAACATCTGGGTGATGGGCGACAATCGCAGCAACTCTGCGGACTCCCGTTTCCACGTCGGAGACGACTTGCAGGGCACGGTTCCGATCGAGAACGTGATCGGTAAGGCCCAATTCATCGCACTGCCGCCCGGCCGCACGGGTGGAATCAGTTCTCCCGATATTCAGGGCAACTGAGAAGTTGGCGTAATCGCTTGAGCACCTGGCCACCTCGCACCGTCATCCGTAGGGCCTCCGGTCTGCGGACGATGGAATCTGCCCTGGTTCGCAGCGGACTCGGGCCCGTGGCGGGCGTCGACGAGGCCGGCAGAGGGGCATGCGCCGGCCCTCTGGTGGTGGCGGCGTGTGTACTCGCGTCGAAGCCGCATCCCGCTCTGGCTCGACTCGACGATTCGAAGAAGCTCACGGAGAAGTCCAGGGAAGAACTGTTCCCGATCATCACCCGGCTCGCGTTGTCGTGGAGTGTCGTGCAGGTGCCTGCCTGGGAAGTCGATGCAATCGGCGTTCATGTCGCCAACATCGAAGGAATGCGGCGAGCAGTCGCCGGTCTGGGGGAGACGCCGGGATACGTACTCACCGACGGATTCCGGGTGCCGGGTCTTTCGGCGCCATCGTTGCCGGTGATCGGCGGAGACGGTGCGGCGGCGTGTATTGCCGCCGCGAGTGTTCTTGCCAAGGTGACCCGAGACCGAGTGATGATCGATCTCGAAAATGTGTACCCCGGATACGGATTCGCGATACACAAGGGATACAGCACGACGGCGCACATGTCGGCTCTGCACGAGTTGGGTCCGAGCGACGAGCATCGTTTCTCGTACGCGAACGTGGCAGCGGTTCGGGACCGGGTGGGCGTCGCTGTGAGTGGTGCGAGATGATGACTGTTCACACCCGAGTAGGAGGGCCTTCCGTCCGATGAGTGCCGAGGATCTCGAGAAGTACGAAACCGAGATGGAGCTGTCGCTCTACCGTGAATACCGCGACATCGTCGGTCAGTTCTCGTACGTGGTCGAAACGGAACGCCGCTTCTACCTGGCCAATTCCGTGGAGCTCTTGCCCCACAACGCCGATGGTGAGATCTACTTCGAGCTCCGGATGTCCGACGCGTGGGTGTGGGACATGTACCGCCCGGCGCGTTTCGTGAAGTACGTCCGGGTGATCACGTTCAAGGACGTGAACATCGAGGAGCTCGACAAGCCTGACCTGCGCCTTCCTGACAACGGTCTGTCCTGATACCCCGGTATCGATAGCGGCTTTTCCACATCGCTCCGGTTGTCCACAGATCGGTTTGCGACCTGGCCGTTTCGTTCGCGTGGTCCACGGCCGGGTGCACTCTGTTGATCGGAGCGGCTCCGAGGGGCGGAGTCGCCGGGGGTGACGGAGGCCGGCGGTGGGGCACAATCTCGCGCTCGGAGCACACGGAGAACAGCTGGCGGCCGACTATCTGGTCGAAGCGGGTATGGAGATCGTCGAACGCAACTGGCGTTCGCGACACGGTGAGATCGATCTGATCGGTGCCGAGAACGACTGCCTGGTCTTCGTAGAGGTCAAGACGAGAACGGGACGCGGCTTCGGTTCACCCGCCGAGGCCGTGACTGTCACCAAGCAGCGCCGGATCAGGCTGTTGGGCCTCGAATGGCTGCGCTCCTCGGGTCGACATTGGGGACGCGTCCGTTTCGACGTGGTGTCCATCCTCATCGAGAACGACTGCGCGCCGCGTATCGACCACATCGAAGGCGCATTCTGATGGCGCTCGGTCGCGCGCATTCAGTTGCCGTCACCGGTGTGGACGGACAGGTCGTCGAGATCGAGGCGGACATCGGTCGAGGCCTGCCTGCTGTTCACCTCGTGGGGTTGCCCGACACCGCTCTACAGGAAGCCAGGGATCGAATTCGTGCGGCGGTGACGAATTCGGAGGAGGAATGGCCGGATTCCAAGGTGATACTTGCGCTGTCACCTGCAACATTGCCGAAGGTGGGGTCCGTTTACGATGTGGCCTTGGTGGCCGCTGTTCTCGATGCGGCCAACAAGGTTCAGCGCGATCGCCTTCGGCGCACCGTACTGCTCGGTGAGTTGGCCCTCGACGGCCGACTTCGTTCGGTTCGTGGAGTTCTGCCCGCAGTACTGGCCGCCAAGAAAGCAGGGTGGGCCACCGTTGTGGTTCCGGAGGACGCGCTGCCCGAAGCCGGCCTGGTCGGCGGAATCGAGATACTCGGGGCGGCAACTCTCCGTGGGGTGCTCGGATGGCTTCGCGGCGAGCGGCAGCTGACTTCCCCGGAGCCGCCGACTCACGCGACGCGCGCGGACTACGCGGACCTCAGTGAGGTCGCCGGCCAGTCGGAAGCGCGGTGGGCGATAGAAGTAGCGGCAGCGGGCGCTCATCACCTGATGCTCACCGGGCCACCCGGAATCGGCAAGACCATGCTGGCGCAGCGGCTTCCCGGTGTCCTGCCTGCGCTGACCGAATCGGAGTCGTTGGAAGTCACCGCAATTCACTCCGTTGCGGGCACCCTTCCGTCCGGACGTCCGCTCATCGACCTTCCGCCGTTCATCGCTCCCCATCACACCGCGACGGTCAGCGCCCTCGTCGGCGGCGGCAGCGGCATGGCGAAGCCGGGCGCGGTGAGCCGTGCCCATCGCGGGGTGCTCTTCCTCGACGAATGTGCCGAGATCGGCACCAAGGTCTTGGAAGCACTTCGTACGCCGCTCGAGGATGGCGAGGTGAGGATTGCGAGACGCGATGGCGTCGCCCGCTATCCAGCGAGATTCCAGCTGGTTCTGGCGGCCAACCCGTGCCCGTGTGCGCCCGCGCGGGAGGCGGATTGCGTGTGCGCGCCGACCGCTCGGCGTAAGTACCTGGGCAAGTTGTCGGGGCCGATCCTCGACAGGGTGGACTTGCGGGTGCGGATGCAGTCCGTGGCGACCGGCGCATTGATCGACGAGGTCGGTGAGAGCACCGAAACGGTCCGCGAGCGCGTAGCGCAGGCGCGGACTGCTGCAACCGAGCGGTGGCAGGACTTCGGTTGGATCAGCAATGCCGAAGTACCGGGCCCGGCGTTGCGTCAACGATTTCGTCTGTCCAGAGACGCGCTTGCGCCCGTAGAGCGGGCATTGCAACGCGGTGTGATCACCGCTAGGGGCGCGGATCGTGCTTTGCGAGTTGCCTGGACCCTCGGGGATCTGGCCGGGGTGGACATGCCGGGCGCCGACCAGGTGACCACGGCGTTGGGATTTCGCGATCGGGGGACTCGATGACGCTGCAACAAGAAATCGGGGATCCGCGCCTACAGGCGTGGGCGTATCTATCGAAGGTGGTGCAGGGCCCGTGTGCCCCGTTGTCCGAGTTGATCGACAAGGTGGGGCCGGAGGAGGCCGCCCGGGCAGTACGTGAGCGAGACCTCTCCGAGTACCTGGGGGAGCGAACGGTTGCCCGAGCGCACGTGGACACGGCCGGCGACGACCTGCGGCAACTGTCCGAGATCGGCGGGCGTCTCGTCACTCCGGACGACGACGAATGGCCGAGGTGGCGCATGCTCGCGTTCGACGGCCTTGGGCATTCGCGTGCCGACGGCGCACCGCTGGCGTTGTGGGTCGTCGGCTCTCGCTCGCTCGCGGACTTGACCGAGAGATCGATGTCGATCGTGGGAACCCGCGCCGCGAGTGGCTACGGCGAACACGTCACGGCCGAGATTGCCGGTGACCTCGCACTCGACGGCTGGACAGTCCTCTCCGGCGCAGCCTTCGGGATCGACGGTGCCGCACACCGCGCAGCGCTCGGAGTGGGTGGTGTGACCGTCGCCGTGCTGGCGTGCGGGGTCGATCGCGCCTATCCGGCCGGGCACGCGCGGTTGTTGCGTCAGATCTCTCAGAACGGTCTGGTGATCAGCGAATATCCGCCGGGTACGTCGCCGGCCAAACATCGATTTCTGGCACGAAACCGATTGGTCGCCGCGTTGTCGGATGGCGTGGTCGTGGTGGAGGCCGGGTGGCGTAGCGGCGCTCGAAACACCGCTGGTTGGGCTCGGAGAATGGGACGCCCGGTGATGGCCGTGCCCGGCCCCGTCACGTCCGCATCCTCGGCCGGCTGCAACCGGATGATCCGAGAAGGTGAGGCGCGCCTGGTGACGCGGGCGTTGGACGTGGTCGAGGAGGCGGGGCCGATCGGCCTCACCGACAGCGAGGACGAGAAGGTGACACGTGAGACGGATTCGCTCGAGGGGAACGCACTGCTGGTCTACGAGGCGCTGCCGATTCGGGGATCCCTGTCGGTCCAGGACGTGTCCGTGGAATCCGGGGTGCCGATCGGAAACGTGCGAACAATGCTCGCGCAGTTGGAACTCGACGGATTCGCGGCCCCGGACGAGGACGGCTGGAGGCGATCACCATGAGTTCGTCGGGATCCAGAGGTGGACGACTCTGGAAGATCCGTGGCTCCGGGTGTTCGATCCACGTGATGAATGGGGGACCGAGATTCCGGACGCCGCTCATGGGCCGTATCTCCCTCATTCGCGTACGGTAGTTAGGTAATGCTTACTTGTGTACGCGTGTAATCGAGGATTCGAGGTCGTAAATGGCGAAGCCGACAACGGTGCTGACAGTGGTTCGAACGCAACAGCTGACGCCCCACATGATTCGAGTGCACCTCGGCGGTTCGGGTTTCGACTCGTTCACTCCCAACGCCTTCACCGACATGTACGTGAAGCTCGCATTCGGAGTAGGTGAGGACTCGGTAGTCCGCACCTACACGATTCGATCGGTCGATCTTGTGAAGCGGGAGATCGCCGTCGACTTCGTTGTGCACGGAGATGTCGGCGTCGCCGGTCCGTGGGCGGCGTCGGCGCGTCCCGGGGATGAGCTGGAGGTTCGTGGCCCGGGAGGCGCCTTCGTACCCGACCCGTCGGCCGATTGGTATCTGTTCGCCGGTGACGAGACTGCGATTCCCGCCATCTCCGCCGCCGTCGAACGGCTCCGACCCGATGCGGTCGGAAACGTGCTCGTGGAGGTCGGCGGCCCCGAGGACGAGTTGCCGATCAGTGCGCCGGCCGGCGTGGACGTGCGGTGGATACACCGAGGTGCGTCGTCGGATCAGGTGGAGGATTCCAAGTCCGGTGACGGAGCGCCGCTTGTCGAAGCGGTTCGGAACGTGTCGTGGCGCGATGGGCAGGCGCACGTGTTCATTCACGGTGAGGCGCAGGCGGTCATGACCAACCTGCGGGGGTACGTCCGCAAGGAGCGTGGAGTCTCCGCAGGTTTCGCGTCCATCTCCGGATACTGGCGCAGGGGGCGGACCGAAGAGGGCTTCCGAGTGTGGAAGTCGGAGCTCGCTGCGGCCGAGCAGGGCTGAGTATGGCGTGTCCCGCTTGCCTGGCGACCACCGGCCACGAATCATGGCTGTATGAACGGTGAGCGCGGGTCCGGGGTCGCGTTGCCGCCTGAACTCGACGAGGTGCTCGACGAGTATTCGGAGCATCTGCGCCTCGGCCGCGGAAGGTCGGAACACACTGTTCGCGCCTACCTCGCCGACGTACGGTCGCTGCTGCGTCACTTCGCTTCAGCAGAGCCCGAAGCGAAGATTTCGACGCTCGACCTTTCGGTTCTTCGGTCCTGGCTTGCTGCTCAGGCCGCGGCAGGGACCGCGCGGACGACCCTCGCGCGAAGGACATCGTCCGCGCGAAACTTCACGGCCTGGTTGATGCGCACAAGGCGTCTCGCGACCGACCCGGGCGTACGGCTGGTCGCGGCGCGTGCTCACCGAACACTGCCCGCAGTTCTTCGCCGCGCGCAGGCAGTGGAAGCGATGGATGCGGCAGAACTCGGTGCAGCGCAGGAAGACCCGATCGCGCTCAGAGATCGGCTCGTCGTCGAACTGCTCTACTCGACCGGTATTCGGGTGGGTGAACTGTGCAGCCTGAACATGGTGTCCGTGGACAAGCATCGCCGTCTGTTGCGGGTGATCGGCAAGGGTGACAAGGAGCGGTCGGTTCCGTACGGCCGGCCGGCCGCGGACGCCATCGACGCGTGGTTGCGTGCGGGCAGGCCCAAGTTGGTCACCGAATCCTCCGGCAATGCGCTGTTGCTCGGAAAGCGCGGCGGGAGATTGGATCAGCGGCAGGCACGCAGCGTCGTTCACGACGTGATGTCCGCGGTGTCGGGGTCGCCGAACCTGAGCCCCCACGGGCTCCGGCACAGCGCAGCAACGCATCTCCTCGAAGGCGGCGCCGACTTACGGGTCGTCCAAGAACTGCTCGGGCACTCGAGCATGGGAACGACGCAGCTCTACACGCACGTTTCGGTCGAGCGATTGCGGGCGGTGCACGATCAGGCTCACCCGAGAGCCTGATCCGCCTCGACCGGTTTGAGGCGCAGGGGAGCGGTGCGGACGAGGCGGAGCGGGTCGAGATATTCACGGTCGCGTCGTACGCCCCAGTGCAAGCAGGCGACAGCCGGGCAGCCGGGGTGGCCGGTGTCGAGTACGCCCAACACCGTTCCGATTCCCACGCGCTGGCCGCGGCGCACGCGGGCGATCACCGGCTCGTAGGTGGTTCGCAGGCCGCCGTCGTGATCGACGGAAACCGTCGGCTTACCGGCCACCTCGCCGGCGAATGCGACGATTCCGGCCCCCGCGGAGAGCACGGCCTGCTCGGGGGGGCCGACAAGGTCGACCCCGCGGTGACCCGGTAGCCAATTGTGTTCCGGTTTGTCGAACGTGCGTACCACTTTCGGTCGGGGGTGGAGCGGCCAGTCGAAATCGGAGGTCGGTATCGCGGCTGTGTCTGGGGTACCGATCAGGAGTAGGGCCGCCAGTATCGGCAGGAGAGAAGCGCTGCGAGGTCGGTTCACTGGGACGACAGTGCTCGATCTTCGCGCACGAAACCGCACGTAACTCGTCATGTGGACGGACCGTTCGGTTGTCCACACGGGCGCGAAAGGGGCTTGACAGATATCGCGGTTATGGGGAGTGGGTTGCAGGCCGTACACTGGTCGAGCGGTCTGTGCTCGCACAGTCCGACTTCGCGCGCCCGCGCATGATCTACGGCCTTCGGCTGGTCTCGCACCCAGAGTGCGAGTCCGAAGTCCTGCGGGCGCCAGGGCGGAGCGTCACCGACACTCCGCGTGAACCGGCAATTGAAAGAGAGATACACAGCCATGGCTGTCGTAACAATGAAGCAGCTGCTCGACAGCGGCACGCACTTCGGTCACCAGACCCGTCGTTGGAACCCGAAGATGAAGCGTTTCATCTTCACCGATCGCAACGGCATCTACATCATCGACCTGCAGCAGACGCTGACGTACATCGACAAGGCGTACGAATTCGTCAAGGAGACCGTCGCTCACGGCGGCACCATCCTCTTCGTCGGTACCAAGAAGCAGGCGCAGGAGTCCATCGCGGGCGAGGCGACTCGCGTCGGGATGCCCTACGTCAACCAGCGTTGGCTCGGCGGCATGCTCACCAACTTCACCACCGTCCACAAGCGCCTGCTCCGCCTCAAGGAGCTCGAGGCGATGGAGCAGACCGGTGGCTTCGAGGGTCGCACCAAGAAGGAAATCCTCATGCTCACGCGTGAGATGACCAAGCTGGACCGCACTCTCGGTGGTATCCGCGACATGGCCAAGGTTCCGTCGGCCGTGTGGGTCGTCGACACCAACAAGGAGCACCTGGCGGTTGCCGAGGCTCGCAAGCTGAACATCCCGGTCATCGCGATCCTGGACACCAACTGCGATCCCGACCTCGTCGACTACCCGATCCCGGGCAACGACGACGCCATCCGTTCGGCCGCACTGCTGACCAAGGTCGTCGCTTCCGCGGTTGCCGAGGGCGTGCAGGCACGTGCCGGACAGAGCGCCGACAAGGATGCCAAGCCCGAGGCCGGCGCCGGCGAGCCCCTCGCCGAGTGGGAGCAGGAGCTGCTTTCGCAGGCCACCCCCGCCGCTGAGGCACCGGCAGCAGAGGCACCGGCAGCCGAGGTAGCAGAGGCACCGGCAGCTGAGGCCGCACCGGCCACAGAGGCCCCCTCCACCGAGGCCTGATTCGGACGACAACGGCCCTGACCAAGAAAGTCTTTGGTCAGGGCCGTTTCACCGTCTTCTTCACGTACTACCCTGACGTACGTCGTGACAGACACCTCGACGTACGACCCATTACACAATGAGGAGGCTCGCTCACAATGGCGAACTACACCGCCGCTGACGTCAAGCGGCTCCGTGAGCTCACCGGCTCCGGGATGATGGCATGCAAGAACGCGCTGGCCGAGGCCGACGGGGACTTCGACAAGGCTGTCGAGCAGCTGCGCATCAAGGGTGCCAAGGATGTGGGTAAGCGTGCCGAGCGCACCACCGCCGAGGGCCTGGTCGTCGCCAAGGACGGCGTCCTACTCGAGATCAACTGCGAGACCGACTTCGTCGCGAAGAACGCGGAGTTCCTGAAGGTCGCCGAGTCGATCGTGGCAGTTGCCGCCGAGGCGAAGCCTGCCGACATCGACGCGCTGAAGGCGCTCGAGCTCGACGGCAAGACCGTCGACGCGGTCGTGCAGGAGCAGTCCGCGAAGATCGGCGAGAAGCTCGAACTGAGCAAGATCGCCTCCTTCGACGGCCCGGTTGCCGTCTACCTGCACAAGCGCAGCGCAGACCTGCCGCCCGCCGTCGGCGTTCTCGTCGAGTACAGCGGCGAGGGTGACGCGGCTGCCGAGGCTGCCCGCAATGCTGCGATGCAGGTCGCCGCGCTCAAGGCGAAGTACGTCACTCGCGACGAGGTGCCCGAGGAGATCGTCGCCAACGAGCGGCACATCGCCGAGGAGACCGCGCGCGCAGAAGGCAAGCCCGAGCAGGCTCTGCCGAAGATCATCGAAGGCCGCGTCAACGGCTACTTCAAGGATGTCGTGCTGACCGAGCAGTCCTCGGTGCAGGACTCCAAGAAGTCGGTCAAGGCGATCCTCGACGAGGCAGGCGTGACCGTGAAGCGGTTCGTGCGCTTCGAGGTCGGCGCCTCCTGATCGATTCGTGGGACGTGTGGCCCCGTCGGCCGAGAGTTCGCACTCGAACCGGCGGGGCCAACGTATGCCACGGAGCGGTACCGATGAGGCAGGATCGGAAGTGAATCCGCGGCTGGTACGAGCCGCGGCGGCTGGGTAGACAGCCGATGAGATCGAACGAGCGTGACGGAAGAACCGAGGAGAACAATGTCCGAAGCAGCCAACGAACGTCCAGGCTTCCGCCGTGTCCTTCTGAAACTCGGTGGCGAGATGTTCGGTGGCGGCAGGGTCGGTCTGGACCCTGACGTCGTGACGAAGGTGGCCGAACAGATCGCCGGCGTAGCACGCTCCGGCGTCCAAGTTGCCGTCGTCATCGGTGGTGGAAACTTCTTCCGTGGTGCCGAACTGCAGCAGCGCGGGCTCGATCGCGCCCGGTCCGACTACATGGGAATGCTCGGGACGGTCATGAATTCGCTTGCACTGCAGGACTTCCTGGAGAAGCAGGGAATCGACACTCGCGTCCAGACCGCGATAACGATGGGTCAGGTCGCCGAGCCCTACATTCCACTGCGTGCCCAGCGGCACCTCGAAAAGGGTCGCATCGTCATCTTCGGTGCCGGCATGGGCATGCCCTACTTCTCGACCGACACGACGGCTGCACAGCGCGCGCTCGAGGTCGGTGCCGAGGTCGTTCTGATGGCGAAGGGTGTCGACGGTGTCTACTCCGCCGATCCGCGCCTCGATCCGGACGCGACCATGTTCGACCAGATCACGCACCGCGAGGTGATCGAGCGCGGACTTCAGGTTGCCGACGCGACAGCTTTCAGTCTGTGTATGGACAACAAGATGCCGATGATGGTGTTCAATCTGCTCACCGAGGGCAATATCGCCCGCGCGGTGGCCGGTGAGAAGATCGGAACACTGGTCAAGTCCTGAGCGGGCCTGACTTGGGCGGCGACGCCGACGTGCAGAATCAGAGCAACGACACCGAAGCAGAACGAACATGGAGGACATGCCGTGATTGATGAAGCTCTCTTCGAAGCAGAAGAGAAGATGGAAAAAGCTGTCACGGTGGCGAAGGACGACCTCGGTTCGATCCGCACGGGTCGCGCCAACCCGGGCATGTTCTCTCGCATCGTCATCGAGTACTACGGTTCGATGACTCCGATCACGCAGCTCGCCAGCATCAACGTGCCGGAGGCGCGCCTTGTGGTGGTGAAGCCGTACGACGCGGCACAGCTGGGCGCCATCGAGACGGCGATCCGCAACTCGGATCTCGGTGTGAATCCGACCAACGACGGAAGCTTGATCCGTATCTCGGTTCCTCAGCTCACGGAGGAGCGCCGCAAGGAATTGGCCAAGCAGGCCAAGGCCAAGGGCGAGGACGGCAAGGTGTCGGTGCGTAACGTCCGGCGCAAAGCGATGGAGCAGCTGGCGCGCATTCAGAAGGACGGCGACGCGGGTGAGGACGAGGTCGGTCGCGCGGAGAAAGAACTGGACAAGACCACAGCGCGATACGTTGCTCAGATCGACGAGCTGTTCAAGCACAAGGAAGCCGAACTGATGGAGGTGTGAGTGTCCTGTGGGCACTACACACGGCAGTTCGACATCGATACGAGGGGCGGAACGGGAGACAGTGACCGTGCCAGCAGAACGAGGGACACCCGGTGGACCTGCATCGGGCGAGCCGTCGGCGGCAGACGCTGATCCCGGCAGTGCTCCGAAGTCGAAGGCCGGCCGCAATCTTCCAGCCGCCATCGGTGTGGGGCTTGCGCTCGGCGTCTCGCTGATCCTCATCCTTGCCTACGTACCACTCGTCTGGATCGGTGTCGTCGCGGTCGCGATGGCCGTCGCAACATGGGAAGTGGCGAAACGCCTACGTGAGGCCGATATTCGGGTTCCGCGAGTTCCTCTGATCGCCGGCGGCCAGGCGATCCTGTGGCTGGGGTGGCCCTTCGGTGTCCAAGGGGTTCTGGCGGCGTTCGCGGGCACCGTTCTCGTATGCATGATCTGGCGACTGTTCGACCACGGGTTGAGCGCGACCCCGCGAAACTTCCTCCCCGACACGGCAGTGACGACCTTCGTTGCCGCCTGGATTCCGCTCTTCGCCTCGTTTGCCGTCCTGATGGTCCTGCAGGAGGACGGCGCCGGACGAGTGCTGTGCCTGATGATCGGTGTCGCGTGCTCCGATATCGGCGGTTACGCGGCGGGGGTGCTGTTCGGCAAGCATCCGATGGTGCCGCGCATCAGTCCGAAGAAGTCCTGGGAGGGCTTCGGCGGTTCGCTGTTGTTCTGTGTCATCGGCAGCATCGCTACGGTGACGCTGATCCTCGACGAGAATCCGTTGATCGGCCTCGTGTTGGGTGTGGTGCTCGTCGTCGTCGCCACGCTCGGTGATCTGATCGAATCGCAGATCAAGCGCGAACTGGGAATCAAGGACATGGGAACCCTCTTGCCCGGGCACGGCGGCATCATGGATCGTCTCGACTCGCTGCTGCCCTCCGCCGTGGTCACGTGGCTGATCCTGACGCTCTTGGTGTGAGCCTCCCTGCCGGTGTGACGATTCCGAGCCCGAACATCTGGCACTGGCCGGAGCTGTACGAGATCGAGAATCGCGCCCAGGACGCGGACGGCTCCGTGTACCGAACTTTGTCCGACGTGGCCGACTGGTCGGACGGACTCGTCGTAGACCTCGGTTGCGGGAGCGGGTTCCACCTACCGATGTTTGCCGAAACGGCTTCGTCGGTGATCGGTGTCGAACCTCATCGCCCGTTGGTGGCGGCGGCCCGGCACCGGACGCGGGAACTCGAGAACGTCGAAGTACGCGAGGGTAGGGCCGAGTCCATACCGGTCACCGACGGCGTGGCGCATCTCGTTCATGCGCGGACGGCTTACTTCTTCGGCCCGGGGTGCGGGGCGGGGATCGCCGAGGCGATGAGAGTCCTCGAGCCGGGCGGAGTCCTAGCCGTGATCGACCTCGATGCGACGGCGGGCACGTACGGACAATGGATGCGGTCGGATCTGCCGCAGTACGACCCGGCCCTGGTGGAGAAGTTCTTCGAGGCCCAGGGCTTCGACCTGCTGCGCGTCGACACCCGGTGGGAGTTTCAGGACCGTGAGTCACTGCGCGGCGTGCTCGGCATCGAGTTCACGAAGCGGACGGCCGCGAAGGCGTTCGAGCAGACTCCGGGCCTCGCCCTGGACGTCCGGTATCGACTGCACACCAGGACGAAGCCGGTCGGGTTGGTGACCTGATCGGACGTGCGGGTCGTCAGAGACCGCGTTTCGCGGCGCGCCTGATCTGGAGGATCCGGATTCCGCCGGCGAGGGCCATCACGACTGCGCCCGCGATTGCCGCCAACAGGATTGTCACGCCGAGCGGAAGGGTGAAGTCCCACGCGAAGAGGTGCAGTGTCGAGCTGTCCAGATTCTGCAGGATGAAGATCAGCAGAAGGATCAACACGAGGATCCCGATCACCAGCCCGGTCCAGGTGGCCGCTGCACGCGTGTGCGCGATCGAGTCCGTCGTGGCGGTACCGGTTGCTCCCGTCTCGGGGTATCGGTCCTCGCCGGAGTCGTGGCCGTGGCGCGGCTCCAGGGGTGACGAATCATCCGGTGTTGTCGACATGATTCGATCTTGGCACTCGCGTGCTCATTCCGCCTGGATATGGAACAGCTTCGCGAGTGCGTCGATCTTCTTCGCCTTGGCGAGTTTGGGCAGGTCGCTGCCGTCGCGAACGCGCGAACCGTCGATGCCGAGATCGGCGATCACCGATCTCGCCCATCCTGCATCGGCCGCCGAGGGGCTGAGCGCCCTGTTGACCGGACCGGTTTGTGCCGTGGTCATGCACAGCTTTCCGGTCATCCCCATCGACAGTGTCAGCAGCGACGCACGGTGAAGCGCCTCGGAATCGTAGCCGAGCGTCGGCCCATCGATCGGCGGTGCTATCCGAGCGGCCCGGCTCGCGATGGTCAGACGCGATCGTGGATACGCCATCGCCAGGGGAGAGTCGTCCATGCCGGTGTCCCGACGAAAGTCGCCGCTGCCGAAGGCAAGTCGGAAGGTGGCATCCGCGCGGGCGATCTCTGGCGCTGCCTCCAGTCCGACGGCGGATTCGAGGAGAGCGATCACTCTTGTGCCGGCGGGTAGCCGCTCTGCGGTGGCATCGATCTGCATACCGCTCTCCACCTTCGCCAACATGACCCCTTCGAGTCCCGGAAGGTCGTCGATCGCAGCGAGGTCCCGATCCCAATGCGCAGTGGTGGCGTCGTTGATCCGAACCCACGCACGACGGTTCTCGCAGATCCAGGCCACGACATCGGCGCGGGCCGCGGACTTGCGGCCCGGCGGGACGGCATCCTCCAGATCGAGAATCAGCGCGTCGGCCGACCCGCGATGGGCGTCTTCGAACACGTCCGGTCGCCCACCCGGCACCAATTGCCACGACCGCGCGTACTCGGCGGACACGCGCGATCCCAAGGCCTCGTCCAGATCGAAGTCAGTATCCATGTTCACAATTGCACCGTCCCAGTGATGTACACGACATCGATTGTCCGCTGTTTCGACGTCCGCTTCTACTTGCGTAACTAATGTTCATTTCGAAATTGGGTCCGATTGGACAGCAGTGGGAGAATGGAGCGCACTATGGCTGTTTCTCTCCCTCTCGTGTTCAATGCGCCCCGTCGTGGGATGCCTCCGCGGCACCTCGCCGACCTCGATTCGGCAGAGCGGCGTGCTGCGGTCGAGGAACTGGGTCTGCCCGGTTTTCGTGCCGACCAACTCGCGCGCCAGTACTACGGGAGGCTCGAGGCCGACGCGGACAAGATGACAGATCTACCTGCGTCTGTTCGTGAAAAAGTTGGGTCCGCGCTGTTTCCGCAGCTTCTCACGCCGTTGAAGCACCTGGCGTGTGACGGGGGAGAGACTCGTAAGACGCTGTGGAAGGCGGGCGACGGAACTCTCCTGGAGAGCGTTCTGATGCGGTACCCCGAGCGTGCCACCCTGTGCATCTCGAGTCAGGCCGGTTGCGGCATGGCGTGCCCGTTCTGCGCGACCGGTCAGGCGGGCCTGCAACGGAACCTGTCGACCGCCGAGATCGTGGATCAGGTGCGTGCGGCGGCGGCGGCGCTGCGTGACGGCGAAATGGAAGGCGGGCCAGGTCGTCTTTCCAACGTCGTGTTCATGGGGATGGGCGAACCACTCGCGAACTACAAGCGCGTGGTTGCGGCGGTCCGTCGGATCATCTCACCCGCCCCGGACGGGTTGGGTCTGTCCCAGCGATCGGTGACGGTGTCGACGGTCGGTCTGGCTCCGGCGATCCGGAAGCTCGCGGACGAGGGACTGAACGTCACTCTAGCGGTGTCGCTGCACACCCCCGACGACGAACTGCGTGACACCCTGGTGCCCGTCAACAACCGGTGGTCGGTGGCAGAGGTGCTCGACGCGGCGAGGTACTACGCGGACAGCACGGGCCGGCGGGTGTCGATCGAATACGCGCTGATCCGTGATGTGAACGATCAGCCTTGGCGCGCGGATCTACTGGGGAAGAAGCTGCGCAAGGCGCTCGGTGCGCTCGTGCACGTGAATCTGATTCCGCTCAATCCGACTCCGGGCAGCGAATGGGATGCCAGCCCGAAGCCGGTCGAGAAGGAGTTCGTTCGCAGGGTGATCGCACAGGGTGTGTCGTGCAC
This sequence comes from Rhodococcus huquni, assembly GCF_055231055.1. Taxonomy (NCBI): domain Bacteria; kingdom Bacillati; phylum Actinomycetota; class Actinomycetes; order Mycobacteriales; family Nocardiaceae; genus Rhodococcus; species Rhodococcus huquni. The sequence continues at coordinate 78,458 of NZ_JBUYWE010000004.1, forward strand.
CGTGCGCGACACCCGCGGTCAGGAGATCGCGGCGGCGTGCGGGCAGCTCGCCGCGGAGAACTGACGGTCGAACTAGCGCGGCTTGCGGCGCAGAACGGCGTCGCGGACGAGCATGATCACCATGAGGGCGGCGAATCCGATGAGGTACCAGTCCTCGACACGGCCCTCGTGGTTACCGATGATCATCGCTACCAGGAATGCTGCGAAGAGCCACCCGAAGACGCGGAACGTCTTGAGCGACTCGCCGCTCCATCCCCACTCTGCAGAGGGAACCTCGGCTGTATCGACATTCGAGACCGCCACGACGGGTTCGCTGGAAACCTTGTCCAACTCGGTATCGGCCACGGTCGATCCTCCTGCTAGTTCGAGTGTCACTGACTTCATATCGTGGCATACGACCGGCCGTCGTATGTAGTGGGGCCATCCATCAGGGTGCTCTCAGGTGGAATCAGGAACAATGGTCCGGTGCATGCAAACAAGCCCACCCGGGTACTCCTGCTCGGAAGCACCGGTTCGATAGGTACGCAGGCGCTCGAGGTCGTCGCAGCCAACCCCGACGAGTTCGTCGTGGTCGGTCTCGCCGCCGGCGGCGGAAACATCGACCTGCTGCGTCGACAGATTCGTGAGACGGGCGTGGACGCCGTCGCGGTCGCCGATCCCGTCGCGGCCGAGTCGCTCGATCACCCGGGCGTCCTGACCGGCCCCGACGCCGTCACAGAACTTGTGCGCACGACCGAAGCGGACGTCGTGCTCAATGCGCTCGTCGGATCGCTCGGACTCGCGCCCACTCTCGCAGCCTTGAAGTCGGGGGCCCGGTTGGCACTGGCCAACAAGGAGTCGTTGGTCGCCGGCGGCGCACTGGTGACCGCAGCGGCCGCACCCGGACAGATCGTCCCCGTCGATTCGGAGCACTCGGCGCTGGCCCAGTGCCTGCGCGGCGGCTCGGCCGGCGAAGTGGATCGGCTGGTGCTCACTGCGTCGGGCGGACCGTTCCGAGGGTGGTCGGCGCAGCAACTGGAGTCGGTGACACCGGAGCAGGCGGGCGCGCATCCCACCTGGTCGATGGGACCGATGAACACGCTCAACTCGGCGACCTTGGTGAACAAGGGCCTCGAACTCATCGAAACCCACCTGCTGTTCGATGTCGACTACGACCGGATCGACGTCACGGTCCATCCGCAGTCGATCGTGCACTCCATGGTGACGTTCACGGACGGGTCGACGTTGGCGCAGGCCAGCCCGCCCGATATGAAGCTGCCGATCGCGCTGGCGCTGGGATGGCCCGATCGGGTACCCGGTGCGGCTTCGGCCTGCGACTTCACTGCCGCAGCCACCTGGGAGTTCGAGCCGCTCGACACTTCGGTGTTTCCTGCCGTGGATCTCGCGCGGTCCGCCGGAAAGGCAGGGGGAGCGCTCACTGCCGTCTACAACGCGGCAAACGAGGTGGCGGCGCAGGCGTTCCTCGACGGAGTCGTTCGGTTCCCGGACATCGTTCGCACAGTCGAGTCGGTACTCGGTGACGCGGACGAGTGGTCCGCGACACCCGCTACCGTGGACGATGTACTCGCCGCCGACGGCTGGGCACGCACGCGGGCGCGTCAGCTCGTGAATCAGGAAGGCTAGAACTGCATGATATTCGCAGTGGGCGTTGTCCTTTTCGCCCTCGGTATCGCGCTGTCCATCGCGCTGCACGAAGCCGGCCACATGTGGGTGGCGCAAGCGACCGGGATGAAGGTGCGGAGATACTTCATCGGCTTCGGCCCCAAGATCTTCTCCTTCCGGCGCGGTGAAACCGAATACGGACTGAAGGCACTTCCGCTCGGCGGGTTCTGCGACATCGCAGGCATGACCGCCATCGACGAGCTCGCGCCGGACGAAGAAGACCGCGCGATGTACAAGAAGGCCACCTGGCGGCGACTCGTCGTCATGTTGGGCGGCATCACGATGAACCTCCTGCTCGGCCTCGTCCTCATCTACGTGCTTGCAGTGGGTTGGGGTCTTCCGAATCTGAACAAGCCGACGACAGCGGTGGTCGGTTCCTTGGCATGCGTGTCGCCGACGCAGGGCGGCGGACCCGATTTCGCACTGTCGGAATGCAGTGGAGCGGGGCCGGCAGAACAAGCAGGTATCCGGGCCGGCGACACCATCGTGGCGGTCGACGGTCAGGAAGCATCGACTTTCGCCGAGGTGGCGGAGAAGACGCGCGCGCTGAGTGGACCGCACGATTTCACTGTCGATCGGGACGGTGAGGAACTTACGGTCACCGTGCTGGTCGAACAGGCCGAGCGATGGGTGCAGGACGCAGCCGACCCGGAGCCTCGAATGGACACGGTGGGTGCCATCGGGATCGTGGCCCCGCCCAACGTGGTGGAGCACTCGGCTCTGAGCGCGGTGCCCGCGAGCTTCGGCTTTGCCGGAGACATGTTCACCATGACCGTCGAGCGCCTGATCCAGATGCCCGAGAAGGCCGTGGACCTGTGGCATGCGGTCACGGGTGGTGAGCGTGACCCCGAAACGCCGGTCAGCGTCTACGGCGCGAGCGTGCTGGGCGGTGAGATCGCCGAGCAGGGAATCTGGGAAGCATTCGTGTTACTTCTCGCGAGCCTCAACTTCTTCCTGGCGATCTTCAACCTGCTGCCCCTGCTCCCACTCGACGGTGGGCACATGGCGGTGACCATCTACGAACACATCAGAAACTGGTTCCGGAAGTTGAAGGGCCTGCCGAAGGGCGCCCCGGTCGACTACATGAAACTTCTGCCCGTGACCTATGTGTTCATCGTCATCGGTGGTGCGTACATGTTGCTGACACTCACCGCGGACATCGTCAACCCCATCAAGCTCTTCCAGTGATCGTTAGACTCGAATCGAAGCTACGAAAGAAGGCATCCTCGTGACCAGCCCCATCGGATTGGGTATGCCCGAAGGCCCGGCCGCGGTTCTCGCGCCTCGCCGTAAGACTCGACAGCTCCAGGTCGGGTCGGTCGGTGTGGGCAGCGACAGCCCGGTGTCGGTGCAGTCGATGTGTACCACCAAGACCCACGACGTGAACGCCACACTGCAGCAGATCGCAGAGCTGACGGCGTCCGGTTGCGACATCGTGCGCGTCGCCTGCCCTCGGCAGGAAGACGCCGATGCTCTGGCGATCATCGCGAAGAAGAGTCAGATTCCCGTCATCGCGGACATCCACTTCCAGCCGCGCTACATTTTCGCTGCCATCGATGCAGGTTGCGCCGCCGTGCGAGTGAACCCAGGAAACATTCGGGAGTTCGACGGCCGGGTGAAAGAGGTCGCCAAGGCGGCAGGTGACGCGAACATCCCGATCCGCATCGGTGTGAATGCGGGTTCGCTCGATCCACGGCTCATGCAGAAGTACGGCAAGGCCACCCCGGAGGCACTCGTCGAGTCGGCGTTGTGGGAGGCCGGACTGTTCGAGGAGTTCGGCTTCGGGGATATCAAGATCTCCGTGAAGCACAACGACCCTGTCGTGATGGTCGAGGCGTACAAGCAACTTGCTGCACAGTGCGATTACCCCCTGCACCTCGGCGTTACCGAGGCGGGGCCGGCATTCCAGGGCACAATCAAGTCTTCGGTCGCGTTCGGCGCGCTGCTCTCGGAAGGTATCGGCGACACCATTCGCGTGTCGTTGTCCGCGCCGCCTGCTGAAGAGATCAAGGTGGGCACGCAGATATTGCAGTCGCTCAACCTGCGTCCTCGCAAGCTCGAGATCGTGTCCTGCCCGTCCTGTGGCCGTGCTCAGGTCGACGTCTACACGCTTGCGGACGAGGTCACCGCAGGTCTCGAGGGTATGGAGATCCCGCTTCGCGTCGCCGTCATGGGCTGCGTCGTCAACGGACCAGGCGAAGCACGCGATGCCGATCTCGGTGTCGCTTCCGGAAACGGTAAGGGTCAGATCTTCGTGAAGGGCAAGGTCATCAAGACCGTGCCGGAAGCTCAGATCGTCGAGACGTTGATCGAAGAAGCCATGCGTATCGCCGAAGAAATGGAAGGCGAGAATTCCGACGGATCGCCGGTGGTCACGGTCAGCTGACGATCGCGTACAGAAACTTGCCCACTCGGGGCAGGTTCGTGGCAATGTGGTGGCACGACCACTAGCCGACAAGGTGGGCAGATGCTCAAGCTCCTGGGTGCCAGACAATTGGGTGGCAGGGACGTTGCGCAGGTACTCAGCGTTCTCGACGCCGACCCTGTTGCTGCGTGCATGGTTGCGTCCCGCGTGGAGAAGTCGGGCCTCGACCCCAGAATGATTCACGGGGAGCTGTGGAGCCGTGGTGGTCCGGTCGAGTCGCTCTGCTACGCGGGCGCCAACCTCGTCCCGCTGCGGGGGGATCTCGATGACCTGCGTGCATTCGCCGATCGGGCGTGCCGAGGTCCGCGCATGTGTTCCTCGCTCGTCGGCCGGGCGGAGCTGACCCTGCCGCTGTGGGAGATGCTGGAATTGGACTGGGGCCCCGCCCGCGAGGTGCGTTCGGAACAGCCGCTGCTTGCTCTCGGTGGTCCAGCGACCTGTCGGCCCGACCCTTCGGTGCGCAGGGTGCGTATGCACGAACTCGAACAGTACCTGCCCGCGGCAGTCGCCATGTTCATCGAAGAGGTCGGCATCGACCCACGAGTGAACGACGGCGGACGTAGCTATCAGCGCCGCGTCGCCAATCTGATCTCCTCGGGGCGGGCGTGGGCGCGATTCGAAGACGGTGAAGTCGTCTTCAAGGCGGAGGTCGGTTCCGTGTCGTCTCGGGTCGGGCAGATCCAGGGCGTGTGGGTCGCGCCGTCGCATCGCGGCCGTGGCCTGGGAGCTGCCGGTACCGCAACCGTGGCCGAATCCATTCTCGCCGACGGGCGGACAGCGAGCCTCTACGTCAACAGCTTCAACGGCGCAGCGCGAAGAACGTACGCGCGCATCGGATTCGAGCAAGTCGGGACATTCGCGACAATTCTCCTCGACTGACGCGCCGCGCCTCACCTGGAACGGGAACGGACCGCCCTAGTATTGGCGACGATGAAGCCCCTTCGTGCGTCGCGCCCTTGCCTGACCAGGTCTGTTGCCCTGTTCGGTGCAGTCGCTGTCGCAGCGGGGCTGGTGGCGTGTACTCCGCGCCCCGACGGTCCGCAGCCGGCCGCCCAGGATTTCCTGTCAGCGTTCGCAGAGCACGACACGGCCACAGCTGCCGAACTGTCCGATCGCCCGGAAGACGCCGCGCCGGCCATGGACGAAGCGTGGAAGTCACTGCAGGCGATCTCGCTGGAGGCCGAGACAACCGACGTCGACATCAGGGGCGACACTGCGAAGGTCGGCTACAGCTACGAATGGCACCTCCCGAAGGACCGCGTGTGGACGTACACCGGTGAACTTCAGATGGGCCGGCGCGGCGGCGATTGGGCGGTCCGTTGGAGTTCGGCGAATCTGCACCCGAGGCTCGGTGACCGCCAGAAGATGGTCCTTCGGGCCGAGCCCGCCGAACGCGCGCGGGTCAACGAGCACGCCGGCTCCGACGTCCTGGTACCCGGAGTCGTGTATCGGGTGAAGCTCGACGCGTCCAAGTCGGATGATCTCGTGGGCACGGCTAGGTCCTTGTCCGGGGCGCTCAAAGCCTTCGACGCGAGCGTGACGCCACAATCGGTCGTGGAATCGGCCACCGGGGTCAAGGGCGACTACCTGGTGACACGTCTGCGCAAGGAGGACTACGACCAGATCGCCCCCGCGCTCGACGGTCTGTCCGGCGTCACGGTGTCCGACGAAGCGGATCTGGTTGCCACGGACCAGACCTTTGCTCCCGATCTCGTCGGGCAGGTGAAGAAGACGATCATCGACGACGTCGACGGGAAGTCGGGTTGGAGCGTCGTGACCGTGAATCGGAACGGCGCCGACACGGATGTGTTGACCGAAACTCCACCGGAGCCTGTTCCGTCCGTGTCGATCAGTCTGGATCGCCCCATACAGGTGGCTGCCCAGAATGCTGTGGACGCTCATCCTGATCAGGCGATGATGGTGGTGATCCAGCCCTCCACCGGCGATGTGCTGGCGGTGGCGCAGAACAAGGCGGCGGATCGTGACGGTCCGGTGGCCCTGACCGGTCAGTACCCGCCCGGCTCCACGTTCAAGATCGTGACTGCCGGTGCTGCGATCTCCTCCGGCCTCGCAACACCGGACACCACGGTGCCGTGCCCGGGAGAGATCGTCATCGGCGAGCGCAGTGTGCCCAACTACGAGCATTTCGCACTGGGCAACGTGCCGATGGCAACGGCCTTCGCTCGATCGTGCAACACGTCGTTCGCGAAACTGGCGAGCGAATTGAAGCCGGATGCATTGAACGTCGCGGCTTCGCAATTCGGAATCGGGCCGAAGTACGAGGTGGTGGGGCTGCCGACGAACTCGGGGTCGGTGCCGCCCGCGAAGGACATGGTGCAGCGCACGGAAGACGGTTTCGGTCAGGGCCGAGTGGTGGTCAGCCCCTTCGGGATGGCGTTGGCAGCGGCGACGGTGGCGCACGGCTCGACGCCTGTTCCGCAGCTGATCAAGGGACGCGAGACGAAGATCGAAGGCGAGCACCCGAAGATCGACCCCGAGATGGTGAACGGCTTGCGCGGCATGATGCGGCTCGTGGTCACGAGCGGCACGGCGGAGCGGATCGCCGACCAGGGCGAGGTGTACGGCAAGACCGGTGAGGCCGAGGTCGAGGGCGGATCGCATGCGTGGTTCGTCGGCTATCGCGGCGATCTCGCGTTCGCGACGCTCGTCGTGCGCGGCGGCAGTTCGGACAACGCGGTCGCGGTCACTCGCGACATGTTCACTGCGTTGCCCGAAGGCTACTGAGAGTCTCTCAGGGGAGCAGTCCCAGTTTGCGGGCGGCGACCACTGCTTCGTGACGGTTGTGCGCGCGGAGTTTGCGCATCGCGCCGCGTAGGTAACTCTTCACCGTCTCGGGCCCGAGGGAGAGGCGCTGCGCTGCTTCGTTGTTGGTGCAACCCAAGGCGATCTGGGCGAGCACGTCGAGTTCGCGTGGTGTCAGGATCGGCGCTTCGGGCGCAGACTTCTCGGGGTCGGCCGTCGCAACTCCGGCGAGACGACTCGAGATTGCCCGCAGTCGATCCCGCAATGCCTCATCGGCAACCGCGTGCGCCACTCCGCGCAGGTCGGCGTGGATGTCGCGGAGCTCCTCCGTCGACATGGCTTCTGCCGCCGGTGTGTCCACCTTGCTCAGCATGCGGACTCGTCGATCCACTTCGTCGCGGATCGTGATCTCCGAACCCAGTCTGCGAGATGCCGCGACGAGGGTGTCCGTCGCGCGATCACCGAGCGGTGTGCAGTCACGCGCGGCCGCGTAGAGCACGGCGCGCGAACTGCCCTTGACGACGACCGGCACGGCGAGGATGGATCGAAGCCCCTCGCCCTGCACAGGGCCGTCGAAGTGGTGGGTGATCGTGGTCGAGGTGCCGTAATCGCTGACCGCATACGGCCGCCGGTGTTCGAGGACGCGGCCGCCCAGACCCGACCTCGGCGGGATCGACAGGCCGGCGAGGCCGTTGGTTCTGGTGCCGACGAACTCGGTGAGATGCAGCGTTTCGGCGGAGACGGATCCGCCGAACAGAACGGGGACACCGGCGCGTGCAGCGACTCCACGTAACTCGGCACGTAGGGCGTCGGAGTCGCGAGGCCGCAGCAGGACACCTGCTGACGGGGTGTGGTCGAACATTCGCACCCCTTTCCGGGGGTATTCACGGCAGTCTGTGAGCTAGATCATAGACGGCGACGAAGATGGACGGTTGCCCCCACCGGGGCAGCCTCCGACCGGAGTAGCGAGGAGCCACCGATGCACCCTGATGCCGACGCCCGCGTGCGTGAACTGCTCGGCGAATACGACACCCCCGACGCCTGCACGGCCGATCTGCTGTGCGACCGGCACCCTGCCGATGCGGTCGCGTTCACGGTCGTGGACGGAGATCTCTCCCACGTCGACCTGACCTACGGGCAGTTGCGGGAACAGTCGACGCGCTTTGCTGCTGCGCTCGCGGACCTGGGTGTGAACGCCGGGGACCACGTGGCGACCTTGATGGGTAAGTCAGCCGACCTGGTGGTGGCGCTCTTGGGGATCTGGCGTCGCGGTGCCGTGCACGTGCCGCTGTTCACGGCGTTCGCCGCACCTGCCATCGCATTCCGCCTGGAGGCGAGCGGGGCGAAGGTAGTGGTCGCCGACGCCGACCAGACCTCGAAGCTCGCGCCGGGCGAGGACATGCCGTCCGAACCGTCGTGGCGGCTCGTCGTTGCCGGTCCTGCGACGGACGGTGCGGACTCCTTCCGTGAACTCGTGGACTCGCATTCGGCGGAAGATCCGAACGGTGCGGCCGCCGTGGTCGGCGGCGACGGGCCGATGGTGCAGCTCTTCACGAGCGGGACGACGGGTACGCCCAAGGGCGTTCCTGTTCCGGTCCGCGCGCTGGCCTCGTTCCACGCCTACCAGGAGTTCGGGCTCGACGTCCGACCCGACGACGTGTTCTGGAATGCCGCCGATCCGGGCTGGGCTTACGGGCTCTACTACGCATTGCTGGGCCCGATGGCGGCCGGCACTCGGAGCCTGCTCCTGCATTCGGGCTTCTCCGCGCCACTCACCTGGCAGATCATCGAAAAGTTCGGAGTCACCAACTTCGCGGCGGCACCGACCGTGTACCGAAGCTTGCGAGCAGACGAGACGCCCGTGCCCGAGGGGTTGTCACTGCGGCGTGCCTCGTCGGCAGGCGAGCCGCTCACCCCGGACGTGGTCGCCTGGTCGAAGTCGACGTTGGGCGTCGAGGTGCGCGATCACTACGGGCAGACCGAGCACGGCATGTTCATCGTCAACGGGTGGGCCGACGGGGTCAGGGCGGACGTGCGTCCGGGCTCGATGGGCCTGCCCTTGCCCGGCTGGGAATGCACGATCCTGCTCGACGACAAGGACGAACCGGCACCCGCGCTGACACAGGGGCGCGTGGCGATCGATGTCGAACGCAGCCCGCTGCTGTGGTTCACGGGGTACGTCGACGCACCGGAGAAGACTGCCGGACGGTATGCCGGGGATGGGCGCTGGTATGTCACCGGTGACGCAGGCATGTTCGACGAGGACGGCTTCTATTTCTTCTCCGCCCGCGACGACGACGTGATCATCATGGCCGGTTACCGGATCGGTCCTTTCGACGTCGAGAGTGTCCTGGTGATGCACGAGCAGGTGGTGGAGGCTGCCGTCGTGGGTATGCCGGACGAACTGCGTGGTGAGGTGCTGGAGGCATTCGTGGTCCTGCGTGACGGAGTCGACGGCGACGATGCGCTCGAGACCGAACTGCAGCAGCTGGTGAAGGCCAAGTTCGCTGCGCATGCGTACCCGCGAACGGTCCACTTCGTGCCCTCGCTGCCGAAGACGCCGAGCGGCAAGGTGCAGCGCTACATCCTGAGGAAGGGGGAGCCCAGGTAATCTGGCGGGCATGTCTGTGCGTACCGAACTTCGTCCTGGAACCGTCTCGCCCGTACTGAGTGTGCCCGCCGGCATCGAGCGGCCCGAGTACGCGTGGAAGCCCACCGCGAACGAGGGCAACGAGCCGTGGGTCCAGACTCCCGAGACGATCGAGGCGATGCGGACCGCAAGCAAGATCGCCGCGAGGGCACTTCAAGAGGCAGGCAAGGCTGTTGCGCCAGGCGTGACGACCGACGAACTCGACCGGATCGCCCACGAGTACATGTGCGACCACGGTGCGTACCCGTCGACTCTGGGTTACCGAGGATTTCAGAAGTCCTGCTGCACTTCGCTCAACGAGGTGATCTGCCACGGCATCCCGGATTCGACGGTGATCCAGGACGGCGACATCGTCAACATCGACGTCACGGCCTACATCGGTGGAGTGCACGGCGATACCAACGCCACGTTCCTCGCCGGCGACGTGTCCGAAGAGCATCGCCTGCTCGTGGAGCGCACCCACGAGGCGACGATGCGCGCGATCAAGGCGGTCAAGCCGGGCCGCGCACTCAACATCATCGGCCGGGTCATCGAGTCGTACGCCCACCGGTTCGGGTACGGCGTCGTGGAGGATTTCACCGGACACGGCATCGGTGAGACCTTCCACAACGGACTCGTGATCCTGCATTACGACCAGCCGAACGTGGACACGATCATCGAACCCGGCATGGTGTTCACCATCGAGCCGATGATCAACCTCGGTGGTATCGAATACGACATCTGGGACGACGGCTGGACCGTGGTGACCAAGGACCGCAAGTGGACCGCCCAGTTCGAGCACACACTGGTGGTCACCGAGTCGGGTGCCGAGATCCTGACCCTGCCGTGACCTCCGGCGCCCGGCGCGGAATCGGCGGCGCACTTCTCGTCGCGGGTACGACGTCCGACGCAGGGAAGAGCGTGCTGGTTGCGGGACTTTGTCGTCTGCTCGCTCGTCGCGGCTTCTCTGTTGCGCCGTTCAAGGCGCAGAACATGTCGAACAACTCGGTGGTCACGCTCGACGGCGGCGAGATCGGCAGAGCGCAGGCACTACAAGCTCAGGCCTGCGGATTGGAGCCGAGTACCCGCTTCAACCCGATTCTGCTGAAGCCGGGTAGCGATCGACGATCGCAACTGGTCGTTCGGGGTCGAGCTGTCACCACACTCGGCGCCGCCGACTACATGAAGCAGCGCGACCACCTGCGCGGAGTGGTCGCGGAAGACCTCGCGTCTTTGCGGGCCGAGTTCGACTACGTCGTCTGCGAGGGCGCAGGTTCACCTGCCGAGATCAACCTTCGCGCAACCGACTTGGCGAACATGGGTCTTGCTCGTGCAGCGAACCTGCCCGTCATCGTGGTGGGGGATATCGACCGCGGCGGTGTACTGGCCCACCTGTTCGGAACGTTGGCCGTGCTGTCGCCCGAGGATCAGGCTCTGATTTCCGGGTTCGTGATCAACAAGTTCCGTGGCGATCCGAAGCTCCTGGAGCCCGGCCTCGAACAGCTACGCACTCTCACCGGCAGGCCGACGTTGGGCGTCGTCCCCTTCGCGAACGATTTGTGGATCGATGCCGAGGATTCCCTCGGAGTGGTTGCCGACGCTCCGGTGGGCCGGCCGGCGCCGCCGATCGGTGACGAGTGGCTGCGCGTGGCCGCCGTGAGACTGCCTCGCATCTCCAACTCCACCGATGTCGAGGCACTGGCCTGTGAGCCGGGCGTCTCGGTGCAGTGGGTGACGGAACCATCTCGTCTCGCCGACGCTGACTTGGTGGTTCTGCCGGGGAGCAAGTCGACGGTCAGCGACCTCGAGTGGTTGCGTCGCAGCGGTATTGCAGATGCGATCGTTGCCAGGGCGGCGGCCGGTCGGCCGATTCTCGGGATCTGTGGCGGCTATCAGATGTTGGGGTCCGTGATCGACGACGACGTCGAATCGGGGGAGGGGCACACGCGGGGCCTCGGTCTCCTGGACCTCGAAGTCGAGTTCGCGACGGACAAGATCCTGGCGCAGGTGCGCGGCGATGCTCACGGTGTTCCGGTGTCCGGATACGAAATTCATCACGGCCGGGTACGTCGAAACGGCGATCCGCCACTGCTGCACACGCACGACGGCGCCGCGGAAGGAAGTATCCGCGGCGCCGTGTACGGGACTCACTGGCACGGCCTGCTCGAGTCCGACCGATTCAGACGGATTCTGTTGACAGACGTCGCCGATCATGCGGGCCGGTACGGGTTCGTGGTTGCACCCGACACCGACGTCTCCGAAATGCGTACGGCCCAGATCGATCTGCTGGCCGACTTGGTCGAGAAGCACCTCGACGTCGATGCGATTCTGGGCCTCCTCGACGAGGGCGCCCCGTCGGGACTACCCACGGCCGGGACGAACCTGTCCGGTGGCCGTTAAGCCGTAGCGCGGCGAATCAGCTGCCAGGCACCGGCGATGAACGCCGCGGCCAGAACTGCCGGGAACAGGACCATGGGGACTACTCGGGGAACGTCGGCGAACCAGTGACCGATCTCCGGCCACCATCCCTGCCAGGTGACGACGACGGCGGCGATACCGGCGACGATCAACACTCCGGCGCCTACCGACAGCAGGCCCGTGACCCGCCACCTCCGGTGCAGCGCTCCGAACAGCAGGCCGACGCCGGCGATCAAGGCAAGAACGGCGAGATACGTGCCGAGCTGAACGAACGGATTGGACGTGAAGATGTTCGGAATTCCGAACATCACCATGTCCACACCCCATCCGTCGGTAGCAGTTTCGACTACGGACAGGAGCCACAGCATCACCCCGAAGCCCACGATCTGGGCGAGGGCGACGAGCAGTGTGGCGGCGAAGTAGTCCCGCCGAGTGACACTCAGGCCGAGGGCGAAGGGGAACGTCTGGGTCATCGCGCCGATGTAGAACGCGAGAGCCACACCGAGCAGTGCGGAAACGCTTCCCGTGAAATTGGATTCGCCGGTCTGCGCGATGGCGAAGATCGCCCAGGGGATCGCGAACGCCACGGCCAGTATTCCGATCGGCCATGCCACCAGAAGTGGCCAGGCGACGGTGTGGATGCGTGAAACGGCAAGTGCGCGGGTGATCATCGCGGGGCCTTTCCGTGCGGGGTGGTGGTGTCGACGATGAGTTGCTGGAGCGAGACGGGTTCGACGGACAGGCCGAGTGCCTTTGCGTGCGCGACGTCCTCGGAGTGCGAATCGGATCGAATCGTGACGCGAGTGTGGTTGCCCATCGACTCTCGGCGAAGTTCAGGACGGGCCCCGACGAACGGGTCGACGTCCACCGATGGGCCGGCGACGGAGATCGCAGATTCCCTGAGCTCGTCCGCGTCGGCATCGGTGACGATGCGTCCGCGATCGATGAGGATCACGTGCTCGAGCAGGTCGGCGACCTCGTCGATGAGGTGTGTCGACAGCACGACGGTCCGCGGATGCTCGGCATAGTCGGCGAGCAGTCGATCGTAGAAAAGATGTCGCGCAACAGCATCGAGACCGAGGTAGGGCTCGTCGAAGAACGTCAGCGGCGCCCTCGACGCCAGTCCGATGACGACACCAAGGGCCGAGTTCATGCCGCGGGAAAGCTTCTTCACCTTGCGATCGGTGGGTAGGTCGAAGTCGCGCAGAAGGTCCTGCGCGAACTCTTCGTCCCAATCGCGCAGGAGGTGGCGCGCGGCGGCAAGGACGTGCTTGACCTTGAAGTCCGGGGGATAGCACTGCCCTTCCCGGATGCAGGACACCTCACGTAGTACTTCGGTGTTCTCGTGCGGCGTCGCCCCGAACACCGTGACTTCTCCGGACGATTGAAACGCCTGGCCGGTGAGAATCTGCATCAGGGTCGTCTTGCCGGCGCCGTTGCGGCCGAGAAGGCCGTAGATCCGGTTGCGCTTCAGGTCCAGCGTCACGTCGTCGAGTGCGGTGAACCCGCCGAATCGCTTGGTCAGCCCCCGAGTCGAGGCGACGATATCGGTATCTGTCCCGAGCCGGTCGATCGTTGCGGCGCTCATCGCGCCCCCTCTCGTTGTTCGAGCATGGATTTGATCTCGCCGATGTCGAGGCCGAGCTTGTCTGCCTCGGCGACCATCGGGTCGATGTATTGGCGTGCGAACCGCTCGCGGCGTCGAAGTCGGAGTGCGTCGCGCGCCCCCTGGGTGACGAAGAGGCCGATGCCCCGCTTCTTGTAGAGGATGCCGTCTGCCACGAGCTGATTCAGTCCCTTCGCAGCGGTTGCCGGGTTGATTCGGTGGAAGGCCGCGAGCTCGTTCGACGAGGGCGCTTGGTCGTTTTCGGGGAGGGAGCCGTCGATGACCGAGTTCTCGACCATCTCCGCAATCTGCAGGAACAGTGGCTTGCCGTCTTCGAACACGACGTCACCTTCCCCGGTTGCGTGGTTCATTAGTCATGTAATGAACCATAGGGGTGATTCGGGTGCAGCGCAAGAGGTGGCGGATCGCGTACCGTTTCGGACCATGGAGTTGATTCACGTGGCGGTGGACGGCGGGGATGCGGCCGTCCGAGTGGACGGGCCTGCGAGCAAGCACGTGGTGCTTCTGCTGCCCGGCGAAGGGGATTCGCCCGACGTCTACGACGCGGTGTGCGAACGGCTGCACAACTCGGACCTGCGCACCGTCGTTCCAGAGGGGGACGGCTGGACGCAGGAAGCGATCCTGTCCGCGCTCGACCAGCTCGACGTGAGCTGGGTCAACCTCGTGGGTAGCGGCAAGGGTGCCGAGCTCGCGTGGGAGTTGGCGGCCCGGCACTTCGGGAGATTCGCAAGCCTGATCGTGGCCGATCGGGGCCACCCGGCCGTCGGCGGTTCCGATTGCCCGCCGGTCGAGCTTCCGACCACGATCATGGTCGGAAGCTCGGAGCGGCGAGCGGACGCCGACGCGAGCGGACGCTACGTGTACGGCGAGCTACGAGTGGTCGAGACGCCGGCCACCGACAACGTGCCCCGGGACCGGTCGGCAGAACTCGCGAGCGAGATCGTTCTCCGCACCAGCCCCTGGTGAGAACCGAGCTGTAGAGGGCTCAGATCTCGAGGCCGAGAAGTGCGTTCTCGACCACTTCCGGCAATCCTGGGTGGATCCAGTACTGACCTCTCGCCATCGTCATGGCATCGGTTCCGAGGCTCATCGCCTGGATGAGCGGCTGGATCACCGTGGGCGCCTGGGCACCGATCACGTGAGCGCCGAGGAGCCGTCCTGTCCCGCGCTCCGCGATGATCTTGCAGAAGCCCTCGTCGTCCTCCATCGCCCATCCGTAGGCGACGTCGCCGTATGCCTGCACCTTCACCGTGATGTCGAAACCCTGTTCGCGGGCTTCGCTTTCCGTCAGTCCGACGTGGGCGATCTGGGGGTTCGTGAAGACGGCGGCAGGGACGAAACGGTGGTCCGACTTGCGCAGCTCGGACGTGTCCTTCCAGGCGTCGTGAAGGAGGTTGTGTTGCACGATCCGGGCCTCGTGGTTCGCGACGTGCTTGAGCTGTTGGTGCGAGGAGACGTCACCGAGAGCGAAGATGCCTTCGGCGGTGGTGCGCTGGAACTCGTCCACGACCACGTATCCGTCGCCGTCGAGTTCGACGCCGGTCTCGGCGACATCGAGGAGATCGCCGTTGGGCTGTCGACCGGTCGCGACGAGTAGTGCGTCGGCGTCGATCGTGGTGCCGTCGGTGAGTTCGACCACGACGCCGTTCGCGGAGTCGTGCACGGACTTCAAACCACTCTCGAGACGCACGTCCCACTTTCCGAGTGCGAGATCGGTGAATCGCTGCGACACCGAGTCGTCGAGATGGCGCAACATGTGGGGGCCGCGCGCGATGATCGAGACCTTGCTGCCCAGCGATCCGAAGACGTGTGCGAACTCGGTTGCGACGAAGCCGGATCCGAGAATCACCAGGTGCTTCGGTAGCTCCGGCAGGCGCATCACGTCTTCGTTGGTGTAATAGCGCGCTCCGTTCGTCAGCACGGCGTCGGGCACTGTCGGCCGCGAGCCTGCCGCGATCACCACCTGGTCGGCCGTGATGACTTCACCGGTGCCGGTGTCGATCGTGCGCGGACCGACGAACCGTGCGTGCCCGCGATAGACGGTGATGTTGGGGCTGCCGTTGGTTCGGTAGTTGTCACCACCCTCTGCGATGGGATCGATACGGCCGAACACGCGCTTCACGACGTCCGGCCACCGAACGCCGTCGAGAGTCGCGTCGACGCCGTACTTCGCCGAATGGGTGACCGCATTGGCAACCTCTGCGGCGTACACGAACATCTTGGTGGGGATGCACCCTACGTTCAGGCACGTTCCGCCGAACGTCCCCTCTTCGAGAATCGCGATCTTCTTGTCGTCGAATCGCTCGTCCGGCAAGGAGTTTCCGGAACCGGTGCCGATGATTGCGAAATCGTAGTGCGTCATGCGTTCGTCTCCTGATGTCCGTGCAGCCAGTCGAGCCAGAGGTCGACCTCGGAGAAAGCCTGTGCGAGGGGTTCTTTCGACGACAGGAAAACGTCGTGCCGTGCGCCGTCGATGGGAACGATGGTGGTTCGGTCGCCGAGGCATCCTGCCCAGCGGGCGATCTGACGGACGTCGAGGACCGAGTCTGCAGTGTCGACCTTCGGGTCGTAACGCGGTGCGAAGTACGTCTTCTTCGACCGCAGAACGAGGGCCGGTACTCCGATGTCGAGTCCGCGATGCAGTTTGGCGTGCCCGCGGCGAATCGCGCGCAGCCAGCCGAACGTGACCGGAAAGCCGCTGAGTGGTTTCCAGTCGAGGTTGTAGTTCCAGATGCCGTTGCCGTCGACGTGCAGGCTGGTGCCGTACGTGTCGAGGGTGGTCTTGGGGATGACGTTCTTCGACGCCACCTTGCCCACGGCGTCGACGGCGACCGTGCCGACGCTGCGGAGATACGAGGGACCTTGCAGGTCGAACCACGGGCTGTTGAGGATCACGCCGGTGATTCCGTGTCCTGCGGTGCCGCCGGGTCGGCGCTGCAGTTTGTCGAGCCACAGCGGCAGGACCAGACCGCCCGTCGAGTGGGCCACGAGCAGAACTTCGCCGAGCTTCTCGGGTGCGGCCGTCTCTTCCCGAACGATGCGCAGGGCCTCGTTCAGTTCCGTCTCGTACATGGTGAGATCGGACACGAAGTGCGCCGTCTGACCGGGGCCCAGCGACCTTCCGCACTTGCGCAGATCCAAGGCGTAGAAGTCGTAGCCCTGCTGCGCGAAGTGTTCGGCGAGATGCTTCTGGAAGAAGTAGTCGGTGAACCCGTGAACGTAGAGAACCGCACGTCCAGTGCTCTGCCCGGACGCTGCGGGTCGGTACTTCACCAGGGTGGCCCGGACGTCGCCTTCGCCGTCCGGATCGGCCCCGAGGGGGATGGTCGTCTGCTGGTATCCGTCGCCGAGGACGTCTGGAACCCAAGTAGTCACAGATCACAATCTAATGGGCGCAACGACGGAGCGCGGAGGGGCACAATTGGGGGGAGTGAATGGGCTGCTTACACCCAGGTAGCCTGTTTCGCGGAACATTGCGAGCGGATTGCGCGCACGGCTCATGGACAGGAAGTCGATTCTCCAGTGTCAGACAAGAACGCGGTAGAGACGAAGACCGATGTAGTGCTCGTGGGCGCCGGCATCATGAGCGCGACCCTCGGTGCGATTTTGCGCCAGGTCCAGCCGGACTGGTCGATCACGCTGTTCGAGCGTCTCGACGCTGCGGCAGCCGAGAGCAGCGATCCGTGGAACAACGCAGGTACCGGCCACTCCGCCCTGTGTGAACTGAACTACACGCCGCAGAACTCGGACGGCTCGGTCGACATCGCCAAGGCGATCAACGTCAACGAGCAGTTCCAGGTGTCGCGTCAGTTCTGGTCGCACGGCGTCGAGACCGGTGTTCTGACGCAGCCGAAAGAATTCATCAACCCCATCCCGCACGTCAGCTTCGTTCACGGGGCAGACAACGCGAAGTACCTGCGTGCGCGCTACGACGCACTGGCCGGTCACCCGCTGTTCGCCGGCATGGAGTACATCGACGACGCGGACGAGTTCGCCCGCCGCCTGCCGTTGATGTCCAAGGGTCGCGACTTCTCCGATCCCATCGCCCTCAACTGGACCGAGAACGGCACCGATGTCGACTTCGGTGCGCTGTCGAAGCAACTCCTCGGCTACGTGGGGTCCTCCGGAGGCACCATCCACTTCGGTCACGAGGTGACAAACCTCACCAAGCAGTCCGACGGCTCGTGGGTCGTCAAGGTGTCGAACCGCCGCACCGGTGCGAAGAAGACCGTCCGCGCGAAGTTCGTGTTCGTCGGCGCGGGTGGCGGCGCCCTGCACCTGCTGCAGAAGTCCGGTATCGAAGAGGCCAAGGGCTTCGGTGGGTTCCCGGTCAGCGGTGCCTTCCTGCGGTGCACCGATCCCGACCTGATTCACCAGCACAACGCCAAGGTCTACGGCAAGGCTGCCGTGGGTGCGCCCCCGATGTCGGTTCCGCACCTCGACACCCGCGTCATCGGCAACAAGCCCGGCCTGATGTTCGGCCCCTACGCCGGCTGGTCGCCCAAGTTCCTGAAGGAAGGCCGCGTGACGGACCTTCCCGGTTCGGTGAAGCCCAACAACCTGCTGTCGATGCTCGGTGTGGGCGTCAGCGAGCTCGGTCTGGTGAAGTACCTGGTCAGCGAGCTGGCAAAGACAGAAGCCGGTCGCATCGACGACCTGAGTGAGTTCGTGCCGAAGGCGCTCGCGAAGGATTGGGAACTCATCACCGCAGGCCAGCGCGTCCAGGTGATTCGCCGCGCCAAGGGCAAGGGCGGGGTGCTCGAGTTCGGTACCGCCGTGGTCAGCGCCGGTGACGGCACGATCGCCGGCCTTCTCGGTGCTTCGCCAGGCGCCTCCACGGCCGTGCCGGCGATGCTCGACGTTCTCGAGCGTTGCTTCCCCGGCCAGTACGAGGCATGGAAGCCGAAGCTGCAGGAAATGATTCCTTCGCTCGGTGTGAAGCTCAGCGACGACAACGATCTGTTCCGTCAGGTGTGGGACTGGTCGTCGAAGGTTCTGCAGCTGGACTCCGCCGATATCGACGAGGTCGCAGTCTCGGCGTAGCACCGCGGGCACAGGTCGAGAGCTCGGGCTGTGTGCCATAGTTGCTCCCCATGACGGCTACTGCGGCACTGCGACGCTCCTGGGCTCTCGATCTCGACAACAAGACGCTTTACGCCTTGCTGAAGCTGCGCGTCGAGATCTTCGTCGTGGAGCAGGAGTGCCCGTACCCGGAGCTGGACGGCCGTGATCTCGAGGCCGAGACCCGTCATCTGTGGTTGGAGCAGGACGGTGAGGTCGTCTGCACGCTCCGCCTGATGGAGGAGCATCACGACGGCAACACGTCGTTCCGAATCGGTCGGCTGTGCACTGCCGAGTCCGCGCGAGGGCGCGGCCACACCACCAGGTTGCTGCGGGCGGCGCTCGCCGAAGTCGGGACGGCTCCGTGCGACCTCTCGGCGCAGAGCCACCTCGTCGAGATGTACGGCAAGCACGGATTCGTGGCCGTCGGCGAGGAATACCTCGAGGACGGCATCGCGCACACTCCGATGCGTCGGGGCGGCGGGGACGCCTTCACCGTCACACCCTGAGGGCCGCGCGGCCGCGCGGACAACTAGGGTTGTGTCGTGCGCTGCGGGAAAGTCCTGTTCGAACCAGGCGCGGTCCCGCCACTGTGACGGATCCTCCGATCCCAGCCAGGTTGCCGTGGCGTACGTACCGGCAATAGATCTCGGCGTGGATACCGAGTGGTGAAGGGAAGTCGTGTGCGTACGGAACCAGACCTCGACAGGCAGAGCGGCTTTCCGTTCAGTGCGGTGGTGGGTCAGGACCAGCTGAGACTGGCCTTGATCCTGTGTGCCGTACACCCCGGGATCGGGGGTGTCCTCGTTCGCGGCGAGAAGGGCACCGCGAAATCGACGGTGGTGCGAG
This sequence comes from Rhodococcus huquni, assembly GCF_055231055.1. Lineage (NCBI taxonomy): Bacteria > Bacillati > Actinomycetota > Actinomycetes > Mycobacteriales > Nocardiaceae > Rhodococcus > Rhodococcus huquni. The sequence continues at coordinate 97,892 of NZ_JBUYWE010000004.1, forward strand.
CACTGACCGCCTTGCTTCCCGCCGTCCTCGTGGACGGCGAGTCGCGCCCCGCGCGTCTGGTCGAACTACCGGTCGGTGCCACCGAGGACCGGGTCGTGGGCTCGCTCGACCTCGAGAAGGTGCTGCGTGAGGGTGAACGTTCCTTCCAGCCCGGTCTACTCGCGGCCGCGCATCAGGGCGTGCTGTACGTCGACGAAGTGAACCTCCTGCACGACCACCTGGTCGACGTGTTGCTCGACGCGGCGGCGATGGGTCGAGTGCACATCGAGCGGGACGGCATCTCCCACTCGCACCCGTCGAAGTTCGTTCTCGTCGGAACGATGAACCCGGAGGAGGGCGAGCTTCGCCCGCAGCTCCTCGATAGATTCGGCCTCGCGGTCGACGTGTCGGCGTCGAGGGACGTCGACGTTCGCATGGAAGTGGTGCGCAGGCGCCTCGATTTCGAGCGGGACCCGGAGGCATTCGTCGCGGCGTACGAAGCCGCGGACGCCCAGCTGGCCGCAGAAATTCTGAGTGCGCGTGATCGTCTCGATCAGGTGTCGCTCGGCGAATCGGAACTACGCCGAATCTCTTCGCTGTGTGCGTCTTTCGATGTCGACGGTATGCGCGCGGACCTCGTGCTTGCCCGGACGGCCACCGCGCACGCAGCGTGGCGCGGCGCGGAAGAAGTGGAAGCAGAAGACGTTCGGGTCGCCGCGGAACTCACGCTGCCGCATCGGCGTCGGCGTGACCCCTTCGACGAACCCGGCCTCGACGAACAGCAACTCGACGACGCGCTGAAGCAGGCCGACGACGACGTTCGCGAACACCAGGAGCAGGACGACCCGCCCTCGGACGAGGGCCCGGAAAACGGGGAGCCACAACCGGATTCGGACCCGGGTGAGGGGCCGGACGGCCCCGATCCCGACGGCCCGGATGATCCGGACGGCCCCGGTGGTGGCGCGCCCGCGCCGCCTCCCGAGCGTCCGGCCGGCCCACCCGGCGCGAAGTTCACGACCCGGCTCCTCGAGATTCCGGGTGTGGGTGAGGGTGCGCCCGGAAAGCGCTCTCGATCGCGGTCGTCTCGAGGCCGAGCGGTGCGTTCCACGACCGAACGCGGCCACGGTTTGCACCTCGTGAGCACCCTGTTCGCCGCTGCCGAGAACCAGCACGCACGGGGACGCTCGAGCGGGCGAATGATCCTGGACTCCGCGGATCTGCGAGGTTCCGAAAAAGAGGGCAGGGAAGGCAACCTCGTCCTGTTCGTCGTCGACGCTTCGGGGTCGATGGCCGCCCGCGACCGCTTGTCCGCGGTGACGGGTGCCGCCGTGTCCCTGCTCCGGGACGCTTACCAGCGGCGCGACAAGGTTGCGGTCGTCACGGTTCGCGGCCAGGAAGCGGACCTGGTGCTGCCACCGACGTCGTCGGTCGACGTGGCCGTGCGACGCCTTTCGGCGATGCGTACCGGCGGCAAGACCCCGCTCGCCCGTGGCTTCCTTAAGGCAAGAGAAGTCGCACTCCGGGAGCGAGTCCGCGATCCTCAACGCCGAGCACTCGTCGTCGTGCTGACAGACGGACGTGCCACCGGCGGAAAGGATCCGGTCCACAGGGCGAAGGTGGCCGCCGGGCTGTTGGCCGACGCCTCGGTGGCGTCCGTCGTGGTCGACTGCGAAACCGGAATGGTGCGGCTGGGTCTCGCAGCGGAGTTGGCCCGGGAGCTGCGAGGTGGCTACGTCCGACTCTCGGAATTGTCGGCGCAACAGGTCGCGGGCGTCGTCCGCGCCGCAGCATAGGGAGGGTTCGACATGCCGAAGGGTGTACCTACAAGCGTGCCCGACGACGGGCTCACCACGCGCCAGCGGCGCAATGCGCCGGTTCTCGCCGTGCACACCGGCCCGGGTAAGGGGAAGTCGACGGCCGCGTTCGGTATGGCGTTGCGAGCGTGGAACCAGGGCTTCGACGTCGGTGTGTTCCAGTTCGTGAAGAGTGCGAAGTGGAAGGTGGGGGAGGAAGCCGCATTTCGCGCCCTCGGACGTCTCCACGAGGACACCGGCGAGGGCGGATCGGTGCAGTGGCACAAGATGGGGGAGGGCTGGTCCTGGGCGCGTAAGTCCGGCAGCGAGGAAGACCACGCGGCGGCCGCTCTCGAAGGGTGGCGGGAGATCTCTCGTCGCTTGCAGACCGAGGAGCACGGTTTCTACGTTCTCGACGAGTTCACCTACCCACTGAAGTGGGGGTGGGTGGACGTCGACGAGGTGGTCGAGGCGCTGGTGTCGAGGCCGGGCAAGCAACACGTGGTCATCACCGGACGTGATGCCCCGCAGGCGCTGATCGATGCCGCCGACCTCGTGACCGAAATGACCAAGGTCAAGCATCCGATGGATGCGGGCCGCAAAGGCCAGCGCGGAATCGAGTGGTGATGCCCACGCCCGCTGTCGTGATCGCCGCGCCCGCTTCGGGCAGTGGAAAGACCACGGTGGCAACGGGACTCGTAGGAGCTCTGCGACGGTCCGGTAGTGAGGTGGCGCCGTTCAAAGTCGGACCCGACTACATCGACCCTGGCTATCACGGACTTGCGGCGGGCAAACCCGGACGCAATCTGGATCCGGTTCTGGTCGGCGCCGACAGAATCGGCCCGTTGTTTCTCCACGGGAGCGCCGGGTGCGACATCGCTGTCGTAGAGGGCGTGATGGGCCTCTTCGACGGAAAGATCGACTCGGGCGAGGTTGCGCCCGCAGCCGAGGGGTCCACGGCGCAGGTGGCCGCACTTCTCGGTGCGCCGGTGATTCTGGTGGTCGATGCGCGCGGGCACAGCCAGAGTCTCGCGGCAGTCCTGCACGGGTTCTCGACCTTCGACGCCGGCGTTCGGATCGGTGGTGTCGTCCTCAATCGGGTGGGCAGTGCGCGGCACGAACAGGTCCTTCGAGATGCCTGTGAGCGAGTGGGGCTGCCGGTACTCGGGGCCGTGCCGCGGCTGGCCGAGCTGGAAGTGCCGTCTCGGCACCTCGGCCTGATTCCGGCTGCGGAGCACGGCGACGCGGCCCTCGCCGCTGTCGCGGCCATGACGGACCTGGCCGAGAAGCACCTCGATCTCGATGCCATCAGGGGGCTGGCTCGCGCGTCGGTCACCGGCGAAGCCTGGGACCCTGTGGCGGAGGTCGGCGCTATCGACGACCGACCACGGCCGGTGGTGGCGGTGGCCGGCGGGGACGCCTTCACGTTCGGCTACGCCGAGCACCGGGAACTGCTGTTCGCAGCAGGTGCCGATGTCGTGGTGTTCGACCCGCTGCGCGATGGGCTCCCCGAGGACACTGCTGCAGTCGTGCTGCCGGGTGGCTTCCCGGAGGAACATTCCGCGGAGCTCGCGGCGAACACCGAACTGTTGGATCGGCTGCGCGCGCTCGCGGCCGCGGGAGCGCCGATCCATGCCGAGTGTGCCGGCCTGCTGTACCTGGCTCGCAGCCTCGACGATCGGAAGATGGCCGGGGTGATCGGAATCGACGCGTCGTTCGGACCACGACTGACTCTCGGTTACCGCGACGCCGTGGCACTCGGCAACTCCGTGCTGTTCGACGCCGGCGAGCGGGTCACCGGACACGAATTCCACCGCACGGCACTGGGCTGCGAGTCCGCGGACGGATTCGGGCCGGCGTGGGGCTGGCGGCCGTGGGACGGTTCGCCGGCCCGCGAGGGCTTCGTTCGGGATGGGGTTCACGCCTCGTATCTACACACCCACCCGGCCGGTCAGCCGGCATCGATACGGAAATTCGTTGCTGCGGCGCGGAAGTTCGCTGCCGGGCCCGACCTGTGGGTAGGGGTCGGCTTCGGGACGGGAGCCACAGCAGAGCAGATCGTGATTGCCGTCCGCGCGGCGTTGGCCGGATTGCCCACCGCGGAGAGCTTCGGACTGGTCACCCTCGATCGCAAGGCCGAGGCAGCCGCCTTCGTCGAAGCGGCGGGCCGGCTCGGGGTGCCGAGCGCGGGTGCACCCGCACCGGAGTTGGCGGGAGTGGACGTTCCGAACCCGTCGGCGCGAGTGCATGACGCAACGGGGCTCGACGGGGTGGCGGAGTCCTCGGCAGTGATCGGTTCGGGGCGCGGCGAGCTGGTCGTGTCCAAAATGCAGGTGAATGGTGTCGTCGTGGCGGCTGCCCGTAGAGTTTTCCCGGTCGGCCGGACCCTGTCGGGGGACCGGCCACCTTCGACGAACGAGGAGATCGCGTGAGCACTGCTGCCGGAGGCGAGAGCAACTATCTCGTCGGACTCGACCTGGACGGCCGTCGGGTAGTGGTCGTCGGCGGCGGCACCGTTGCCCAACGCCGACTCGGCCTGCTCGTCGCATCGGGTGCGGACGTGCACGTGGTGAGTCGGGAGGTCACGCCTGCCGTCGAGGGCATGGCGACCGGTGGTCAGATCGCGGTCGAACTGCGCGATTACGCCGACGGTGATCTCGAGGGCGCGTGGTACGCGATCGCCTGCACCGACGAGCCCGAGACCAACGCCGCTATCGTCGCCGAAGCCGAGCGTCGTCGGATCTTCTGCGTCCGCGCCGACAATGCACGCGAGGGCACCGCGGTGACCCCGGCATCGGCAACGTACGACGGAATGAGTCTCGGCCTGCTGGCGGGCGGCGACCACCGGCGGTCGGCTGCTGTTCGGACCGCCCTGCTCGAGGCCCTCCAGTCCGGCGCCGTGACAGATTCCGCCGAACGTCCGGCAGCGGGGGTTGCTCTCGTGGGAGGTGGGCCCGGCGACCCCGACCTGATCACCGTCCGCGGCCGCAGACTTCTGGCCCACGCCGATGTGGTGGTCGCCGACCGACTGGCCCCACCCGAACTACTGGCAGAGCTGGGCCCGCACGTCGAGGTCGTCGATGCCGCGAAGATTCCCTACGGCCGTGCGATGGCGCAGGAAGCGATCAACTCCGCGCTTATCGACAACGCGAAGGCCGGTAAGTTCGTCGTCCGGCTCAAAGGCGGTGACCCGTTCGTCTTCGGGCGCGGCTACGAGGAACTCGAAGCATGTGCAGCGGCGGGCGTACCCGTCACGGTCGTGCCCGGCATCACGAGCGCCATCTCGGTGCCGTCAGCAGCCGGAATCCCGGTCACCCATCGGGGAGTCACCCACGAGTTCGTGGTCGTCAGCGGACACGTGGCTCCCGACCACCCGGATTCACTGGTCGATTGGTCTGCGCTCGCGCGGTTGAACGGCACCATCGTGCTCCTCATGGCCGTGGAGCGGATCGGTCTGTTCGCGGATGTTCTGGTCGAAGGTGGACGCTCCGCCGAGACACCCGTCACGGTGATTCAGGAAGGGACATTGCGTACACAACGGGTGCTGCGCGCCGACCTCGCCACCGTGGCCGCGCGTGTCCGTGATGAGGAGATTCGTCCACCGGCGATCGTTGTGATCGGGGCTGTGGCCGGGTTTTCTGTGGACGCTGGGTAACGTGAACTCCTGTGTCTGATTCCAGAGTGTCCGAAGGCGCTGTGACGCCGTCCGCAGCGACCCGTGTTCTTGGTCTGGCGATCATCGTCCTGAGCGGTCTTCAGATGATGGTCGTCCTGGACGGCACGGTGGCGAATCTGGCGCTCGCGCCGTTGCAGGCAGATCTCGGCCTCAGCGACAGCGGTCGGAATTGGGTTCTGACGTCGTACGCGCTGGCATTCGGTGGGCTCATGCTGCTCGGTGGGCGACTCGGTGACGCCTTCGGTCGCAAGAAGATGTTCGTTGCCGGCGTCGCGCTCTTCACGGTGGCATCGCTGCTCTGCGGGCTGGCGATCAACGAGTTCATGCTCATCTTCGCGCGATTCCTGCAGGGCGTCGGTGCTGCGATCGCCTCACCGACCGCGTTGGCGCTGGTGGCGACAACCTTCGCAGCGGGGCCGGCTCGCAATCAGGCCATTGCCATCTTCGCCGCGATGACGGGAATCGGTTCGATCGCCGGCCTGATCATCGGCGGCGCACTCACCGAGGTCTCCTGGCGGCTGATCTTCCTCATCAACGTGCCCATCGGAATCTTCATCGTGTTGTGTGCACTCAAGGCGTTGAAGGAGACGGCGGGTGAGCGTCTGGCTCTCGACGTTCCCGGTGCCATCCTGGCAACGCTGGCGGCTACGGGTGTGGTCTTCGCGCTCACCGAGGGGCCGGAACTGGGGTGGACGAGCCCGCTCGTGATCGGTTCCCTGGTGATCGGTCTCGTACTGTTCGCGGTCTTCCTCTACGTCGAACGCACGGCGGACAACCCGCTGCTCCCGTTCTCGCTCTTCGCAGACAAGAACCGGGTCGCGACCTTCGTGGCGATCTTCTTCGCGGGCGCCGTGATGTTCACGGTCGCGGCGTTCGTGGCGCTGTTCGTGCAAGACATCCTCGGGTACAGCCCCCTCGAGGCCGGTCTCGCGTTCATACCGTTCGCGTTCGGTCTCGGCGCGGCGGCCACCGTGGCATCGCGACTGGCCGTCCGTATTCAGCCGCGCTGGCTCGTGCTCAGTGGGGCCGCGATCATGGTGGTGGGTCTGCTCTACGGATCGACCCTCGACGGTTCCGCGGACTACCTGACCAACCTCTTCGTCCCGATCATCGGCATCGGCTTCGGCGTGGGACTCGCAGTGGTACCGCTTCCCCTGTGTGCCATCGCGGGTGTCCCGGAGACCGAGATCGGCCCACTGGCAGCCATCGCGCAGGTGGCACAGACACTGGGCGGCCCACTGGCTCTGGCCGTCATCGGCGCCATGGCGACGTCTCGCACACTCTCGCTCGGAGGGGTCTCGGCCAAGGTCTCCGAAATGAATCCTGTTCAGCTCGAGGCGTTGGGGGAGGGCTACACGTTCGCCCTCGTCGGCAGCGCAGCGTGCGCGGCGATCGCCGGACTCGCCGCGATGTTCATTCGGTTCACGCCGGAGCAGGTGGCGCAGGCGCAGGCCGCAGAGAAGTCGGCCCAGCAGAGCTGACGCTCAGGTGAGCGTTCGATAGCGGCGGACCGGACGTCCGGTGGAACCGTAGACGAGTCGGACCGTCAGAACGTTCTCGCCGAGATAGTGCTCGAGGTATTTGCGGGCGCTGACGCGTGAGAGACCGGCGAGTTCGGCGCACTCGCTGGAAGAGACCTCTTCCCGCGATCGCACGACCTCCAGGACCAGACGGCCGGTCTCCACACTGAGGCCTTTGGGGAGTGGGCCCGCGCCGGGCTTCTTGGCCGTACCTCCGAACAGAGAATCGATGACCGACTGATCTGCACCGGTCGAGGACTCGAGAGTCCGAGCACGCCGATCGAAGTTCTCGAGCTTCTCCTGCAACTGGCGGTAGTCGAAGGGCTTGACGAGGTAGTCGGATGCACCCCCGTGGAGAGCGCGGCTGACGGTGTCGATCTCCCGTGCCGCGGTGATCATGATGACCCCGATCGCGTTCCGCTCATTGCGCAACTGCTTCAGGACGTCCAGGCCCGACATGTCCGGAAGATAGACGTCGAGCAGGACGAGGTCGGGGGTGCGGGTGTGTATCGCTTCGAAGGCTTCCTCGGCCGTACGCGCCACGCCGACGGTGCTGAATCCGGGGGTCTTGTCGACGAATCTGCGATGGATCTCGGCAACCATGAAGTCGTCGTCCACGACCAGGACGTCATACATCTCCGCGCCGTATCGCCATCGCTCGCCTCGTCATGATCGGGAAGTGTAGCCACGTGGCAGACGGACGGTGAAGAGCGCGCCGCCGGAGTCCGGTGCGTCGGTGACTGACGCTGAGCCGCCGTGTTGTGACGTCACCAGACGGACGAGCGCCAGTCCGATCCCACGCCCGCCCGGAACGCCGGGTTTCGACGTGACCCCGCGCGAGAAGATCTCGTCCCGCATCGATTCCGGCACCCCGGGTCCGGAATCGGCCACCTCCACGAGAATTCCGTCTCCGTCGGTGATCCGTACGCGGATGCTCGAGCCCGGGGTTCTCTCGGAAACGTCGACCGCGTTGTCGACGAGGTTGCCGACGACCGTGATGACGTCGGTCGCCAATTCCGGGTCGAGCGGCCGTAAGTGCGAATCGCCGGCCAGCGTCAGGGAGACACCCGTCTCGGCGGCGAGGGACGTCTTCGCGATCAGGAGTGCGGCCACCGCGGGGTCGGAGATGCGCTGCGTCACTGCATCGCTGATCTCTGCTCGTCGTCTGGTCAGGGTGCCGACGAAGTCGGTCACGGCATCGAAGTCGCCCAGCTGCGCGAGGCCGGAGATCGTGTGCAGCTGGTTCGAGAACTCGTGCGTCTGGGCGCGCAACGTGTCGGTGACGCTCTTGTGCGAAGACAGTTGACTTTGCAGCGAGGCGAGTTCGGTGCTGTCACGCATCGTGGTGACTGATCCGATCCTGTGCCCCTGACTGGTGGCGGCCCTTCGGCTCAACGCCAGCATTCGGGAGGCCGTCGAGAGGACGACATCGGGGCTGTCGCCCGCACTTCGCAGATATTGCCGCACCCCGGTGTCGAGGTCCACTTCGTCCACATGCCGGCCGACCACGTTGCCTGGCAGGTCGAGCAGTTCGCGGGCGCTGTCGTTGAACACTGTGATCACGCCGTCCGTGTTCACGGCGACCACGCCTTCGCGAATGCTGTGCAGCAGTGCTTCTCGATGATCCGCGAGATTCGCGATCTCCGTGATCTCGAGGCCACGCGTGTGCGTCTTGATACGCCGCGACAGCAACCACGATCCGATTGCGCCCAGGCCGGCGCCGATGCCCAGATACAGCAAAAGGCGTGCGCCCGCTCCGCTCAGCAACTCCCAGGTGGACGGATAGTTCTGGGCGACCGTCACTACGGCCAGAACGTCTCCGGACCGGGACAGGATCGGCACGTGGCTGGCAATGGACTCCCGGCCGTCGATGTCCAGGTCGCCGACCCACCCACGCCCGGACATCACGTCGCTCGATCCGAAATTCGATCTGGTTCCCAGTCGGGTCGGATCGGACGAAGCGAGGACGACCGCGTCCGGCCCGACGATCTCGGCCACCGTCGCGTCGGACAGGTTGACCGCTCGGTCGACCTCGGGTGCGAGGACCCGTTCGAGATCGGGTTCGCTCAATCGGTCACGCACGACCGGGGTCGAGGCCACGGTCTCGGCCACGGCGATCATGCGTTGGCCCTGCAGGTCGCGGAACTCCACCGTCGACTGATGAACGGACACAGCGGCGACGGCGACGAGCACCACTGCCACCACCACGAGTTGAAGGAGCAGCACTTGGCCCGCGAGGCTGCGTATGCGCAGACGCCGCTGTGACCACATGGACCTGGTTCCGTTCCGTTGTGACGAGGATGTCGCCGATGGTCCAGTATTGCCGACGAGAGTGTTGCGCGTGACGGGGCGCATGATCGACGCGGGGCAGAGACAGGAACAGGAGCGCTGTGGTGGTCGAGATCGGCCGGAGGTCCCGGCTGCGGGATGTGGCGCTACTGGTCGTGGTCGGCCTGCTTGCGCTGGTCACCACCGGCTGCGGCGTCGGCCGCGACGACGTGGGGCTACCCGGCGTCCGGATGATGGTTCCGAACAGTCCGGGGGGCGGTTACGACCTGACGGCGCGAACCGCTGTGAAGTTGATGGAAGACGAGGGCATCACGGGACGCATCCGGGTCTTCAACGTCGTCGGTGATTCCGGAACCGTCGCCATGGCCCGGTTGATGAACGAAGCGGGCAACGACAAGCTGATGATGACGACCGGTCTCGGTCTGGTCGGAGCCGGATACACGAACGGCTCGGCGGTACGAATGTCGGACGCGACCGCGCTCGCCAAGCTGGTCGAGGAACCCGAGGCAATTCTCGTTCCCGCCGATTCCCCGCTGCGAACGCTCGACGACTTCGTCGCGGCATGGCGGGCCGATCCCGGTTCCGTGACGGTCGGCGGCGGGTCGCTCCCAGGCGGTCCGGACCACTTGTTCCCGATGGAGACCGCCCGAGCGGTGGGGGTCGATCCCGCTCGGGTGGATTTCGTGTCGCACGACGGCGGTGGCGATCTACTGACGGCGCTGCTCGGGCACACGGTCACCGTTGGCACTTCCGGCCTGGGCGAATACGTCGACCAGATCGCGGCAGGCGCGGTTCGGGTCCTCGCCGTGTCGGGAAGCGAGCGGGTTCCGGGGATCGACGCGCCGACGCTGACCGAGGCAGGGATCGACCTCACCTTCGCGAACTGGCGCGGAGTCGTTGCGCCGCCGGGAATTTCCGACGATGCGCGGGCCGCGATGGTGGAGGCGCTGACCGAACTTCACAGCAGTGCACGGTGGCGCGAAGCACTCGCGCAGAACGGGTGGTCGGACGCGTTCCTCACCGGCGCCGATTTCGAGCAGTTCCTGCGTGACCAGGACGAGCGGGTGGCGACCACCCTGTCCGAGCTGGGTCTCGGTTGATCGGCACGGTCCGAGCTGGGTCTCGGTTGATCGAGGTCAGGTGGGATCGGTCAGGATGACGAGTTCGCGCTTCGAGGCGACTTCGACGCGGAGCCCGGCCTTCGAGGCCACGCGTGCCACGCCTCGAACATCCGTCGGCTCGGCGCGCGTGACGGTGAGTGCTCGCGCCAGCAGTCCCTTGTGATGCTTGTTGAAATGACTCACCACGCTGCGAGACCCGTCGGGCTTCTCCGTGAGGACGGTGGCGATCACTGCATCCGGTAGCGGGCCGAGCTGCTGGTACGTCCCCGAACGGAGGTCGACGATCAGCCCTTCGGCTTCCTGCTCGATCGCGGTCGCCAGTTCCGGTTTCCACATCGACCGCAGGGTGCCGAGGCCGGGGAGAGTGGAGCCGCCGCTCAACCGGTAGGCAGGAATGCGATCTCCGGCGCGCACCGCACCGAACAGGGCGGAACCGATGCCGAGTCGCGCATAGGCCTTCGACTTCTGCACCTTGGTGAACGAGCCGGCGTCCAGAGCGTCGAACAACACGCCGGTGTAGCGCTCGAGCGCCGGACGGGTGGGGGAGACCCACAGTTTCGCGTTGCGTTCGATCTCGTCCGCCTGGGTGGGCCCCAAGCCCAGGGCCTCGCAGGACGCGTCGAAATCCGCAGCGAGGTGGACCAATGAACGGACCAGGATCTCCCGGGTCTCGGTCAACTGCGGCATCGACAGATCTGCCAGGTTCAGCGGGGAGTCGGAGCCACCGTCGGACTTGGTCTCGGAGGGAGGGAGAAGGACCAGCACGGTCGATACCGTACCGAGGAGCGTGAGGGCAGCCGAGCCGACTATCCTCGCTGACGTGATTACCCGCCTTTCGCACCTGTTCCTTCGCACGCTGCGGGACGACCCCGCCGACGCCGAGGTGCCCAGCCACAAGCTGCTGGTTCGCGCCGGTTACGTCCGCCGCATCGCGCCGGGCGTCTACTCGTGGTTGCCCCTCGGTCTCCGGGTGCTGCGTCAGGTCGAGCGGGTGGTGCGCGAGGAGATGAACGCGATGGGAGCGCAGGAGATCGCTCTCCCGGCGTTGCTTCCTCGCGACCCGTACGAGGTGTCCAATCGCTGGACGGAGTACGGCGACGAACTCTTCCGCCTTCGGGACCGCAAGGGTAACGACTACCTGCTCGGGCCCACCCACGAGGAGCTGTTCGCTCTCACGGTGAAGGGTGAGTACAACTCCTACAAGGATTTCCCGGTCACCCTGTACCAGGTGCAGACCAAGTATCGCGACGAAGCCCGGCCGCGGGCGGGCATCCTGCGTGGGCGCGAGTTCCTGATGAAGGACTCTTACTCCTTCGATCTCACAGACGACGGTCTGGCGGCCAGTTACCAGGCGCACCGCGACACCTACGAGCGGATCTTCACCCGTCTGGCAGTGAAGTACGTGATCGTCGCGGCCACCTCCGGTGCGATGGGCGGCAGTGCTTCCGAAGAGTTCCTCGCGGAGAGCGAAGTTGGTGAGGACACGTACGTGCGTTGCACGTCCTCGGGCTACGCGGCCAACGTCGAGGCTGTCACCACCCTCGCGCCCGAACCGATTCCGTTCGACGGATTGCCCGCCGCGCAGGTGCACGACACCCCGGACACTCCGACGATCGCCACTCTCGTGGAGTGGGCCAACGGCGCCGATCTCGGACGTACCGTCACGGCGGCGGACACGTTGAAGAACATTCTGGTCAAGACTCGGCAGCCGGGCGGTGAATGGACCCTGCTCGGTATCGGCCTCCCCGGTGACCGTGAAGTCGACGACAAGCGCCTCGAAGCCTCGCTCGAACCCACGGAATACGAACTTCTGACCGAAGCGGACTTCGAGGCCAACCCATTCCTGATCAAGGGGTACATCGGACCGAAGGCATTGCAGGCCAACGGTGTGCGATACGTGGTCGACCCCCGCGTGGCCGACGGCACGAGTTGGATCACCGGCGCGGACGAGAAGGGCCGGCACGTGGTGGACCTCGTCGCCGGTCGCGACTTCACGCCGGACGGCACCATCGAGGCCGCCGAGGTCCGTGACGGAGACCCGTCGCCGGACGGGGCGGGGGAGCTCGTGTCGGCGCGCGGTATCGAGATCGGCCACGTCTTCCAACTGGGTCGCAAGTACACCGACGTGTTCGGGGTGGACGTGCTTGCAGAGAACGGCAAACCGGTTCGGCCCACCATGGGTTCCTACGGTGTCGGCATCTCTCGCTTGGTCGCGGTCATCGCCGAACAGCACCACGACGACAAGGGCCTGCGCTGGCCCGCCGAGGTCGCACCGGCCGATGTCCACCTGGTGATCGCGAACAAGGACGAATCTGCGCGGGACGGCGCGGAAAGCCTCGCTGCCGATCTCGACCGGGCAGGGCTCGAGATCATTCTCGACGATCGCAAGGCGTCGCCGGGGGTCAAGTTCAAGGACTCCGAGTTGCTCGGAGTTCCGTTGGTGGTCGTCGTGGGTCGTGGTTGGGCGGACGGCAAGGTCGAATTGCGTGATCGCTTCGGTGGCGAGGCCCGCGAGATCGCGTCCGAATCGGCTGTCGACGCGATCGTCGATGCAGTGCGTGGCGGAACCGCCGCGAGCTAAGTTACCGGCTGGTAGCGTTTGCGTCATCGCGACGAAAGGCAAGGCAATGGCGAACTCCGGCAGACTTCTCCTCGATCCGAACACCTACGATCCGCAGCAGTTCGACGAGGAGACTCGGCGGCAGTTGCGGGCGGTGATCGACTGGTTCGAGAGCCGCGGCAAGCGGCAACTGATCCAGGACGACCTGGACAGCGTGTGGGTGTCGGAGTTCCTCGAGTTCGTCGCGAAGGAGAAGATCTTCGCCACGTTCCTGACCCCGTCCGCATATGCCGACGGGGACCCGAACAAGCGCTGGGACGCCGCTCGCAATGCCGCCCTCTCCGAGATCTTCGGTTTCTACGGCCTCGCATACTGGTACGCCGAGCAGGTCACGATTCTCGGTCTCGGTCCGGTGTGGATGAGCGATAACGAGACGGCGAAGAAGCGAGCCGCGCGCCAGCTCGACGAGGGCGGCGTGATGGCCTTCGGTCTGTCCGAGCGCGAGCACGGCGCAGACGTGTACTCCACCGACATGGTGCTGACACCTGCGGCCGACGGTGACGTCGCGTTCCGGGTCTCGGGCACCAAGTACTACATCGGCAACGGCAACGTTGCGGGCACCGTGTCGGTGTTCGGTCGGCGATCCGACGTCGACGGCGCGGACGGCTACGTCTGGTTCACTGCCGACAGTGCACACGAGAACTACGAGCTGATCGACAACGTCATCGACGGCCAGATGTACGTCAGCACTTTCCGTCTGAACGACTACCCGGTGCGCGAGGAGGACATCCTCCACACCGGACCCGAGGCTTTCTCGTCGGCGCTGAACACCGTGAACGTCGGCAAGTTCAACCTGTGCAGCGGCGCGGTCGGCATGTGCGAACACTCCTTCTACGAGGCGATTACCCACGCCGACAACCGCATTCTCTACGGCAATCCGGTCACGGACTTCCCGCACGTGCGAACAAGCTTCGTGGATGCGTATTCGCGGCTGATCGCCATGAAGCTGTTCAGTGGTCGCGCCGTCGACTACTTCCGAAGTGCCAGCCTCGAGGACCGCCGCTACCTGCTGTTCAATCCGGTCACCAAGTCGAAGGTCACCGCCGAGGGCGAGAAGCTCATCACGCTTCTGCAGGACGTGCTGGCGGCCAAGAGTTTCGAGAAGGACAACTACTTCAGCCAGGTTGCCCGGCTGATCGCCACCTTGCCCCGTCTCGAAGGCACCGTGCACGTCAACGTGGCCCAGATCCTCAAGTTCATGCCGAACTACCTGTTCGATCCGGTCGAGTACCCCGAGATCGGAACCCGCGACGACGCCGCCGACGACGTCTTCTTCTGGGAGCAGGGGCCGGCCCGCGGCGCAGCCAAGGTGAAGTTCGCCGACTGGACCGCGGTCTACGAGAAGCACACCGATGTTCCGAACGTGGCGGTGTTCTACGAGCAGGCCAAGGCGCTCCGGGATCTGATGGCGACGGCAGCGCCGGACGCCGAGCAGCAGAAGGATCTCGACTTCATGCTCGACGTCGGGCACCTCTTCTCACTCGTCGTCTACGGCCAGTTGATTCTCGAGCAGGCGGAACTGACCGGTCTGGACTCGGATTTGATCGACCAGATCTTCGACTTTCAGGTTCGCGACTTCTCGGCCTACGCGGTGTCGCTGCACGGCAAGAAGTCGTCCACCGATGCGCAGCAAGAGTGGGCGATCGGTGCCGTCAGCAAGCCGACGGTCGACACCGACCGATTCGATCGGGTGTGGGGCGAGGTCAAGGGCTACAACGGCGCGTACGAGATGCGCCCCTGACCCTTGCCGCGGTCAGCGCCTGGTCTCGCGTAGAACGGCCAGGCGACTGCGGTACTCCGATTCGGTGATGTCGCCCTTCGCGTAGTGATCGCGCAGGGCGTCCTCACCGGATCGGCCTCGGAACCTTCTGCGGGCCACGATGATCAGGACGACCACCACCGTCCAGAAGGCGATGGGAACGAGAACGAACCAGGGGCCAGGGCCCCAGGCGTGGTGCTGGTACTCATCGGCGAGAAGCATTCCGGCTCTGGTGTATTCGTTGATGTTCATGACTTCAGCGTGCGCCGTGCCGGGCGTCCGGCACATCGGCCGTGGTACGGGTTCGTGGGTACGCGCAGGTGCGTACGTCAGTCCTGCCAACCCGGTTTGACGAGTCCGTGCTCGTACGCGGCGACCACAAGCTGAGTACGGTCACGGGCTGCGAGCTTCAGAAGTATCCGGCCCACGTGAGTTCGGGCCGTGGCCGGACTCACGAACAAGCGCTCCGCAATCTCGGCGTTGGTCAGACCCTCCGCGACGAGGACCATCACCTCACGCTCGCGTTCTGTGAGTTGATCCAGCTCGGGTGAGCTGGGTGGCGGCTTCGCATGGCTGGCGAACTCTGCAACCAACGTTCGCGTGACAGACGGCGAGAGCAGTGCTTCACCGGAGGCGACCACACGTACTGCCCGTACGAGATCAGCGGGCTCCGTGTGCTTCACGAGAAATCCGCCTGCGCCGGCACGCACCGCCTCGAAGACGTACTCGTCCAGTTCGAACGTGGTCAGGACCACGACATGCACCTGCGTCAGCGCAGGATCCGAGGCGATACGGTGAGTCGCCTCCAGGCCGTCCATGACGGGCATTCGGATGTCCATCAACACCACGTCGGGGACGAGATCCACACAGGCCGCCAACGCCTGTTCTCCGTCCTCGGCTTCGCCGACCACCGTGATGTCGTCCTGGGCATCGAGAAGGGCGACGAATCCGGCCCGCACGAGAGCTTGGTCGTCGGCCACCACAACCCGAATCGTCATGCGTCACCTTCCGCCGGATGCCGGTAGGGCAGTGAGGCGAACACTCGGAATCCGCCGTCGGGTTTGCGTCCGGCACTCAGGTGTCCGCCCAAGGCCTGTGCACGCTCGATCATGCCCGGGATCCCGTTGCCGCCCGGACCGTCCGAGGCATCCGAACTGCCGTGGTCGTCCACGTACAGCTCGAGCGAGGCGCCGAGGTAGGTCACCCGAACTTCGGCGGCCGCGGTACCCGAGTGCCGCGCGACGTTGGTCAGCGATTCCTGGACGATGCGGGCTGCGGCAACGTCCACGATGCCCGAGAGCGGCCGCCGAGTTCCGGTCACGGTGGTGGACACTTCGATGCCGGCGTCCTTGGCTCTACGCACCACTGCGTCGAGATCGGCGATGCCGGGTGTCGGTGCCTTCGGAGGGCCACTCCCGTCGCGTAGCGAGTCCAGCAGGGAGTGGACGTCGCCGATGGCCTCACGACTGGCGTCCTTGATGGCAGCAAGAGCAGGGCGGGTGCGTTCGGGCGCGGAGTCGAACAGCTCGAGTGCGACACCGGCCTGTACGTTGATGAGCGACAGGCTGTGGGCAAGCACGTCGTGAAGCTCTCGTGCGATGTCGAGCCGTTCCTCACTGGCAAGGCGCCGGCGTTCGGCAGCAGCCGATTCCGCAGCAGCGTCGGCCCGCCGGCGGCGTTCGGCGGCGGCAGCGCGTCTGCTGCGGATGATCTCCGCGGTGGCGACCAGCACGAGCAGCCACGCCGCGACACCGGTCGCCACCGCGAAGTTGGGAACCGGGCTGCCACCGTGTTGCGGAGCGATCCACATGAACAGGACGTATCCCACCGCGACGACCGGGTAGGTGCGCCATCGTGAACCCGTCGTCCCGGCCGTGAGGAAAGCGACGACCAGTGAGAGAAAGATGGGGCCGTATCCGAAGTCGCGGACGTACAGGGCCGTGGCGCCGAGGACCACGAAGAGCGTGAACAGTGGATAGCGGCGCCGAAAGAGGAGAACGACCGGGCCGAGAGCGATGAGCACATAGGCGAGACCGTTCAGTGGCAGCACCGACTGGTGCTCATTGGCACGGGGGCTTCCTGCCACCTGCACCACGAGTATCGCAAGGCTGACCGCCCAGTCGAAGGTTCTCGGTAGGAAGCGCACACTGACGAAGCTAGCCCCGCGGGCGACGGCCTGTCATCGTTCTCGATACGTACGCGCGATGCCGTACGTGGGCGGATGTACGTGTGATCGCTCCGGCGCACGCTCGAAACATGACTACAGAAACAGTGATCACGGATGGCCTGACGAAACGATACGGCGACACGAACGTGGTCGACGGAGTGCGGCTGACGGTTCGGGAAGGTGAAATCTACGGATTCCTCGGTCCGAACGGTGCCGGCAAGACGACCACACTTCAGATGCTGGTCGGGCTCGTGCGGCCGACGTCGGGGACAGCGACGATATTCGGGTGTGCGCCGGGTGATCCGTCCGCTGCCGCGCGGACGGGTGTGCTGATCGAGGGGCCGGGATTTCATCCCTACCTGTCGGGCCTCGACAACCTTCGATTCGTGAGCCGGCTACGCAATGTCTCCGACGACGCTGCTGCCCTCGCTCTCGAGCAGGTCGGGCTCGGCCCGCGCGGCGGAGACAAGTTTCGGACGTATTCCCTGGGCATGAAACAGCGACTGGGTGTGGCAGCGGCGCTGGTGGGCGAACCCGACCTGTTGGTTCTCGACGAACCGACCAATGGTCTGGATCCGGGCGGCGTCGTGGAGATGCGCGCGCTGATCGTCGACCTGGCCGGACGTGGGCACACGATCGTTCTCTCGAGCCACATGCTGACCGAAGTGCAGGAGATGTGCGACCGCGTCGGGGTCATCTCCGAAGGAAAGCTGCTCACAGAATCGACGGTGAGCGAACTTCGCGGCGACTCGAGGCTCGTCGTGCGGGCGAATCCGACCGGCCGCGCCGAAGAACTGCTATGCGGACTGCTCGGCGCCGATGTGGTGACGCATAGAACGGACCGTCTCGAAATTTCGGTATCCGCCGAGCTGGCGCCGAAGGTGGCAAGGACTCTGATCGAAGAAGACGTGGATCTGCTCGAGCTGACCAGGCAGGAACGAACGCTCGAAGACGTGTTCTTCGAGATGACAGGAGCGCAGTCGTCATGAACGGGTTGCGAGAGAAGAGAAGTCCAGTATCGAGCGCGTACCGGGCGGAGGTTCTCCGCCTGATCAAGTGGCCGACTCTGTGGATACTGTTGGCGGCGTGGATGGCGCTGAATCTGGTGTTTCTCTACGTGTTCAACTACCTGACCTACAAGAGTGGCGGTGCCACCGACAGTCCTTCGGCAGTACCCCACGACGTTCTCCTCGAACGGATGTTGCCGACCGCAGTGCCGGAGGTGTTCACACAGGGGATGGCGATGTTCGGCGGCGCGCTGATGCTCATCGCAGGTGCGCTGGCGACCGGTAGCGGCTACGGATGGGGGACATGGAAGACGGTGTTCACCGCCGGCCCCTCGCGACTGTCCGCCTTCGTGGGAACGGTTGTGGCGCTGGCAGTCGTCGTGGTCGTGCTCGTGTTGGCAGTCTGTGTCGCCGATCTGGGCGTGTCCGCGGCAATCGCCGCATCGGAGTCGAAGTCGATCGCGCTTCCACCCGTGGCCGCGCTTGCCGAATCGATCGGGGCCGGGGTGTTGATCCTGGGTATGTGGACGATGGCCGGAGTGCTGGTGGGCGTCCTGACGAGGGGGCCCGCACTGTCGGTCGGGCTCGGATTGGTGTGGATTCTGGTGGTGGAGAACCTGCTTCGTGGAGTTGCGGTCGTCTTCTCACCCCTGGCCGTCGTCACCGACTACCTGCCAGGAACGGCCGCGGGCTCCCTGGCGGGCAGCCTGCGTGGCGTGAGCGAGGGCGAGACGACGCCGGGTGTTCTGAACGTTCTGGACGGATCGACAGCCGTTGTCCTTCTCTGTGTGTATCTGGTCGTATTCGGGGCTGCGTCCCTGTGGTCGATCCGCACGAGGGACATCCACTGAAGCAGTAGGTTCGCGCGGTGCGCACACACCCGAAGGTGTGAACCGATACCCCGGGGGTGGGCGATTACCCACCCCGGGGTGTCTGTTTTCGGCGGGCGTTTCGGCGGAATCTTGGGTGGCAAGCAAATCCACCCACACAGGGAGCAAATGAAATGTCGAACACCATCAAGTCCACTTTCGCAGCAATCGCGATCGCAACGTTCGCTCTGGCGGCCGGCTCGGGAATCGCCGCCGCGGCACCGGGCGACGGCGGCACCTCGCAAGGCGGCAACGGAACCGGCGGTGGCGCACAGAGCGGCGGCGCAACGACCGGCCCCGGCGGAAATGCACAGGGCGGCGCAGGTGGCAGCGGCAACGTGGGTATCGGTGGTGTCAACATCGGCAACGGAAATCAGGGTGGCGTCGACGTGGGAAACGGCGGAGGTGCGCAGGGCGGTAACAGTGGGAATGCGCAGACAGGAAATGCAAACGGCGGCAACGGGACCGGTGGGAACTCCGGGCCGGCGAACGGCGGCAACGGCGGCAACACCACCACGAGTTGCACCTTCGCCTGGCCCTTCTGCTGATCGCGTGAGCACTCGGACAATCCACGACCACTCGAAAGGAAGAACCATGTCACACGCTCACCGATTCGCCGGAGTACTTCTGGCGGCAGGATTCGCACTCACGGTAGGTGCCGGCGTCGCGTCGGCGGAGATCCCGCAGTACGGAGCCGACGGCAACAGCGGCAACGTCGGTATCGGCGGCGCCGATGTAGGACCCATCGGAGTCGAGGGAATCATCGCGGGCCCCGGAGGAGCCTCGGTCGGTGGTTACGCCGTCGGCGTTCCCGGATCCTTTCCCGGGTTCGGCTGACAAGCCGAAGCCCGCACCCCGGCCAGTTTCACAGTCCCCATCCACCCATCCCGGCCGACCCGGCCCCGCTGATCTGCTCGGAAGGAGTTGTCATGACGAAGAACGCAGCAGATCAGGGCGGCCGGGTTTCGGTGTCCACCCGAGATGGAATCCGGCTCGCGGTGACGACACACGGTCCGCAGGACGCGCCGCTCACGGTGATATTCGTGCACGGGCACTGCCTGGACGGCGAATCGTGGGCGCCGCTCGGTCGTCGACTGACGGCCAGCTGGGGCAAAGACGTGCGCCTGGTGACCTACGACCAGAGGGGCCACGGCGACTCGGCACACGCACCCGCTGACACGTACACCATCGACCAGTTGGGCAGCGATCTCGGCGCGGTCATCGACGCGGTGGCCCCCACAGGACCGCTCGTACTCGTCGGGCATTCGATGGGAGGGATGGCGACCCTGGCGTTTGCCCGGACCCATGCACCGTCGATCGGCCCCCGCGTGGTGGGGGTTGCTCTGATCGCCACCGCCGCAGGTGGAGTCACGGAGTTGGGACTCGGACGGCTGCTGCGGGCCCGGCCTGTCGCCTGTCTTCGTACCGTTGCCCATCGGGCGCCTGTCACGCTGCACAGATCGAAGCGGTTCGGACACAAGGTGAGTCGGGTCGCGGCCGGTAGGCTTCGTGGTCGGGCAGCAGCGAGGGTGGGAGCCGTCGCCGCGGCGCTGGCGGACTCCACCTGCGTCGTGACGATGGTGAGCTTTTTGCAATCGTTCATCGAGTTCGACGAGCGGGCGACGCTGGCCGGGCTGACGCACATTCCTTCGTTGGTCCTGTGTGGGACGGACGACCCCATTACGCCGTTCGAGCATTCTCTGGCGATCGCGGCGAGCCTGCCGTCGTCCGAACTGGTGAGTGTGAACGGCGCCGGCCACTCGGTGATCCTGGACCGGGCAGAGGAAGTGGCGAGTGCCGTGAGCGCACTCCTGTCCCGCGTGACTGCGGATTCGTTCACAAGTCGCGTCGGTTGACGATTCCACTGTGCAGAGCCAGTTCCGCCAGCCGCACCCGTTTCTGATTCTGGGGGAGTTGCTCGACGTGGAACTTCGCGAAGAGCGTTCGCAGATGGGTTTTCACCGCGTCGACACTCAGGTACAGCTCCTGCGCTATTTCCTGGTTCGATGCCGGATGCACGAACGCCGAGTTCTGTTTGTACGGCCGACACAAGGCGGCAAGCAGGGCTCGCTGAGTCTCGGTCAACGAGCGCACCGAGGGCAGATCCCCGGCCAGATGGGTGGCCTCGTCCTCGGCGGCGCCGAACTCCTGGTACACCAGTGCCGTTCGCCCGATTCGTACGGAGTCACCGTTGCGCAACCGTCGACGGCCGGATATGCGATCACCGTTGACGAAGGTGCCGTTTCGGGACAGCCCGTCGTCGAGGATCGTCCACTGGTCGTCCACGCATTCGATGACCGCGTGCAGGCGGGAGACCTCCTCGTCGCCGGGCAGGGGCATCCCACTTCTCGGTGATCTGCCGACGGTGAGGCGCGGACGATCGGGGGACAGGTCGATCCGGTGCGTTCGACCTTCCGTGTCGATGTAGTTCAGGCGCGACAGTGCCGTCACGATTCCATCGTGCGCCTCACGCGTGAGCGTAGGCAACAGGCGATCAGAACAGGGGGCCGCCGCCGAACGGATCGCGATGAGACGGAGGCTGGTTGCCGGCGTGATCGGTGATCCCGTATTCGACTGCGAGTTCCGCGGTCACGTAGGTGTGCCCACTACGTTCGTTCAGCGCGGGATCGTCGAACAGAGCGGCGATCACCCGGCCGATGAACTCCGGGCTCTCCGCATCGGCGACAGGGAATCCGGCGATGGTCTCGAGTCCGCTGGCGACCAACTTCTCGGTGCGCACGATTCCGGGCCACAGTGAGACGGCGTTCACGCCGTGGCGCGCCAACTCGGCGCCCATATCGCTCGCCATCTTGTCCAGGCCGGCCTTCGACATCCCGTACAGCACGGAGTGCAGGTGCCCCCGGGTGCCGAACGAGGAGATGTTGGCGATCAGACCGGATCGCCGGGGGACCATGAGTCGAGCGGCCTCCACGGATGCGACGTAGTGGGCGCGCAGGCCGACGTCGATCAACGAATCCCAGTCGGAGAGCGGGCGTTCCCAGAACGGTGTGTCGAATCCGCCGAACCCGCGCGGAGCGGCCCACACGTTGTTGACGAGGAGGTCGAGGCGCCCGTGCCGGTCGTTCTCGATGGTGCGGAACAGAGCTGCCACGTCCTCGTCGACCCGGTGATCGCACGCGACTGCGATACCGCGCCCGCCGAGTTCGGTGATCTCGTTCGCGCAGGCGCGCAATCGTGAATCGTCGGTGAGGGGGCCGCGACCGGTGACGTACACCGTCCAACCATCGGAGCCCAGCGCGCGGGCGACACCCTTTCCGACTCCTCGGCCGGCTCCCGTGACGAGTGCGACGCGGTTGTTCGAGTCGGCTGATGCGGTCATGGATCCTCGCTCTGTCGCAGTGACGTACCGACTACGACACTAGAACGTGTTTCAATCTCGGGTATCGCCGGGGAGTGATCAGGGCTGTCCGGGGAAGGCGAGGGTCCACGGGTCGGCGCCGAGGACCGACCGCCACAGTGCGGCGCGGACCGCCACTCCCGCGAGGGTGTCGACAGCGAAGGTGCGAGTCTCCTCGGTTTCGGCGTTCTCGACTACGCTTCGCCACGCCACGGACGTGTCGAACTCCGTCTGGGCGGCGAGCTGAGCTGCCGACGGCGGATCCACCACCGGGAACGGCGTCGAGTACGCAGCCGCGGCAGGGGCTGCCGCGAAACCGGCCGCCGTCAACGCGTCGACGAGGGCGTCCCGTAGGGCGCGATGGGCTGCCAGGTCTGCGTTCACCTGACCGGAGCGGGTGGGGTTCGCGTACGCGGCGATCACGCCGTAGGCGTAGATCGCGGCATGCTCGGTCGCCAGAGCGGCGGACAGGCTGGACTGTTCTGACGCAGTGGGGGTGATCACGGGAGCAATACCACCACATGCGTGCCGCACGCGGCCGCGATGGAGGCGCACAGACCGGCGCGGAAACCGCTGAGCGAGCGGGCGAGTCCGGCTGCGTCGCGTTGGGATTCGGAGAGTCTGGTCCGCAGTGTGTCCAGGTCCGGAGGTGGAACAGGCTGTGCGGGTGCGGACGACGTCGCGGTCGCTGTCGTCGGCGCCGACCCGTCGGCGTAAGTTCCTGCTGCCCTGGCGATCTCGGCATCCAAAGCGTTCGCGTGCTCGCCCCGCTGCGCACTGATCGTGGTGAGTGCGCCCGCACGGTCGGGGAGCAAGGCTATTGCGGCGGCAGCATTCTCGGAATCGCGGCGGGCCAGTTCGGCTGCCGACGTGAGGCGGTCGATCTCCACGGCGTCGTCTTCGTCGTCGGAACAACCGGCCAGCGTGGTGACCGCGAACGCACCCACCGCCGTTGCGGATGCAAGCCTCAGCGCGGACCTTCGCGTCAGAACGGTGGAGTGGGCAGGGTTGGGCACGGGTCCATCGTGCCAGGTGTGAGTGCGATGACGAGAATCGAAGCCCCGGGGTGGTCACGGCTCCGTGAAACGGGCGTTAGGCTTAGGTGTTCGAAGAGAACGGCCGATCGTCGTCGCCGAGTAGGTGCGCGGCAGTCGGCCGCCGCCCGATGACAACCGAAAAGAGGAGCGTCTCGAGATGCCGGTTCCGTCCAATGAAAGAGTGACCGAACTCGTCTCCGACCTGGTGCAACGCCGTGGTTTCGATCTCGAGGACGTCGTGATCACCTCGGCAGGCAAGCACAGTGCGGTGCGGGTGGTGGTCGACAGTGACGCGGGCCTCGAACTCGATCAGGCGGCCGAACTGAGCCGCGAGATCTCGGCTGCGTTCGACGACGTGTCCGATTTCGGTGAGTCCCCGTACAACCTCGAGGTGACCTCTCCGGGGGTGGATCGTCCGCTGACCCTGCCGAGGCACTGGCGTCGTGCGCGAGGAAGGAAGGCGACATTCGACCTCGGGAGCGAGAAGATCGAAGGTCGTATCGGACGATTGAACGAGAGCACGCTGGACGTGGTGGTCGCCGGCGCGAAATCGGGCCCGGCCGTGCGCGAGATTCCCCTGGGCGATATCCGCAGCGCGGTCGTACAGGTGGAGTTCTCGAAGCCGAACGCCCTGGAAATGGAGCTCGCGGGAGGCGTTCCCGAGGGGCGAGTAGCACCCGCCGAACCGACGCTGTCGGTCGACGGAGAAGAAGAATCGGAAGGGCTGGACAAGTGAATATCGACATCGCGGCATTGCGTGCGATCGAGGCCGACAAGGGCATATCGATCGAGACGGTCATCGCCACCATTCAGAGTGCGCTGTTGACCGCCTACCGGCACACGGAAGGCCATCAGCCCCACGCACGTATCGACGTGAACGCCAAGAGCGGTGTGGTGCGAGTGATGGCGCACGAGACCGATGCCGAAGGCAGCATGGTCGGCGAGGAGTGGGACGACACCCCCGAGGGCTTCGGACGAATCGCCGCGACCACCGCGCGGCAGGTCATCCTGCAGCGGTTGCGGGATGCCGAACACGAGCGCAGCTTCGGTGAGTACGTCACTCACGAGGGTGAGATCGTCGGCGGGGTCATCCAGCGCGACACCCGCGCCAACTCGCGCGGCATGGTCGTGGTTCGGATCGGCAGCGATGCCAACGGCGCCGAAGGTCTGATCCCGCCCGCAGAGCAGGTTCCCGGAGAGACCTACGAGCATGGCGAGCGGCTCAAGTGCTACGTCGTGGGGGTCTCGCGCGGTGCGCGGGGGCCGCAGATCACCTTGTCGCGAACTCACCCCAACCTGGTGCGCAAGCTGTTCGCTCTCGAGGTTCCCGAGATCGCCGACGGTTCGGTGGAGATTCTCGCGGTTGCGCGCGAGTCGGGCCACCGGTCGAAGATCGCCGTGCAATCGCGCGTATCGGGCCTCAATGCGAAGGGCGCGTGCATCGGTCCGATGGGGCAGCGGGTCCGGAACGTCATGAGTGAGCTCGCGGGCGAAAAGATCGACATCATCGATTTCGACGACGACCCCGCCAAGTTCGTCGGCAACGCACTGTCGCCGTCGAAAGTGGTGTCGGTCACTGTCGTGGATCCCGAACTTCGGGCCGCGAGGGTCGTCGTACCCGATTTTCAGCTGTCGCTCGCCATCGGCAAGGAGGGGCAAAATGCCCGCCTCGCTGCACGGTTGACGGGGTGGCGCATCGACATCCGTAGTGACGCGGCCGACGTCACCGAGGCCTCCGGCGACCCCGGCGTGAACAGTGCATAAACGAGGAATGCGGAGAACCGGGGCAGACAGCGGTAGAGTGATCAATGGTTCAGCATGAGCTACCCGCTTCCGCGCGTGTCGGCACCGATTTTCCGGTGCGTACCTGCGTCGGTTGCAGGCAGCGAGCGCAGACCGTCGATCTGTTGAGGATCGTGGTCGGCGAGCACGCCCCCGAGGGTGCGGTGCTCGTCCCCGATCCGCGGCACAGACTTCCCGGGCGCGGTGCTTGGTTGCACCTCGATCGCGAATGTCTGGACCTGGCAGAGCGACGCCGAGCATTTGGCAGAGCACTGCGAGTGTCCGGGAAACTGGATACGTCAGCGGTCGATCGCATGATCGACCCTCTCGAGAAGAACAGGCACAAGCACTCATGAGCACACCGTGAAGCACCAGCGATGAACGTCCATCGGAGATAACCCGAGGTCGTGCGGGACCCCCGTTTTCGGGGAGCCTCCTGCTCGACCTCACCAGTGAGGAGAGCAGTGGCAGGCAAGGCCCGCGTGCACGAGTTGGCAAAAGAACTCGGTGTCACAAGTAAGGAACTACTCGCAACGCTCAAGGAGCAGGGCGAGTTCGTGAAGTCGGCGTCTTCGACGGTCGAAGCACCCGTCGCACGGCGTGTTCGGGAGTCGTTCCCGTCTGCGCAGCCGAAGAGCGAGGGCGAATCCGCGCCTCGCACCGAGGCCAAGCCCGGCGGAGCGAAGGAACCCAGCGCTACTACAGCGAAACCGGGCAGCGCGCCCAAGCCCGGCGCACCGCGTCCCGGTCCCAAGCCCGCAACACCGGCCGCAAGCCCAGCAGCCCCGGAAGCAGTCACTCCGGAGGCGGCAGCGCCGCAGGCACCCACAGCGCCTCCCGCTGCAGCACCGGGCCCGAAGCCGGGTCGTCCGGCTCCGGCGGCACCCGCCCCGGCAGCCCCCGCTGCCAGTGCTACTCCGGCAGCTCCCGCTGCAGGCGCGACCCCGGCGGCTCCGTCGACCGGTGCGAAGCCGGGTGGACCGCGTCCGGGACCGAAGCCCCCGCGCGTCGGTAACAACCCGTTCTCGTCCGCTCCGGCCGAGCGACCCGCTCCGCGTCCCGCCCCCGGCGGTCCGCGACCCGGCGCACCCCGCCCCGCTCCCGGTCAGGGCGGTCCCCGTCCGGCTCCGGGTCAGGGTGGCCCGCGTCCGGCTCCCGGTCAGGGCGGTCCCCGTCCGGCTCCGGGTCAGGGCGGTCCCCGTCCGGCTCCCGGTCAGGGTGGCCCTCGTCCCAGCCCGGGATCGATGCCGGCCCGTCCCAACCCCGGCGCAATGCCTGCACGGTCCGCACGTCCGGCACCGGGCGGTCGTCCCGGTCGTCCGGGTGGCGCACCGGGCGGTCGTCCCGGTGGCGGCGGCGGTGGCTACCGCGGCGGTGGCCCCGGCGCACCTGCCGGCGGCCCTCCGGCCGGCGGAT
Source organism: Rhodococcus huquni (assembly GCF_055231055.1). NCBI lineage: Bacteria > Bacillati > Actinomycetota > Actinomycetes > Mycobacteriales > Nocardiaceae > Rhodococcus > Rhodococcus huquni. The sequence continues at coordinate 124,285 of NZ_JBUYWE010000004.1, forward strand.
TCCGTGGTCGTCCCGGTGGTGGTCGTCCCGGTCAGCGTGGCGCCGCAGCCGGTGCCTTCGGTCGTCCGGGCGGTGCCCCGCGTCGTGGCCGCAAGTCGAAGCGTCAGAAGCGCCAGGAATACGATTCGATGCAGGCGCCCGCCGTCGGCGGCGTGCGGTTGCCACGTGGCAACGGCGAGACCATCCGTCTCGCTCGCGGCGCATCACTGTCCGACTTCGCGGAGAAGCTGGACGCGAACCCGGCCGCATTGGTGCAGGCACTCTTCAATCTCGGCGAGATGGTGACGGCAACTCAGTCGGTCAACGACGAGACGCTGGAACTGCTCGGCAGCGAGATGAACTACGTCGTGCAGGTCGTCAGCCCGGAGGACGAGGATCGTGAGCTGCTCGACAGCTTCGACCTCACCTACGGCGAGGACGAAGGCGGCGAAGAAGACCTCGCGTCGCGGCCCCCGGTGGTCACCGTCATGGGTCACGTCGACCACGGTAAGACTCGCCTGCTCGACTCGATCCGCAAGGCCAACGTCCGTGAGGCGGAGGCCGGCGGCATCACGCAGCACATCGGTGCCTACCAGGTGCTGACGGAGCTCGAAGGTTCCGAGCGTCTCGTGACCTTCATCGACACCCCCGGTCACGAGGCCTTCACGGCCATGCGTGCCCGTGGTGCCAAGGCGACCGACCTCGCGGTCCTTGTTGTCGCAGCCGACGACGGCGTCATGCCGCAGACGGTGGAAGCGATCAACCACGCCCAGGCGGCCGACGTGCCGATCGTGGTCGCGGTCAACAAGATCGACAAGGAAGGCGCGAACCCGGAGAAGATTCGACAGCAGCTCACCGAATACGGGCTGGTTGCCGAGTCGTACGGCGGCGACACCATGTTCGTCGACATCTCGGCGAAGCAGGGCACCAATATCGACGCACTGCTCGAAGCTGTGTTGTTGACGGCGGATGCCGCGCTGGATTTGCGGGCCAACCCGGACATGGATGCTCAGGGTGTCGCCATCGAGGCTCACCTCGACCGTGGTCGTGGTCCCGTCGCCACCGTGCTCATTCAGCGCGGAACGCTGCGGGTCGGTGACTCGATCGTCGCCGGTGACGCCTACGGTCGCGTGCGACGGATGGTGGACGAGCACGGCGCGGACGTCCACGAGGCACTGCCTTCGCGGCCCGTTCAGGTGGTCGGTTTCACGTCGGTCCCCGGTGCAGGCGACAACCTGCTCGTGGTCGACGAGGACCGCATCGCACGTCAGATCGCCGACAAGCGGAACGCACGCAAGCGCAACGCCTTGGCCGCGAAGAGCCGCAAGCGGATCAGCCTCGACGATCTGGATGCAGCACTCAAGGAGACGTCGCAGCTCAACCTCATCCTCAAGGGTGACAACTCGGGCACCGTGGAGGCGCTGGAAGAGGCGCTGCACGGCATCGAGATCGATCCCGAGGTGCAGTTGCGGGTCATCGACCGCGGTGTCGGTGGCGTCACGGAGACCAACGTCAACCTGGCGGCGGCTTCCAACGCGATCATCATCGGCTTCAACGTCCGTGCCGAAGGCAAGGCGACGGAGCTGGCGAACCGCGAGGGTGTCGACATTCGGTACTACTCGGTGATCTACCAGGCCATCGACGAGGTCGAGAAGGCGCTCAAGGGCATGCTCAAGCCGATCTACGAAGAGGTCGATCTGGGCAAGGCGGAGATCCGTGCGATGTTCCGTTCGTCCAAGGTCGGCAACATCGCCGGTTGCTTGGTCACCTCGGGTATCGTGCGGCGCAATGCCAAGGCCCGGTTGTTGCGTGACAACCGCGTGGTTGCCGAGACGATCACCATCTCCTCGCTCAAGCGTGAGAAGGACGACGCCGTCGAGGTTCGCGAGGGTTACGAGTGTGGTCTGACCGTCACCTACGCCGATATCAAGGTGGGTGACGTCATCGAGGCGTACGAGCTTCGCGAGAAGCCGCGCGACTAGATTCGGTCCGCCCGCAGGGCAGCATCAGTCGTCCGCTCTCCCGGTTCACGTCGAACCGGGGGAGCGGACGTCGCGCGAAGGAGGAATGTTGTACGTCGGGGCACTCGAGCTGGACATCCTGCTCGGAGATGTGCGGTCGCTGAAGGAAAAGCGAGCTTCGGTCAAACCCGTGCTCGCAGCACTGCGGCGTTACGGGGTTTCGGCCGCCGAAACCGGGGAGCTCGATCGATTCCGTCGTTCGATGCTCGGTGTGACGATGGCGAGTTCCGCCGTGGATCACGTGCACGAGGTGCTGGACACGTGCGAGCGGCACGTGGCCGAGTTGCCGGAGCTTCAGCTTCTGGCAGTGCGTCGACGCATTTTCGGTCCGGAGGACTGACAGCTGCGCTCCGTGCGTGAGCGGCGCGGAGCCGCCGATAGTGTGCAAGGCTCGAAACAGGAAACAGGCCGGTTCGGTGACGGGCCAGGGAGAGGAGACTGAAGGTCATGGTGGATCCCGCCCGGGCACGAAAGCTCGCAAAACGTATCGGAACGATCGTCGCCACCGCGATCGATCACGAAATCAAGGATCCGCGGCTGGCGTTCGTCACGATCACCGACACCAAGGTGACGGCAGATCTGCACGACGCCACCGTGTACTACACGGTCATGGGTGCGGACCTCGATACCGAGCCCGACCTGGAGTCGGCCGCTGCGGGTCTGGAGAAGGCCAAGGGGGTGCTGCGTTCGAAGGTGGGCGCCGGCACCGGGGTGCGCTTCACTCCGACCCTGACGTTCGTAGCCGACACGGTTCCGGACACAGCCCGGCACATGGAGGAACTTCTGGCGCGGGCACGCGCGGCCGACGACGAGGTCGCCCGAGCCGCAGCCGCCGCGAAACCTGCCGGCGAAGCGGACCCGTACAAAGAGCCGCGAGACCAGGGATCGGACGAATCGGTGCCCGATTCACCCGAGTCTCACTGATCCGGCGCCGAGGTGACCATGACCCCTGCCGTGGAACGAACTCCGGCGGCCGATCTGTCCGAACTCGATACGCTCGAGATGTGCAAGGCGCGTGTCGTCTCGGTTCTCGAGAACGCGACCTCGGTGACGGTGCTGTGCCACGTACAGCCTGATGCCGACACGATCGGCAGTGGCCTCGCGCTCGGCATGGTGCTCGAACGCAAGGGCATACCGGTTCAGGTCGCATTCGGTTCCCCCGACGAGCTGCCGGAATCTATGCGTGAGCTGCCAGGCAAGCATCTGCTGGTCGCGGCAGATCGCTTGCAGCGAGAGGTCGACCTGCTGGTCACCGTCGACTGCGGGAGCGCAGGTCGACTCGGCCGCCTTGCCGACCGCGTGGACTCGGCGCGTGAAGTGCTCGTCATCGATCATCACAGGTCGAACACGCGGTTCGGGTCGATCAATCTGATCGACGAGCGGGCCGAGTCGACCACCGCGGTCCTCGCGACGTTGTTCGATCTGTGGGGCATCGAGATCGACGAAGACCTGGCGCACTGCCTCTACGCCGGACTGGTCACGGACACGGGTTCGTTCCGCTGGGTTCGGCCCGGGACGCACACCCTTGCCGAACGCCTGTTGGCGACCGGGATCGACGGCTCGAGGATCGCTCGGCGGCTATTGGACACGCATCCGTTCGGGTGGTTGCCCATGCTGTCGTCCGTCCTCGCGTCGGCGACGCTCGTGCAGGAAGCCGCCGAGGGACGCGGGCTCGTGTACGCCGTCATCAGACGCAGTGATGTCGGAGGTCTTCGTTCCGAGGAGATCGAGAGCGTCATCGACATCGTGCGGACCACTGCCGAGGCGGAGGTGGCCGCCGTACTCAAGGAAGCGGCCGACGGAACGTGGGCGGTGTCATTGCGCTCGAAGTACGACGTCGACGTGTCCGCTGTCGCCGGCCTACTCGGCGGTGGGGGACACCGGTTCGCAGCAGGCTACACCGCGGAGACCAGTTGGGAAGACGTCGTCGCCGTCCTGCTCGAGACCCTCGGGTGAGACTTGGGGTCGGATACGTCCGGTAGTGACAAGGTGCGTGCGCACGACGAGACGGACGACGTCCCCTCGTCGCGCATCTTCGGACTCGCCTTTCCTGCGCTGGGCGTTCTTGCCGCAGAACCGCTCTATCTGCTGTTCGACATCGCCGTGGTCGGACGCCTCGGGGCGCTGGCGCTCGCGGGCCTTGCCGTGGGCGGCCTGGTCCTCGCCCAGCTGAGTACCCAGCTCACCTTCCTGTCCTACGGGACCACCGCGCGCGCCGCCCGGTTACACGGTGCCGGTGACGAGCGGGCAGCGGTACGTGAGGGCGTGCAGGCGACCTGGTTGGCCTGGGGCGTGGGAGCGATCGTGATCGTCGTGGTCCAACTGTGTGCGGGCCCCGTGACTTCGGTGATCGCCGGCGGGTCGGACATCGCTGCGGCCGCGGAGAGTTGGTTGCGCATCGCGGTGTTCGGCACTCCGCTGATTCTGACCGGGATGGCCGGGAACGGATGGATGCGCGGTGTCCAGGACACGATGCGACCGCTTCGGTTCGTGATCGCGGGCCTGGTCGTGTCCGCTGTTGCGTGCCCAGCGCTGGTCCATGGGCTTGTCGGTGCGCCTCGCATGGAGCTCGAGGGTTCGGCGGTTGCCAACGTCTTGGGGCAGTCGGTGTCGGCGGCCCTGTTCGTCGGCGCGCTGGTACGTGAACGGGTCCCGCTCACGCCGAGTTGGTCCGTGATGCGCGCGCAGATGCTGCTCGGTAGGGACCTCATCATGCGGAGTCTCGCGTTTCAGGCGTGCTTCCTGTCGGCAGCCGCCGTCGCGGCGCGGTTCGGGGCAGCGTCGGTTGCGGCGCACCAAGTGGTACTGCAGCTCTGGAACCTCGTGACCTTGACCCTGGATTCGCTTGCCATCGCCGCCCAGACGCTCGTGGGTGCAGCGCTGGGTGCCGGTCGAATCGGCGGGGCCAGGCGTCTGTCGCGACGCGTCACCCTGTGGTCCGCGATCTTCGCGCTGGGACTGGCTGTCGTGTTCGCACTCGGTCACACCCTGATTCCCGGACTGTTCACGACGGATGCCGACGTTCTGGACGAGATGGCCGTCGCATGGTGGTTCTTCGTCGCCGTCATGCCGATCGCCGGCGTGGTGTTCGCACTGGACGGAGTGCTGCTCGGCGCCGGGGACGTCGCGTTCCTGCGCAACGCGACGCTGATGTGTGCGCTCGTCGGGTTTCTGCCGCTGATCTGGTTGTCGATGGTGCAGGGTTGGGGTCTCGCGGGAATCTGGTCGGGGCTTACGGTGTTCATAGTTCTGCGGATGCTCGCGGTGGTCTGGCGTGTCGGCTCCGGCCGCTGGGCAGTGTCGGGTGCGGACCTTCAGGTGAAGGCCGACGACGAACGGTGAGTGGGAAGGGGAGCGGTAGGTGGCAGCCAAACTGATGGCGGTGAGCGACATCCACGTCGGTCATCGTGGTAATCGTCCGATCACCGAGGACCTGTATCCGGACAGCCCGGACGACTGGTTGATCGTGGCGGGGGACGTGTCGGAGAAGACCGACGACATCCGCTGGGCGCTGAAGACGTTGCGCGAGCGCTTCGCGAAGGTCATCTGGGTGCCCGGAAACCACGAACTGTGGACCACGGCCAAAGACCCCGTGCAGATCTACGGGGCCGCACGGTACGAGTACCTCGTCGACCTGTGCCGCGAACTCGACGTGATCACCCCGGAGGATCCCTATCCGGTGTGGGAGGCAGAAGACGGCCCGGTCACCATCGTGCCGATGTTCCTCCTGTACGACTACAGCTTCCTGCCGGAGGGCGCTGTCACCAAGACCCAGGGCTTGGCGATCGCGCGGGACAAGAACGTCGTGGCCACCGACGAGTTCCTGCTGTCGAGCGAGCCGTTCGCCACCCGCGATGCCTGGTGTCGTAGTCGGATCGAGCTGACCGCACAGCGTCTGGACGCACTGCCGCCCGGGACCCGCACGATTCTGATCAACCATTTCCCGCTGGTGCGCGAGCCGACGCATGTGCTCTGGTATCCGGAATTCGCACTTTGGTGCGGAACGGATCTCACGGCGGACTGGCACATCCGCTACAACGCGGTGTGCGCGGTCTACGGACACCTGCACATCCCACGCACCACCTACTACGACGGTGTTCGGTTCGAGGAAGTCTCGGTGGGCTATCCGCGCGAGTGGAAGAAGCGTGGGCTGCCCGAGAATGTGCTCCGTCAGATCCTGCCGGTGCCCGAGTATCCACCCGGGACTCTCAACAAATGGGGCGGCCACTTCCAGGTCACGCCCGAACAGGAAGCGGAAGTGGAGAAGATGCGAGCGGGGCGGCGGTCGTGATCGAGCGGATTCTCCCGACCGGTGTCGCGTCGGCCGAACTGTACGAGGACCCGCCCGGCCTTGCGCCCCACCCCCGAGAGGAAGCGCTGATCGGCAGGGCGGTGGAGAAGCGTCGGCGTGAGTTCACCACGGCGAGGCACTGTGCACGGCTCGCGATGACTCGGCTGGGTGTGGAGCAGGGGCCCGTCCTGCGTGGCGAGCGCGGTTCTCCGATCTGGCCACGTGGTGTCGTCGGGAGCCTCACTCACTGTGACGGCTATCGAGGTGCGGTGCTCGGGTATTCGATGCAGGTGCGGTCGCTGGGCATCGATGCGGAACCGAACGCCCCGTTGCCGGACGGCGTGCTGCCTGCCGTGAGTCTCGAGCAGGAACGGGAGTGGCTTGCCGGCACCGGTACGGACCGGGGAGTGCACTGGGATCGCCTGCTGTTCTGCGCCAAGGAGGCCACGTACAAGGCGTGGTTTCCACTGACCCAGCGGTGGTTGGGGTTCGAGGACGCGCACATCACCATTCAGGAGGGAGCGGACGGAACCTCGGGAACGTTCCGGTCGGATCTGCTCGTCTCCGGTGAGACGGTGGACGGCCCGCCGTTGGCCTCGTTCGACGGACGATGGCTGACCGCGGACGGACTGATTCTCACGGCGATTTCGGTGGTGTGATCGGTCCTGGCAGAATCGTCAGACGTGCCTCCACATGAAAAGCCTTCGTCCGGACTGGTCGGTGCCGGTCTTCTCGTCGTGGACAAGGACGCCGGGATCACCAGCCACGATGTCGTCGCCCGGTGTCGGAAACTGTTGAACACCCGCAAGGTGGGGCACGCGGGAACCCTGGATCCGATGGCGACCGGTGTTCTGGTGCTCGGGATCGAGCGGGCGACCAAGATGCTCGGACTTCTCGCCCTGACCACGAAGGCGTACACCGCGACCATTCGCCTCGGCGCGTCCACGACGACCGACGACGCGGAGGGCGAGACCGTCGAATCCCATGATGCGGCGCATCTGACGGATGCGGAGGTCGGTTCGCACATTGCGACTCTGACCGGAGACATCTCGCAGGTCCCGTCCAGCGTGAGTGCGATCAAGGTCGACGGTCAGCGCGCGCACGCCCTCGTTCGCGCCGGTGAAGAGGTCGAACTGGAAGCGCGTTCGGTGACCGTGGACCGCTTCGAGGTGACGGCGAGGCGGACGTCGGGCACGTTCGTGGACCTGGACGTCGAGGTGGACTGCTCTTCGGGCACCTACGTTCGCGCGTTGGCGCGCGATCTCGGGCGGGCGCTCGGTGTGGGCGGACACCTGACGGTGTTGCGTCGCACTCGGGTGGGTCCGTTCACACTCGATCACGCTCTGACACTGGACGAACTGGCCGAGAACCCCGCGGTCAGTCTCGACATAGATGCTGCCGCGCAGACTGCGTTTCCGCACCGCCACATCGATGCCGACGAGGCCGAATCGATCAGCCAGGGGCGATGGCTGACGACCATCGGAATCAAGGGCGTGTATGCGGCGATCGATCCGAGCGGTCACACCATCGCACTTCTCCAGGAGCGAGGGCGCCGGGCGAGTTCGGTGATGGTGGTGCGTCCGGCCACGCTGCGCTGAGCCGAATCAGACCAGCCAGATCGCCTGTGCAGCAGGATTTCCCAACTCGATTGCGTCGCTCTCAGCGCTCGCATCGAGTCGAACCGACACGGTGCCGGCGAAATCGCGGCGTTCGAGCACGGTGACCTGGACGTCGAGGGCCACGCCCACCGAGTCGAAGTAGCGCAACATTTCGGCATCGGAATCGGAGATTCGAGCGACCGTGCCGCATTCGCCTTTCGCGAAGTCGCTCAGCTGGCGAGCGGGAGGTGTGGGTATCGACCCGTCGACGGTCGGGATCGGGTCGCCGTGCGGATCACGCTCGGGGTGACCGAGTTTGGTGTCCATCCGCGACACCATCAGATCCGACACCGCGTGCTCGAGGATCTCCGCCTCGTCGTGAACTTCGTCCCAGCCGTAGCCGAGTTCCTGGACCAGGTACGTCTCGATGAGGCGGTGACGGCGCACCATGCCGATGGCGGCGGTACGGCCGGCATCGGTGAGGGCGATCGATCCGTAGCGGGCATGATCGACCATGCCCTGGTCCGACAGTTTGCGGATAGCTTCCGACACGGTCGAGGCGGAGACCCCCATCCGCTCGGACAGCAGCTTCGTAGACACGCGTTCGTGGGACCACTCCTGGATGGTCCAGATCACCTTGAGATAGTCCTGCGCCACCGCGGACAGCGACACCTGTTCGGTCGTCTCGTCCGGGACGGCGTTCTGTTCCTTCTTGTTGCCCACCACGGAGTCGAGCTTAGGCAAACGCTGGGGCGCGTACACGGCAACACACGCGTGAGCACTCTCACCAGCAGGAAAGCGACCGCACGGCCGGACACGTCCACGGATGTGCCCACCGGAGATGAAGATCGACGCTCGGGGCCGTAGGCTGCCAGGCGTGCTGAGATGGCGTGGTCTCGACGAGGTTCCGGCCGACTGGGGTCGTTGTGTTCTCACGATCGGCGTATTCGACGGTGTGCACAGAGGGCACGCCCAGCTGATCTCGCGTGCGGTCGAGTCCGCGCGCAAGCGGGGGATCAAGAGTGTCCTCATGACATTCGATCCGCATCCGATGGAAGTCGTCCGCCCCGGGAGTCATCCCGCCCAGTTGACGACACTGGCACGTCGCGCGGAACTCGCTGAATCACTCGGTATCGACGTCTTCTGCGTCATGCCCTTCACCGCCGAGTTCATGAAGCTCACCCCCGAACGGTATGCGCACGAGATTCTCGTCGAGCGTCTGCACGTCGCCGAGGTGGTGGTGGGGGAGAACTTCACCTTCGGAAAGAAAGCAGCCGGCGACGTCTCCATGTTGCGCGAGATGGGTGAACGATTCGGGTTCGCCGTCGATGGTGTGACTCTGCTCGCGGAGCATGCGGTGACGTTCTCGTCCACCTACATCCGCGCGTGCGTCGATGCAGGGGACATGGCGGCCGCGACCGAGGCGCTGGGGCGTCCACACCGAGTCGAGGGTGTCGTCGTGCACGGAGACGGCCGTGGGCGTCAACTCGGATATCCGACGGCGAACGTCGCGCCCCCGATGTTCTCTGCGATTCCTGCAGACGGCGTGTATGCGGCCTGGTTCACCGTGCTCGGCCCTGGCGCCGACCTGGGGACAGTTGTGCAGGGCGAGCGCTACATGGCAGCCGTCTCCGTAGGCACCAACCCGACGTTCTCCGGACGTACGAGGACGGTCGAGGCCTTCGTGCTCGATCGCGAGGCCGACCTCTACGGACAGCACGTGGCGGTAGATCTCGTGGCACGGCTGCGCGGGATGGAGAAGTTCGACTCCGTGGACGACCTGGTGGTCGCCATGGGGCACGACGCGGACAACGCGCGCGAGATCCTCTCCTCCTCCGAGCCTGCGCGGTAAATTCGGTCACGTTCGGCCTGGTAGGCTGTTCCGTTGGTGTGGGCTGCGGTTCGCGGTGGCTCCGCCGAGATTCGATCCTTTTTGCGCGAACGTCATCACCAGGAGTGAAGCAAGTGGCACTGAGCACCGAAGAAAAGAAGCAGGTTCTGGGCGAGTACGGCCTGCACGAGACCGACACCGGTTCGCCGGAGGCGCAGGTGGCCATGCTCACCAAGCGCATCGTCGGACTCACCGAGCACCTCAAGACGCACAAGCACGACCACCACTCCCGCCGCGGCCTCCTGCTGCTGGTCGGACGTCGTCGTCGTCTGCTCAAGTACGTCCAGAAGGTCGACATCGCACGCTACCGTTCGCTCATCGAGCGCCTCGGCCTGCGTCGCTGACGTCGGACTATCCGTCGACACGGCCCGCCGTGTCGCGCGGCCGTCGAAGTGCCCGTTCACCATTCGGTGGGCGGGCATTTCGCATCTCGGTACCGAAGGTCGAGCGCCTGCGAGAATGCGCTGGGATTTACACCTGCGATGGTAGTGTTCACAGGGGTTCGTGGATGCGTGATTTCGCCTGCGCCCCGGGACGGGAGCCACAGGCACCGTCCGCTCGCTACGCAGGAGTCGAATCGTATCGGCTGGTCGGTCCTCGGTAGTGGTTGCCGGAAGGCAGCGAGCCCGCGCCCTCGGCGCGGATTTCATCGCTGTCCGGCAACTTCGATCGATGGCCGTCGCCGCGGATGAGGTTCGACACATCCCGCTCCGATGCGAGCCCCAGAAACAAAGACGACGAAGAGAAAAGACGAAGATGACAGAAAATTCTGCAGTAGAGGTCGACGAAGGCGTGTTCGAGTCGACCGCCGTGATCGACAACGGGAGCTTCGGCACCCGCACCATCCGATTCGAGACCGGACGCCTTGCACAGCAGGCCGCCGGAGCCGTTGTCGCCTACCTCGACGACGAGACGATGCTGCTGTCCGCCACCAGCGCGGGCAAGCACCCCAAGGACAACTTCGACTTCTTCCCCCTCACGGTGGACGTCGAGGAGCGCATGTACGCCGCGGGCCGGATCCCCGGCTCGTTCTTCCGTCGCGAGGGCCGCCCCTCGACCGACGCCATCCTCACCTGCCGCCTGATCGACCGGCCGCTGCGTCCGTCGTTCGTCGACGGTCTCCGCAACGAGATCCAGGTCGTCGTCACGGTGATGAGCCTGAACCCGCAGGATCTGTACGACGTGGTCGCGATCAACGCGGCTTCCGCTTCGACCCAGATCGCCGGCCTGCCGTTCTCCGGACCCGTCGGTGGTGTGCGCGTCGCGCTGATCACCTCGGAGGAGAACAAGAAGGGCCAGTGGGTCGCGTTCCCGACCGTCGAGCAGCTCGAGAATGCTGTGTTCGACATGGTCGTGGCCGGTCGCATCGTGTCCGGTTCCGGTGACAATGCCGATGTCGCGATCATGATGGTCGAGGCAGAGGCCACCGACAACGTGATCTCCCTGATCGACGGTGGCGCTCAGGCTCCGAACGAGGCCATCGTGGCCGAGGGCCTCGAGGCCGCCAAGCCGGCCATCGCTCGTCTGTGCACCGCACAGCAGCAGCTCGCCGAGAAGGCCTCGAAGCCCACCGGTGACTTCCCGCTGTTCCCCGCGTACCAGGACGACGTGTTCGCGGCTGTCGAGGCGGCTGCGTCCGAGAAGCTCAGCGCAGCGCTGACCATCGCGGGCAAGCAGGAGCGCGACGACAAGACCGACGAGGTCAAGGTCGAGGTGCTCGAGAAGGTCGCTCCCGATTTCGAGGGTCGCGAGAAGGAGATCGGTGCAGCGTTCCGTTCGCTGACCAAGAAGCTGGTTCGCCAGCGCATCCTGCGTGATCAGTTCCGTATCGACGGTCGCGGGATCACGGACATTCGTTCGCTGTCCGCCGAGGTCGCGGTCATCCCGCGTGCGCACGGCTCGGCTCTGTTCGAGCGTGGCGAGACCCAGATCCTGGGCGTCACCACTCTGGACATGGTCAAGATGGCGCAGCAGGTCGACTCGCTCGGTCCCGAGACCAGCAAGCGCTACATGCATCACTACAACTTCCCGCCGTACTCGACCGGTGAGACCGGTCGTGTCGGTTCGCCGAAGCGTCGCGAGATCGGCCACGGCGCCCTCGCAGAGCGCGCGCTGATGCCGGTGCTGCCCAGCGTCGAGGAGTTCCCCTACGCGATCCGCCAGGTGTCCGAGGCTCTGAGCTCCAACGGCTCGACCTCGATGGGCTCCGTCTGTGCGTCGACGTTGGGTCTGCTCAACGCCGGTGTTCCGCTGAAGGCTCCGGTTGCCGGCATCGCAATGGGCCTCGTCTCCGACCAGGTCGACGGCGAAACCCGTTACGTGGCACTGACCGACATCCTCGGCGCCGAAGATGCCTTCGGTGACATGGACTTCAAGGTCGCCGGTACCAAGGACTTCGTGACGGCTCTGCAGCTCGACACCAAGCTCGACGGCATCCCGTCGAAGGTGCTGGCCGGTGCGCTGTCGCAGGCCAAGGACGCACGTGCCACGATCCTCGAGGTCATGGCCGAGGCCATCGACGCTCCGGACGAGATGAGCCCGTACGCACCGCGCATCACCACCATCAAGGTCCCGATGGACAAGATCGGTGAGGTCATCGGCCCCAAGGGCAAGATGATCAACTCGATCACCGAGGAGACCGGCGCCAGCATCTCGATCGAAGATGACGGCACGGTGTTCGTCGGTGCAGCGGACGGCCCGTCCGCACAGGCCGCGATCGACAAGATCAACGCCATCGCCAACCCGCAGCTGCCGAAGGTCGGAGAGCGGTTCCTGGGCACGGTCGTGAAGACCACCGCCTTCGGTGCCTTCGTTTCTCTCCTGCCGGGCCGCGACGGCTTGGTCCACATCAGCAAGCTGGGTAACGGCAAGCGCATCGCCAAGGTCGAAGACGTGGTCAGCATCGGATCCAAGATCCGCGTCGAGATCGCCGACATCGACAACCGCGGCAAGATCTCGCTGGTCCCCGTCGAGGAGAACAGCGACAACGCAGCCGCAGCCGAGTCGGAGCCTGCTCAGGCCGACGCCGAGGCCTGATAGCGGCCCCGCCGCTGTGGCCTGATAGCGGCCACGCACGTAGAACGACAGCACCGCCCGCAGCCCTCTCGAGGGCTGCGGGCGGTGTCGTTGCTTCGCGTGTATCGTTCGGTTTTCCGGCATTCCGACCCAATGACACTCGAGGACCAGCTGACCGATTCATGGCAAAGAACGAGCGCAACACCGCGCGTAGTCGCACTGCGACCCTGATTCGCGCAACCCCGTCCGGAAGTCCGATCACGGGTGTTCGCCGCACCGTTCTTCCCAGCGGTCTGCGTATCGTCACCGAGCACGTGCCCGGCGTGCGATCCGCTTCGGTCGGAGTGTGGGTCGGTATCGGTTCGCGGGACGAGCAACCGCGCGTGGCCGGCGCCGCACATTTCCTCGAACACCTACTTTTCAAATCCACCCCTACTCGCTCCGCGCTCGACATCGCGCAGGTGATGGACGGGGTGGGCGGCGAGCTCAACGCCTTCACCACGAAGGAACAGACCTGCTATTACGCGCACGTTCTCGACGACGACCTACCTCTGGCATTGGATCTCGTCAGTGATGTCGTCCTCCGTGGACGTTGCCGGGCATCCGATGTGGACGTCGAGCGTCAGGTGGTTCTCGAAGAGATCGCGATGCGCGACGACGATCCCGAGGATCTGCTCGGAGACGACTTCTTGACGGCGATGTTCGGTGATCATCCGATCGGCCGTCCCGTGATCGGTTCGACCGAGTCGGTCGAATCGATGACTCGTGCGCAACTGCACTCCTTCCACGCCCGCCGATACACCCCGCAGCGCATGGTCGTGGCGGTTGCGGGCAACGTCGAGCACGAGCACGTCGTGGAACTGGCCGTGCGAGCATTCGCTGGCAAACTCGCCGAGCACGGCGAGCCCGCTCCGCGGCGCGAGGGCCGGATACGTATCGACACCCCGCCGACTCTCAGCGTCACCGAACGCGACAGCGAACAGGTGCACATCTCACTGGGAGTTCGAGCGTTCGGTAGGCACGAAGGCCATCGGTGGGCGCTCTCGGTGCTCGATGCCGCAGTCGGGGGAGGGCTGAGCTCGCGGCTGTTCCAGGAAGTCCGCGAAGCGCGCGGACTCGCGTACTCCGTCTACTCGGGTGTCGACACCTTCGCTGACACCGGCGCCTTCTCCGTGTATGCGGGATGCCAGCCGGAGAATCTGGGCGAGGTGGTCACGGTGGTTCGTGAGATCCTCGCGAACGTGGCCGCGGAGGGCATCACGGATGCCGAATGTGCCCGCGCGAAAGGCGCTTTGCGTGGTGCGTTGGTGCTCGGCCTCGAAGACTCCGGGTCCAGGATGAATCGTCTCGGACGAAGCGAACTCAACTACGGCAATCACCGCAGCATCTCCGACACACTCACCAGAATCGACGCGGTCACGACCGCGGAGGTGCGTGAAGTAGCCCGCATACTGTTGCAGAGGCCTTTCGGGGTAGCCGTGGTCGGTCCGTATCGGCGGGTTCGCGATCTGCCTGCTTCCGTGCGGGGGATCGTTCGATAGAGGAGGATCGTGCGATGAGAATTCGTGGTGCCGTACTCGAAGAAATCGGCCGGGCGCGTCCGTTCGCCCAGTCGCGACCGATTTCCATCGCCGAGCTCGAACTCGACGAGCCCGGCGACGGTGAGATTCTCGTACGAATAGAGGCGGCGGGTCTCTGTCATTCGGACCTCTCGGTCGTGGACGGAAACCGGGTGCGCCCGGTGCCGATGTTGCTCGGACACGAGTCTGCGGGAATCGTAGAGAAGGTCGGGGCGGGTGTCGACGACCTGACCGTCGGCCGGCGCGTGGTGATGACGTTCCTGCCTCGGTGCGGTGAATGCGATGGCTGCGCGACCGACGGCGTGATGCCGTGCAGCGCAGGGACGGCGTCCAACAACGCGGGAACCCTGCTCGGTGGAGGTTCACGGCTCCAGCGCGACGGCGAGAACGTCAACCACCACCTCGGAGTGTCCGGATTCGCCACGTATGCGGTCGTGGACCGCAAGTCGGTGGTTGCGGTCGGTGACGACGTTCCTCCTGAAGTGGCCGCGGTTCTGGGGTGTGCTGTTCTCACCGGCGGCGGGGCAATTCTCAACGCGGCGCGGCCACAACCTGGCGAGGCGATCATGGTGTTCGGACTCGGCGGGGTCGGGATGGCGGCAATTCTCACTGCCGTCTCGCTCGGCGGCGGGGACGTGATTGCAGTCGACACCATGAGCGAAAAGCTCGACGCGGCGCGCGAACTCGGCGCGACGGCCGCCTACACACCGGACGAGGTGAGCGAACACGGCGTGCGCGCGCCGATCGTGATCGAGGCGGCCGGAAACGCCCGAGCATTCGAATCGGCAGTCGCAGCGACGGCGCCCGGCGGCCGGACGATCACGGTGGGACTCCCGTCACCCGATGCGCGTTCGTCGATCTCGCCTTTGGCCCTCGTCGCCGAGGCCCGCACGATAATCGGTAGCTACCTGGGATCCGCGGTGCCGGCCCGGGATATCCCGATCTACGAGAACCTCTGGCGTTCCGGTGCGTTGCCCGTCGAAAAGCTGGTGTCGTCCACGATCGCATTGGACGACATCAATCGGGGAATGGACGAGCTCGCGGACGGACGCGCAATCCGTCAGGTCATTCTCTTCGACTGACCGACGGCATCCGGCTGGTGGCGCCGAATCCAATTTGCGTAGGCTTCTCTCGAATCGTTGTGACTGGACGGAGCGTGGAGAAGTGAGCGCAGAAGACGCGATCAAGGTCGGAGTTCTCGGAGCCGAGGGCAAGGTCGGCAAGGCGATGTGCGAGGCCGTCGAGCAGGCCCCCGACCTGGAACTCGTCGCGAAGGTGGACCACAACGACTCGTTGGAGTCGTTCGTGGAGTCGGGGACCGAGGTGGTCATCGACTTCACGCACCCCGATGTGGTCATGGGCAACCTCGAGTTCCTCGTGCGCAACGGCATCCACGCGGTTGTCGGCACCACCGGTTTCGACGACGCTCGGCTCGAGCAGGTTCGATCCTGGCTTGCCGACCAGCCGTCCGTCGGTGTTCTCATCGCCCCGAACTTCGCGATCGGCGCCGTGCTCTCCATGCGGTTCGCGGAAGCTGCCGCACGCTTCTTCGACTCCGTCGAGGTCATCGAGCTTCATCACCCCAACAAGGCAGATGCGCCGTCCGGCACCGCATATCGCACGGCCGGGCTCATTGCTGCCGCGCGAGACAAAGCCGGTGCCCCGCGCAGCCCCGACGCCACGACCTCAGAACTCGAGGGTGCGCGCGGCGCGGACGTGAACGGCGTGCGCGTGCATTCCGTTCGCCTCGCCGGGCTGATCGCACACCAGGAGATCCTGCTCGGGACTCAGGGCGAGACCCTCACGATCCGTCACGATTCGATGGACCGTAGCTCCTTCGCGCCCGGCGTACTGCTCGGCGTCCGTGAGATCGCCAAACGCCCCGGTCTGACCGTGGGACTCGATCCGTTCCTCGACCTGTGAACAACGAGGTGACCCGCAAGGTCGCATTGATCGCGTTCCTCGTGGCGGCACTCGGCGTGTACTTCGTGTTGCTGGGGCAGCGCGGCGTGAGCCTCATCCAGCACGGCGGCGTCGCGGCCGTCGGGTTGGGTATCGGAGTACTGATACTTCCGTTCCTGGGAGTCTGGATCGTCGTTGCGACGTTGCGCGCCGGCTTCGCTCACCAGCATCTGGCCAAGCGGATTCACGACGAAGGTCTCGAGTTGGATGTGTCGGATCTTCCGCGCAGGCCGTCCGGCCGCATCGACCGTGACGCTGCAGACGCGATGTTCGCGCAGGTGAAGTCGGAGTGGGAAGAGGACCCCGACAACTGGCGTAATTCCTACCGCTTGGCCAGGGCGTACGACCATGCGGGGGACAGGGGCCGCGCACGCGAGACGATGCGCCGGGCAGTGGAACTCGAACGAGTCGAACGTCAGGGCCAGTAGCCTGTAGGTGTGAAAACTCTGCTCCTGGTGCATCACACGCCGTCGCCTTACACACAGGCCATGTTCGAGGCTGTCGTGTCCGGTGCGACCGATCCAGAGATCGAGGGTGTCGAGGTCGTCCGTCGTGCGGCGCTCACGGTCTCGCCGGCCGAGATGCTCGAGGCCGACGGCTACCTCCTCGGCAGCCCGGCGAATCTCGGATACATCAGCGGCGCCCTCAAGCACGCGTTCGACTGCGCGTACTACCAGATCCTCGACTCGACCAAGGGTCGTCCGTTCGGGCTGTACCTGCACGGAAACGAGGGCACCGAAGGCGCGGAGAAGGCTGTCGACTCCATCACGACCGGACTCGGCTGGGAGAAGGCCGCCGGCTACGTCACGGTGTCGGGCAAGCCGGAGAAAGCAGACCTCGAAGCGTGCTGGGAACTGGGCGCGACGGTGGCCGCACAGCTGATGGAGTGAAGTCCGGGGCAACGCCGCCGGACTTCACTCGTCTACTTTTTCAGAGACTTTCGACGAACTTGGTGAGACCCTTGCTCGCCGTTTCGAGTGCGGACTTCTGAGCCTTCTTCACGAGGAATCCGGGAAGCGGAACCTTCGGATCGACGGTCAGCTCGAAGTGCACCTTCGTTCCGGAGCCCGACGGTGAGAGGACGTAGGAGCCTTCCTGCGAACTCTGCTGGGAGCTCTCCACCAAGGTCCACGAAACGGTGTCGTCGCCGGTGAACGTGTAGTCGACGACCTGGTCGTCGTTGATTCCGAGGATCGAGACCGACATGCGCACGCGGTTGGGGCGGCCGTCGTCGTGGGTGCTGAGAACCTCCACGGACTTGTGCGGACCCGACCATTCGGGGAGGCGTTCCACAGCAGCTATCGCGGCCATGACTGTTGCCGGATCGGCCTTGATCTCGAATTCTTTGTCGCCCGATACGGCCATCTCGATCGCTCCTTCGTACACATGACACATTCACCGTGTGGCTGATGTGACGCTATTACATCACTGTCGGAATGCTGCGTGTGCGGAGCCTGCGAGTCGGTTCAGAATTTGTCCATCCCGTTACGCCGCATCTGATCGCGCAGTGCTCCCTGCACAGCCTGCGACACCCAAGAGTTCAGGGAAACACCGTTCTGCGTTGCGGCCTCCTCGGCACGCTCCTTGATCTGTTCGACGAGTCGGAGCGTCACGCGACTCACGTCGCCGCTGAGGTCGTCGAAGGCGGTTTTGGTGTCGTAGGCGTCATGCGTGGCGTCGGTGGTGTCATCGTTGCCGTTCTCGGTGGTCGCGGTAGGCGTCTTCGTCACGTCGAGCACGACTTCTTCGCCGTCGAGGCGCACCGAGACCTGTCGGTCGCCCAGCGCCTCCGACACCTCACCGGCGAATTCGCCGAGTGCGGAGAGGAGGACGAGTTTGAGTGCGGGTGAAGTGGCAGCCGCCAGCGCCAGTGCGGTCTCGCGAGTCTTGTCGTCGCCGAGTGCCGCTGCGGCGCGCATATCCGCGTCGAGGCGGTCGGTGTACTTGTTCAGGTCCATGACGTCATGGTGACGTCATAAGTGACGTCAGTCAAGGGTGGGGTGACCGATAGGGGGTCAGGAGACGTTCCTTCAGTCGATCGACCTCGGACTCCGACAGGCCGAGCCCGCGGGATACGTACTCGTCGACGCTCCCGTACTTCCTGTCGACGGCGTCGAACGCGCCGTTCAACCAATCGGCGCTGACGCCGTTCAGTCCGGGGTTGGCAGGATCCGCGCCTCGGTAGGTGTTGCTGAGCAAGAAGTCCTCGGTGACGACTTCCCTCGGTACGCCGAGGACGCTCAGGATGACGGCGGTCGCCCATCCGGTGCGATCCTTACCCGCCGAGCAGTGGTAGAGGACTACGCCGTCGGAGGTCGCTACGTCATGCAGTACCGCGGCGAAAGCCTCGTTCGCTCCGGGCCCGTCGACGAATGCCCGATACGCGGCAGGCATGTCGACCAGAGTCGTCAGGGGCGAGCCGCCAAGCACGTCGTACCAGGCGGCCTGTGTACCTGCGGGTATGCGGTCGGGTGCGACGGTGCGCTCGTACACGGTGCGGAGATCGTCCACGTGGGTGACGCCGGCGGCCGACAATGTATTCAGATCCTGATCGGTGGCGTGGTCGAGTGAGCCCGTCCGGAACACGACTCCGGTGCGGACGGTCTCGCCGTCCGCCGTCTCGTAGCCCCCGATGTCGCGGGCGTTGGCCACGCCCGCGAGTCCGAGTGAATGATCGAGCTCCGTACGGGGCACGGCAGGTTGCTGTAGAGCCGGGCCGGCGGGCTGCTGAGCGAGTGCGACCGGGGCCGCGCCGAGGAGCGACGATCCGAATAGTCCTGCTGCCGCGAGCGTGGTGAGTGTTCGGGGGAGTGCGCGAGAGAATGCTGTCGCCATGACGGGAATGTTCCTGTCGCCGAAGGGGTCGGAAGGTGCCGGGTGAGCCGAGGTGATCGTCGCGGGGATAGTGTCGGAGCGCAAACGCTGGAGAAGGAGATCGAACCGTGCCACGATCGGTGTCGTTGAAGGTGCAACTGGTGGCCCGGACAGAGTTCACTCCACCCGACGACATTCCGTGGGAGACCGACGCGGATGGTGGCGAGGCCCTCGCCGAGTTCGCGGGGCGTGCCTGCTATCAGAGCTGGTCCAAGCCCAACCCGCGCACAGCTACCAACGAGGGCTACCTGCGGCACCTCCTCGAGGTCGGTCACGTGTCGGTCCTCGAGCACGCGAGCGTGAGCTTCTACATCAGCGGCATCTCGCGCTCGTGCACGCACGAACTCATTCGTCACCGCCACTTCTCGTACTCGCAGCTTTCGCAACGTTTCGTCCGAGAGGACGACGCGGACGTCGTGCCACCCCCTGCCATCGCGGGTGACCCCGAGCTCGAGGCGCTGTTCGCCGAGGCGACCGAGGCGAGCAGCGCGGCGTACTCGAAGCTCCTCGCAGCGCTCGAAGTCAAACTCGCCGACGTACCGAGTGCACCGTTGCGGAACAAGCAGGCTCGTCAGGCGGCGCGGTCGGTGCTGCCCAACGCCACGGAGACGCGCCTGGTGGTCACCGGCAACTATCGAGCATGGCGTCATTTCATCGCCATGCGGGCGACGGAACACGCCGATGTCGAGATTCGAGGAGTGGCGGTCGAATGTCTGCGCCAACTACGCGAGGTGGCCCCCAACGTGTTCGGCGACTTCGAGACGGTGGAACTCGGCGACGGCACTTCCGTGGCCAGAACTCCGTATTCACTCGACACGTGAGTGCCGTGCAGCAGTCGGGTGTTCACCGGGTAGCCTTCTGACCATGACCTACGGTGAATCCGCTTTCGCAGTCGAGCGTCCGTTCGGCACAGTGTCCACCGCGATGGTGACTCCGTTCACTTCGGACGGAAAGTTGGATGTCGATGCGGGCGTCCGGCTCGCCGCTCACCTGGTCGAGAACGGCTGCGACGGACTGGTTCTGGCGGGTACGACCGGCGAATCACCGACCACCACCGAGAACGAGAAGCTCGAGCTTCTCCGTGCGGTGATCGACGCGGTCGGCGATCGCGCGAAGATCATCGCAGGTGCCGGTAGCAACGACACCGCACACAGTGTGGAGCTCGCGCGCGACGCGGCCCGCGCCGGTGCGCAGGGCCTCCTCGTGGTCACCCCTTATTACTCACGTCCGCCCCAGGCCGGTCTGTTCGCGCACTTCAGTGCAGTCGCGAACGCGACCGACCTGCCGGTCATGTTGTACGACATTCCGCCGCGCTCGGTGGTTCCGATCGAAACGGACACCATCCGGTTGCTCGCGGAACATCCGCGGATCGTCGCGGTCAAGGACGCCAAGGGTGATCTCAATGCCGGCGCCGAATTGATCGGCACCACGGATCTGCAGTTCTACTCCGGTGACGATCCGCTCAACCTGCCCTGGCTGTCCGTCGGCGCAGTCGGATTCGTCAGCGTCATCGGGCATCTCGTTCCCGGTCGTCTTCGGGAACTGCACAGCGCATTCCTCGCGGGCGACATCGCGCGTGCCCGCGCCATCAACCTCAGCCTCATCCCAGTGATCCGGTCCGTCGCAAGGCTCGGCGGTGTCAGTGCATCGAAAGCCGGTCTACGGCTGATCGGTCTGGATGTGGGGGAGCCGCGCTTGCCGCAGGTTGCTCCCACCCACGACATGATCGATGGGTTGGCAGCGGATCTTCACGCAGCAGGAGTTCTCTGATGACCCGTCCCCCTCGTCGACGTAGCGCCAGCCGTCAGGCCGGCCCACCCGAGCCCATTGTGGAAAAGCCCGCTGTGGAGAAGCCCGTCGCAGAAAAGCCCGTGACCGAGAAGAAGGCCACGCGAGAGGCTGTTGCTGCGGAGGAGCCCAAGAAGGCGTCGCAGAGGCCTGTCAAGGCAGCCTCCGCCAAGGGTGGGGCTGCGAAGGGTGGATCGTCGAAGTCGGGCTCCGGCAAGTCCCGCCGCTCCGGCGGTGGCCGACGCTCCGATTCGCGCGGTTCGGCACCGGCCCCCGTCGACGCGTCCGTTCGGCTCGGCTCCCCTCCGAAGGCACCGTTCAAGGGTTTGCGTGTCGTCGCGCTCGGCGGAATCGGCGAAATCGGCCGCAACATGACGGTGTTCGAGCACCAGGGCAAATTGCTGATCGTCGACTGCGGTGTGCTGTTCCCCGAGGACCAGCAGCCCGGCGTCGACCTGATCCTTCCCGACTTCGGGCATATCGAGGATCGGATGGCGGACGTCGAGGCGGTCGTCCTCACGCACGGACACGAGGACCACATCGGCGCGGTGCCGTTCCTGCTGCGTCTGCGTCCGGACCTGCCGGTCGTCGGCTCGAAGTTCACCCTCGCGCTCGTGGCCGCCAAGTGCCGTGAGCACCGTCAGCGACCCAACCTGGTCGAGGTGATCGAGGGGCAGCGCACCACCCACGGCCCGTTCGAGTGCGAGTACTTCGCGGTCAACCACTCGATTCCCGACGCGATCGCGGTCGCGATCCGCACGGACGCCGGCGTTGTTCTGCACACGGGTGACATCAAGCTGGACCAGTTGCCGCTCGACGGACGACTGACCGACCTCGCCGGATTCTCGCGACTCGGTGACGAAGGCGTCGACCTGTTCCTGGTCGATTCGACCAACGCGGAAGTCCCCGGATTCGTCACTCCCGAACGTGAGATCGGCGGCGTACTCGACAACGTCATCGGTAAGGCGAAGCAACGAGTGATCGTCGCGTCGTTCGCCAGTCACGTGCACCGCATTCAGCAGGTCGTCGACGTCGCGCACCGGTACAACCGCCGGATCTCGTTCGTCGGCCGTTCGATGGTCCGCAACATGCAGATCGCACAGGATCTCGGGTACCTGAGCGTTCCCGACGGGCTGGTCGTGGACATCGACACGGCGGCCAACCTGCCGGACGACAAGCTCGTGCTCATCTCCACCGGTTCGCAGGGCGAGCCGCTGTCCGCTCTGTCGCGGATGGCGCGTGGCGAGCACCGGCAGATCAACATTCGGGCGAACGACCTGGTCGTGCTGGCATCGTCGCTCATCCCGGGCAACGAGAACTCCGTGTTCACGGTGGTGAACGGCCTCGCCAAGCGTGGCGCGACCGTCGTCACCCAGCAGAGCGCGAAGGTGCACGTCTCCGGCCACGCATCGGCCGGCGAGCTCCTGTACCTCTACAACGCAGTGCGCCCCACCAACGCGATGCCCGTGCACGGCGAGTGGCGCCACCTGCGTGCCAACGCGGCACTGGCGAAAGCGACCGGGGTTCCCGAGGATCGCATCGTGCTCGCCGAGGACGGCGTGGTCGTCGACATGGTCGACGGGTTGGCCGAGATCGTGGGTCAGGTCCCGGTCGGACACGTCTACGTGGACGGATTGTCGGTGGGCGATGTCGGCGATTCGACACTGTCGGACCGGCTCGTGCTCGGGGAGGGCGGGTTCATCGCCATCACCGCGGTCATCGACGAGACGACCGGCAAGTCGGTGCGCACGCCGGAGGTGTCCGGTCGTGGATTCTCGGACGACCCGAACGCGTTGTCCGATGCAGCTCAGCTGGTCGAAGCCGAACTGCTCCGGTTGGCGGGGGAGGGCGTGACCGACACTCATCGCATCGCGCAGGCGATTCGCCGTGTCGTGGGTCGGTGGGTCGCGGACAAGTACCGCCGTCGGCCGATGATCGTTCCCACGGTGATCGGTGTTCCCTGACGGGGCTTCGATGAGACCCAGCTACCGCAGTCGGAGCGGTTAGGCTCGCGAGCGTGGGTCTACAGTTCGGGACGCGTGTCTCCGACTCGCCGTGGGTCGCTTCGGTCTGGACGTGCTCGAGTGAGCGCATTCAGCAAATGACGTCGGTGGCCTCGGAGACCTGGGGCCTCGTCTTCTGGGAGCAGGAAGGTCGGCCTGCCGTGGCCATCACCGGGCCTGAAAGTCGCACCGCGACAGCCCCGGTGCCCGAAGGTGCCACGTTCGTCGGCATCCAGTTCGCGGTCGGCACTACTCTTCGTTCCGTCCGGGCCGGCTCGTTGCTCGACGGCGGGATCGAGCTGCCGGATGTGACCCGCCGTTCCTTCTGGCTCGACGGCGGCCGCTGGCAGACGCCCGGGGTGGACGATGCCGAGGCACTCGTGGTCCGTTTGGAGCGCGCGGGTCTGTTACTTCGTGACCCGATGGTCGTGGCGGATCTCCGAGGGGAACCCTCGACTGTCAGCAGCCGTACGATCGAACGACGCTTCCGCGCTGTGACCGGGCTGACCCGAGGCGCCGTCGAACAGATCGAGCGAGCCCGGACCGCAGCGCAACTGCTGGCATCAGGCGAGCAGGTCGACCGTGTCGTCGAGAAGCTTCACTTCTACGACGAACCACACCTCGCCCGCGCCCTACGCCGCTTCGTCGGACGGACCGCGAAGCAGCTCAGGGACGGCCGGGTCGGGGTCCTTGCCCTCGACCTGGCTCAGGACACGACGTCGTAGACGAGCTTGACGACCCCGTTGTCGTAGGCCGCGGAATCGATGAGCTTCAGGTTCTGTTCGACGTGGTCGGCACGGCTGAAGACGCTTTTGCCCGATCCCAATAGAGCGGGGAACATCAGCAGGTTGTACCGGTCGATGAGCCCGGCCTCCGCCAGGCGGCCGGCGAGCTCCGGACTGCCATGGATGAAGATCGCGCCGCCGTCGGTCTCCTTGAGTGCGGCCACGTCCTCGGTCGACCGGAGGATAGTGCTCGGTCCCCATCCATCGACCATGTCGTCGTCTGCGAGCGTGGACGACACGGCGTACTTGGGAAGATCCTTGTACGCCGCGTGATCGGGCGAATCGGGCCAGACCGCGGCGAACGCTTGATAGCTGCGTCGACCGAACATGAGAGCCGTGGTCTCCGTCAGCTCCTCACCCTTGAGTGAAAATGCCTCCGGAAGGAACTCGGTTCGGGCGACCCAGCCCCCACTGGGGTGTCCCTCGCTCGTGCCGCCGGGTGAGTCCGCGACGCCGTCGAGCGTGACGAACCCCGTGTAGACCAATTTGCGTGGCACTAGTCCTCCTGCGTGATGAATGGGGCGTTCATTCTGCGTGGCGTTCCAGGATCGGTCCCGAGCCACGGCGATGAGCGTACTGAGCTCAGAGCGTCCCGGTCTTGGACGAAAACGACACCGCCAGGCTTCACAGCTGCCCAGGATCGACCTACCCCTGTAGGTTCGTGAGGTGACATTCGCACGGGACGAGCGCCGCGCACTCGCCGATTCCATGACCGAGTACGGCGCCGACGCACCGACCCTGTGTGGTGAGTGGACCAATCGGGACCTGGCCGCGCATCTGATTCTGCGCGAGCGCAGGCTCGACGCGGCCGGGGGCATCCTGATTCGGCAACTTGCCGGGCGCACCGAGCGGATACAGGCCGACATAGCGGCCCGGCCGTGGAGTCGGCTTCTCGACGAAGTGCGATCCGGCCCACCCGTGTGGTCACCTCTGCGCTGGGTCGACTCGTTGGCCAACACGAGCGAGATGTTCGTCCACCACGAGGACGTCCGCAGGGCGCATCAGGGATGGCAGGCTCGTCCGCTCGGGGAGGACATACAGGATTCCCTGTGGTCGCTGGTGAAGGGCGTCGCACGTCACGGCTACCGAAATGCCGCGACGCGTGTCGTACTCGAACGCCCGTCCGGTGCGAAGATCACGGTCGGCGCCCGGAACGAGGCGGAGTCCGTCGTATTGCGCGGGGAACCGTCGGAGTTGCTGTTGCACGCCTTCGGTAGGGACGAGACCACGGTCCGGGCCAGTGGTGCACCGGACGCTGTTTCGGCCGTTCTGGCTCTCGACAGAGGGGTCTGAACTCCCGTTTCGCCGAGAGCGTGACACGCGTCCACGGGAGTTACGAGTGTTGCGGATGGTCCTGATGGTGGGCCAGCGACTAACGTGGACCCTATGGCAGGTAAGACGAGCACCCGCAGCACGAGCGCTTCCACGTCCAGATCTCGGACGAGCTCACGCGCTGGTTCTGCCAAATCCACGCCGAGAACACGGACGACGAAGACGGTCACGACTCCTCGCAAGGCCCCGGCCAACCGCGCTCGCGGAAACACCCGCCGACCTGCGAAGAAGAAGTCCAGTGCAAGTCCGCTCGAGGCAGTCTTCCGGGGAATCGGAGCCGGTTGGTCCCTCGTGGCGAAGGGGGTCGGTGCCACTACCCGGACGGTGAGCCGTGCAGCAGACATCGACGAGGGACATCGCCGCGATGGAATTGCCCTCGGATTGATGGCCGCAGCGGTCATCGTCGCAGGTAGCATCTGGTTTTCGGTCGGCGGACCCGTGGGTTCGGGCATCGAAACCGGAATTCGAGCGGTGGTCGGCGCGGTGTCGGCGGTGCTGCCGGTCATAGCCATCGGTATCGCGATCGTGCTCATGCGAACCGAGCCGCGGCCGGAGATACGGCCCCGCCTCGTGCTCGGCTCCCTGCTCATCGGCCTTCCTGTTCTCGGTCTCTGGCACCTCGCCGCCGGCGCTCCCACCGATCCGGACGGCCGTGCACAGGGCGCCGGAATCGTCGGATATGCGATGGGTGGCCCGCTCACGGACGGCCTGACCGTGTGGCTGTCCGTTCCGCTGCTGCTGATCGCGCTGATGTTCGGTGTTCTTCTACTGACCGGGACCACGCTGCGTGAGGTGCCTGGCAAGTTCCGGTCGTACTTCGGGCTCGGCCGCGAGGACTACGGCTACGACGAGTACGAAGACGAGTACGACTACGACAGCGATCCGTCGCTGTTCGACGCCGACGGCTACCCGGTCGACGACGGCGGCCGGACACGCGGTGGCCCTTACGACAATTACCCTGCGGACGAATATGCCGGTCGCGGTACCGACGCGAAGACCGAAGTGCTCGGACGCTGGGAGAAGCCGAAGGCTGCCGGCGAGTCGGCGGCCGCATCCTCGGCAGCTGCGGCGGCCGAGCCGGTGAAGGCGAAGCCCAAGCGTCCCGTGGTGAAGGCGAAGCCGGTCGTGCCCGATCCCGAGCCCCCGATTCCCGAGGTCGAGAAGTTCGTCACCGACCGAGTGCCCGACGGCGACTATGCGCTGCCTTCGTTGGACCTGTTGATCGACGGCGATCCGCCGAAGACCCGCAGTGCCGCCAACGACGCGATGATCGAGTCGATCACCGAGGTGCTCGAGCAGTTCAAGATCGATGCTGCCGTCACCGGATTCACTCGGGGCCCCACGGTCACCCGCTACGAGGTCGAACTGGGCCCCGGCGTCAAGGTCGAGAAGATCACGGCACTGGCCCGAAACATCGCGTACGCGGTTGCTACCGACAACGTGCGCCTGCTGGCGCCGATCCCGGGCAAATCGGCCGTGGGTATCGAGGTGCCGAACTCGGACCGCGAGATGGTTCGCCTGTCCGACGTGCTCACTGCCTCGAGTACCCGGAAGGACCATCACCCGCTCGTCATCGGTCTGGGTAAGGACATCGAAGGCGATTTCGTCAGCGCCAACCTGTCGAAGATGCCGCACCTGCTGGTGGCCGGTTCGACCGGTTCGGGTAAGTCCAGCTTCGTGAACTCGATGTTGGTGTCTCTGCTGGCACGCGCCACGCCCGACGAGGTTCGGATGATCCTCATCGACCCCAAGATGGTCGAGCTCACCCCGTACGAGGGCATCCCGCACCTCATCACCCCCATCATCACCCAGCCGAAGAAGGCGGCCGCAGCGCTCGCCTGGCTGGTGGAGGAGATGGAGCAGCGCTACCAGGACATGCAGGCGAGCCGGGTGCGGCACATCGACGACTTCAACTCGAAGGTGAAGTCGGGCGATATCACGGCGCCGCTCGGTAGCGAACGCGTCTATCGCCCGTACCCGTACATCCTCGCCATCGTCGACGAACTCGCCGACCTGATGATGACGGCACCTCGAGATGTCGAGGATGCGATCGTCCGCATCACGCAGAAGGCGCGTGCTGCCGGTATCCATCTCGTTCTGGCGACCCAGCGTCCGTCCGTGGACGTCGTGACCGGTCTGATCAAGACGAACGTTCCTTCGCGTCTGGCCTTCGCGACTTCCTCACTCACCGACTCCCGCGTGATCCTCGATCAGCCCGGTGCCGAGAAGCTCATCGGTATGGGTGACGGCCTGTTCCTGCCGATGGGTGCCGGCAAGCCGACCCGTATGCAGGGTGCGTTCATCACGGACGAGGAAATCCAGAAGGTCGTCGACTTCACGAAGAACCAGGCCGAGCCGGAGTACACGGAGGGTGTCACTGCGGCGAAGGTCGGCGAGAAGAAGGATGTCGACCCGGATATCGGGGACGACATGGACGTCCTGCTCCAGGCCGTGGAGTTGGTGGTTTCGAGCCAGTTCGGTTCGACCTCCATGCTGCAGCGCAAGCTGCGTGTCGGGTTCGCGAAGGCGGGCAGGCTCATGGACCTGATGGAGAACCGTGGTGTGGTCGGTCCCAGCGAGGGGTCGAAGGCGCGCGAGGTGCTCATCAAACCCGACGAGTTGGACGGTCTCCTGTGGTCGATCCGTGGCGGCGATCCGGACGAGGCGCCTGCGGGCGAGGAGTAAGTGGTCGTTTTGTCCACCCTGTGATTGAATAAGGCACGAATTGGAGGGGAGTATCCCCGCCTCTGCGACAGCATCGTCAACACGATCGGCACCATTGCCGATCCGGAGCTGTCGATCGGACCGGTAGACCGGTTCGGTGGGAGAGACCTCCGGCACCGTACAGGTCGACCGGAGGTCTTTTTTCATGCATGTTTCCCCGTTGGTCTGGGGCATCACCTGCGTGGTGATACTCGGATTGTTCGTCTTCGATTTCTTCGCACACGTGCGAACCCCACACGCCCCGACATTCCGTGAATCGGCCTTTTGGTCCACGGTCTACATCGCGATCGCGCTCGTGTTCGGGCTGCTGGTGATGTGGTTGTGGGGAACCGGCTACGGCGGCGAGTACTACGCCGGGTACGTCACCGAGAAGGCCCTGTCGGTCGACAACCTGTTCGTATTCGTCATCATCATGAGCACGTTCGCCGTCCCACGGGAATACCAGCAGAAGGTGCTGTTGATCGGCATCGTGATGGCTCTGGTGATGCGTGGTGGATTCATCGCCGTCGGTGCGGCCGCCATCAACACCTACAGCTGGGTGTTCTACATCTTCGGCGCATTCCTCCTCTACACCGCGTACACGCTGGTCCGAGACCACAACAAGGAGAAGGACGGTGCGGAGGAGAAGGACAGCCGCATCATCGCTCTCGCGAAGAAAGTGCTGCCCACCACCGACAGTTACGACGGCGACAAGCTCGTCACCCGAATCAACGGCAAGCGAGTGGTGACACCCCTGTTGCTGGCGCTCGTCGCGATCGGATTCACCGACGTGCTGTTCGCGCTCGACTCGATTCCGGCGATCTACGGGCTCACCCAGGAGCCCTACCTGGTGTTCACGGCCAACGCCTTCGCCCTCATGGGATTGCGTCAGCTGTACTTCCTGATCGGTGGACTCCTGGACCGCCTGGTCTACCTGTCGTACGGTCTGTCGATCATCCTGGCGTTCATCGGCGTCAAGCTCGTGCTGCACGCGCTGCACGAGAACACGCTCGGTTTCGTCAACGGCGGCGAGCACGTCTCGGTGCCCGAGATCTCGACCGGCCTGTCACTCTCCGTCATCATCGGCGTGCTGGCCGTCACCACGGTCGCGAGCCTGGCGAAGACGCGAGTGAGCGAGCGCGTGTCCTAGCTGCCGCGTTTCTGGATCGAAAACGTGTCAGGAAGCGAACTCGCCCATCACCGGCTTCCATTCGGTGATGCGGGAGTCCGCGACGAGGCCGGCGCGGGCGAACGGGTCGTGCGTGAAGAGCGTGCGAACGGTGCCCGCGTCGTCCGCGTCGACGATGATGAGCGCCCCCGAGCCGTCGGGAAAGGGGCCGCTGGAACGAACCACCTTCCGGTCGACGAGATCGGAGAGCCACGCGCGATGGTCCGGACGGACCGCATCGCGTGCGTCGGACTTCTCCGGTGCGTAGGTGTACTCCACCAGGAACAGGGGCATCGTGGTGCTCTCTTTCGTCTTGCGCGTATCGGGTGTGGGGGAGTGGGCGGCGTGACGGCTACAGCGTCATGAGCATGCGGGTGTTTCCGAGCGTGTTGGGCTTCACGAAGCTCAGGTCCAGGAACTCGGCCACACCCGTGTCGTACGACCGGCACATCTCTGCGTACACCTCGGCGGTCACCGGCGTGCCGTCGATTTCCGCGAATCCGTGTCGGCCGAAGAAGTCCACCTCGAACGTCAGAACGAACAATCTGTGCAGCTCGAGTTCGCGTGCGACCTCGATCAGTTTGGCGACAACGCGATGTCCGGCGCCCTGTCCCTTCGCGACGGGATCGACCGCGACGGTGCGCACCTCACCGAGGTCGGCCCACAGGACATGCAGTGCGCCGCAAGAGATCACCTGTCCGCTGCGTTCGCAGACCCAGAATTCCTGCAGCGACTCGTAGAGATTGACGAGGTTCTTCTCGAGTAGGATCTTGCCCGAATAGATGTCGATGAGACGCTTGATCTCGGGGACGTCGGAGGCACGTGCTCGCCGTACCACCGTCTCGCTTTCGGCAGCTTCCGGAGTCCGAGTTGTCATGGGGTGAACAGTAGTCAATCGAGCAAAGGATATTCTGGGGCACGTGCCGGTTCGACCACTGATCGTTCAGCTTGCCTCGTATTCGCCGGGGCCCCTTCCACGCGCCATGGCGGCCGGATGACTTCCCGCCGCGAAGACCCGGCCCAATCGATCGTGCCGGCGCCTACGGCGCCGCCCGCATCGGACCCGCCCGCACCGTTGTTCAACATCGCGAACATTCTGACGATGCTGCGTATCGTCCTCGTCCCGGTGTTTCTCGTCGTTCTTTTCGTGGAAGACGGTCACTCGACGGTGTGGCGCCTGGCTGCCACCGGAGTGTTCGCGGTCGCCGCCATCACCGATCGGATCGACGGTCAACTCGCGCGCAAGTACGGGTTGGTCACCGACTTCGGAAAGATGGCAGATCCGATAGCCGACAAGGCGCTGATCGGCGCCGCCCTCATCGGTCTGTCGATTCTGGGAGACCTGCCGTGGTGGGTGACGATCGTGATCGCGGCGCGCGAACTGGGCATCACGGTCTTGCGCTTCGTTGTGCTTCGACATGCGGTCATTCCGGCGGGCAAGGGCGGCAAGCTCAAAACCCTGCTTCAGGCATTGGCGATCGGGGTGTTCCTGCTTCCTCTTCCGGATGCCGTGCTCCCGTTCGGGTGGGTGCTCATGGGGGCCGCACTGATTCTGACCGTGGTCACCGGTCTGGACTACGTCGTGCAGGCCGTACGGCTACGTGCGGGCGTATCGCGGGCCGAGTCGACTTCGGGAACCGAAGAGTGACAGCGAGCGCTGATCGATCCTCCGAATCGGTCGACGCTGCAGTGATCGAACTCGTGTCCGCGCTGAAGGAACGTGCGCAGACGGTAGGCACCGCCGAATCGCTGACGGCGGGGCTGTGTGCCGCCACGATCGCCGATGTTCCGGGCGCAAGTGCGGTGCTGCGCGGTGGCCTCGTCGTCTATGCGACCGACCTGAAGGCGTCGCTGGCCGGGGTGGATCCCGCGAGGTTGGCTACGGACGGTGCTGTGGCGAGTTCGACGGCCGGGGCGCTGGCGGAAGGTGCACGGGAGCGATGCGCGGCAGACTGGGGCGTGGGTCTCACCGGGGTGGCGGGACCGGACGAGCAGGACGGACATCCTGTGGGCACCGTCTTCGTCGGTATATCGGGGCCGGACGGCACCGAGGTCGTCGAATTCGCTCTGACGGGAGACCGACGGGCAATACGCTGTGAAGCGGTGGCGCGGGCGGTCGCCGGACTCCGTGATCGTCTCGACCGCACAGGGGGCGTCGGGACGCAGGACACCACACCGGCACGATAGGCTCGGGAACCAATCGGACCTGCTCGCACGTTGAGAATGCGAGACAGGTGACGGATGAAGGAGGAGCGAGATGGCGCTGCTATTGCGTGAGGCAATCGGTGACAGTCTTCGTCGCGCGCGCGTTTCGCAGAGCCGGACCCTGCGTGAAGTCTCCAACAGTGCGCGCGTGAGCCTCGGATATCTCTCCGAGGTCGAGCGTGGACGCAAGGAGGCGTCGAGCGAATTGCTCGCGGCTATCTGCGAGGCGCTCGAGGTTCCGCTGTCGACGGTCCTCGTCGAGGTCAGTGAATCGATGGTGGATCGCGCGGTCGCGTCCGAGGCGGCAACGGTGGGTTCGACGACCATTGCGAAAGAAACTCGGGTGGTCATTCCGGCTCCGGCCGCGCTGGCCGCTGCCTGAGCAGGAAGCCGTCTGGCGTAGCAGCCGCGGCGAGTTACCGATAGATTCTCACCAACCACTCGGTAACGAGACAGAACAGAGCTTGGTGGGAGACCGTAGTCGGGGGCGGCGCCCTTGTCGGCGGGGCATGGCCCTTGTGCCGGTGCGCGACGGTCGCGTATCGGGTCGCGTAATCGCGCGGCGCAACAGATGGAGGCAGGATCACACCCATGGCTAATCCTTTCGTCAAGGGATGGAAGTACCTGATGGCGCTCTTCAATTCCAAAATCGATGAGAAGGCCGACCCAAAGGTTCAGATTCAGCAGGCGATCGAAGATGCCCAGCGGCAGCATCAGGCGCTCTCGCAGCAGGCTGCTTCCGTCATCGGCAACCAGCGCCAGCTCGAGATGAAGCTGAGTCGTCAGTTGGACGAGGTCGAGAAGCTCAACGCGAATGCGCGACAGGCTGTCAACCTGGCGGATCAGGCCCAGACGGCGGGGGACACCGAGAAGGCAGTGCAGTACACGAACGCCGCAGAGGCTTTCGCTGCACAGCTGGTGACCGCCGAGCAGGGTGTCGAGGATCTGAAGGCACTGCACGATCAGTCGCTGCAGGCCGCAGCACAGGCGAAGAAGG
Organism: Rhodococcus huquni; assembly: GCF_055231055.1. Classification (NCBI taxonomy): domain Bacteria; kingdom Bacillati; phylum Actinomycetota; class Actinomycetes; order Mycobacteriales; family Nocardiaceae; genus Rhodococcus; species Rhodococcus huquni. Next base: position 156,477 of record NZ_JBUYWE010000004.1, read on the forward strand.
CCGTCGAGCAGAACGCCATGACCTTGCAGTCGAAGGTTGCCGAGCGCACCAAGCTTCTCAGCCAGCTCGAGCAGGCCAAGATGCAGGAGCAGGTCAGCGAGTCGCTGCGTTCCATGGACAGCACGCTTTCGGCGCCGGGTACCACGCCCAGCCTCGACGCGGTCCGCGACAAGATCGAGCGCCGCTACGCGGACGCACTCGGTTCGGCCGAGTTGGCGCAGAACACGGTCAGCGGCCGCATGATGGAAGTTCAGCAGGCCAGCGTGCAGATGGCCGGCCACAGCCGCCTCGAGCAGATTCGCGCTTCCATGAAGGGTGACGCACTGCCCTCGGGTGGTACCAACGCGAGTGCCCCGGCTGCGAACCCCGCCGCCAACCCGGCAAGCCAGCAGCAGCCTCCCGCTGCAGGCCAGGCAGGGCCCGCAGGAGCCTGATTCGACCCGACCGAACCCCCTGTGAGCGGTGAGCGAGTCTCTGGACTCGTCAACCACTCACAGGGGTTCAGTCGTCTGCGCCGCGAGCAGCGAGCGCTTCGCCCATGGCATCGGCCGTGAGCAGCGCGCTGACGACGACGGGAACCGCGAAGGCCCGTAGTGAATTGCCCAGACCACGCGCCTTCCGCGCTTCCGAGACCTGGCGGATCATGCCGGCCAGGAGCGGGATGCATCGGACGGTCATTGCGAGCACCAGCGCGACCCGCTCGGGGTTCACGCCGATCTTTCGAAGGGGAGCCAAGCCGCGAGTGACGGAATCGAGGATGTCCGATACCCGGGTCGTGAGTGTCACCAGTGCGGCGAGTGCCACGGCCAGCAGAAGCGTCCCGCACACGACGACGGCGCGCTTCCAGCCGGTGAAGATCAGCTGAAACACCCCGATGACCACCAACATCCACAGCACCGTGCGAAGTTGCGCCAGCGCAGGCCGGAATCCGATGCGGGCGACGGCGTACGCACCGGTGACGAGAATCGCGGCAGGGATCAGGTGCCACGGCTGTCGCACGAACACGGTCACAGCGACGATCGCCAACACGAGGAGAATCATCTTCGGCCCTGCACCGAGGCGGTGCAGGACACTCGAACCTGGCTGATATATGCCGAGGGGCGTCATGAATGTCGCCTCATCCGACGAGGGAACGGTAGTGCGCGATGGCGGTGGACGGGTCCGAGTCTGCGACCACGCGGCCCTCGTCGATCACGAGAACGCGGTCGAACCCGTCGAGCAGATCGAGTTGGTGCGTCACCACGACGAGTTGTTGGGGCAACGATGCGAAAGTCTCGGCGATGACCTTCGTATTGCGCAGGTCGAGGAGAGTCGTCGGCTCGTCCGCGACGAGCACATCGGGGTCCGTGACCATGATCGCGGCGAGAGCCAACAGTTGCTTCTGTCCGCCGGACAGCAGGTGCGTGGGGTGGTCACGATGCCCGGAGAGGCCGAACCGTGCCAGCACTGCGTCGACACGCTCGGCCCGTTCCGATCGGGACGCCGAACTTCGGCGGAGTGAAAAATCGATGTCCTCGGCGACGGTGGGCATGATGATCTGATGGTTGGGGTCGGTGAAGACGAAGCCCACCTTCTTGCGTACGTCCCGACCTTTCTTCCTGGTGTCCAGTCCGTCTACGGTGACGCGACCCGACGTCGGTACCACCAGGCCGTTGATCATGCGGGCCAGTGTCGACTTGCCACTGCCGTTGGCGCCGATGACACCGACGCGATGTTCGGTGAGTTCGAGATCCATCTGTTCGAGCACCGCGCGTTCGCCGTACGCGTGCTGCACGCCCTCGAAGCGGATGACGCTCATCGCGCGGGCGCTGCGGATTCCGCCAACAACGCCGGATAGGCGCGGTGCACCTGGGCGGCGACCACTGCGGTGACGACGGCCTTGATCAGGTCTCCCGGCAGGAAGCTCGCATTGGCGGCGAGAGCGCTCCATGCTGTGAGATCGGTGCGGAGCATCATTCCCGCGATCCCGAACACGTAGAGCACGACGATTCCGCCGAGCACGTTGATCGCGAATCCGGTGAGCACGCGATACCGGGGCAGCATCCGATAGGTGAGCCAGCCGATCACCGCAACCGCAGGAATCCATCCGACGAGGAATCCAGCGGTCGGTCCGGCAAGTGAGGTCAGGGTGGTCCGCCCGCCGGCCAGGATCGGCAACACGAGGCCGAGAGCCATGACTGTGAGGATCGAGAGGACGCCCTTTCGGGCCCCGAGCAGCGCGCCGGCGAGCATGACGCCGAGGCTCTGGAGAGTGATGGGCACTCCGGACGTCCCGAGATTGATGCTTCCGGGCAGGCCGAGTGCGGCGACGAGCGCTGCGAACACAGCCACCTGTGCCAGATCACGGACGGTGAATCGGGTGTTCGACGACACGGCTCGCGTGCTCCTGTTCGTGCGGGAGTGAATCTGCAGATATTACGTCAGGCAGGCGTGGGCGCGGTGTCCGACCACCCCCGCCCGCCGTATGGGGGTCATCCCTGACCTTTCCCTGATCTTCGCTCTGACCAGGTGCTTTCTGTTGCCTGCCGTGACAGTCTCTAGGTACGTGCATCAGCGAGTGGAGGCAAAATTATGTTGTGGAAGATCATCCTGGGCGTGGTGCTGGTGTGGATCGCACTGGCTGTGATCGGTGCGTTGATCAAGGGAGTGTTCTGGCTCGTGGTGGTCGGTGCGATCGTGGCCGGGATCTACATGTTGGTGAAGGCGATCTCCGGACATGACGAGAAGTCCGGCGTCACCCGTCCCTGAGTGACATGCTCGACGCCATGGAGACGATGCCGGAGGACTGGAACAGGGCCGTGGTGATCGTGGCGCACCCCGACGACATCGAGTACGGGTGTGCCGCTGCGGTCGCCCGGTGGACCGATGAGCGTAAGGACGTTCGATATGTGCTCGCCACCAGCGGGGAGGCCGGTATCGCGGGTCTCCCGCCCAGCGAATCGGGCCCGTTGCGTGAGGACGAGGAGCGTCGGTCGGCCAGCGTGGTCGGGGTCGACGTCGTCGACTTTCTGGGGTTGCCCGACGGCCGTCTCGAGGGCGGTGTCGAGCTCCGTCGAATACTCGCCGCGGCTATTCGTCGACACCAGCCGGAGTTGGTGGTCACGATGAACTTCGCCGGCACTTGGGGGCCCGGCTACCCGAACAGTGCCGACCATCGGGCACTCGGGCAAGGGGTCCTCGACGCGACGTCGGATGCGGCGAACGAATGGATCTTTCCCGAACTCGACGAGGCGCCCTGGAGCGGTGTGCGGTGGGTGGCCGTCAACACCATGACCCCGACCCATGCGGTGGACGTCTCGGGAACGGTGGAACGGGCGGTGGCGTCACTCGAGGAGCATGTTCGATACCTCGAGGCGCTGAGTGACGAACCTGTCTCGAAGCAGGCGCGCGAGCAAGTGGAAATGGTCACCGGGCCCAAACCGGGCTTCGACGCGGAGCGGGCCGTAGGCTTCGAACTGTTCTACTTTTCCTGACCGAACGCCCGGTTTTCCGCAAAGATGCAGCGAACGCGACCGATGCGTTACGCTGTTACACATAATGTCTATTCGTAACGATGAGGACACGGTCAAGAGCGTGGAGGATCTGATCCTCGACGCAGCCCGCTCGTGCATCCTGGACTTCGGCATTCGCAGAACCACGCTCGCCGAGATCGCCCGGCGCGCGGGCGTCAGTCGTCCCACCGTATATCGGCGCTGGTCGGACACGCGAGCGGTTGTCGCAGATCTGATGACCAGGGAAATCGCGGCTGTGATGCCGGTCCCGGATCCGAATGCACCCGCGCGGACGCAGGTGGTCGAGGCGGCCGTCACTGTCGCGGAACGGATGCGCGCGCATCCTCTGTTCGTCACGATTCTGAAGTTCGATCAGGACATGTTCGGCACGTATGTGTTCGAGCGGCTGGGAACCAGCCAGAAGGCAGCGATCGACCTTGTTGCCGCAGGTGTCCTCGCGGGTCAGGCGGACGGTTCGATCCGCGTCGGCGAGAGCCGTCACATCGCAACCATGGTGTTGCTCATCGTGCAATCCGTCGTGCAGTCGATGAACATGGTCAGCTCGGAAATGAAGGGTGACGACGTGATCACAGAACTGCGAACCGCAGTGGACTCCTACCTGGCGCCGGTCCGATGAGCGGGCCCGAAGGTTCGTCCGCGCTCGACGCAGACCGCCGGTCGCGAGAGCTGGCGGAAATTGCGGCCGGTGCGCCGATCGACGTCCTAGTGATCGGCGGCGGCATCACGGGCGCCGGTATCGCGCTCGATGCGGCCTCCCGTGGACTGAGCGTGGCTCTCGTCGAGAAGCACGACCTCGCGTTCGGCACCAGCCGATGGAGTTCCAAGCTCGCGCACGGCGGGTTGCGCTATCTTGCTTCCGGAAACGTCGGGATCGCGCGCGAGAGTGCGGTCGAACGCGGCATTCTGATGACCCACACGGCTCCACATCTGGTTCGGGCGATGCCACAGCTCGTACCTCTGCTTCCGGAGACGAACTTCTTCGGCAGGGCTCTCGTACGGGTCGGTTTCCTTGCCGGTGACATTCTCCGAGCGACCGCCGGGACGGCCTCGTCCGTTCTGCCACGATCGCGGACTGTGGATGCCGCGCGCACTGCGGAACTGGCCCCCGCCGTCAAGCGTGAGGGGCTCCGCGGCGGACTCATGGCATTCGACGGACAGTTGATCGACGACGCGCGTCTCGTCGTGTCGATCGCTCGGACGGCGGCCATGCACGGCGCGAAGATCCTGACCCGAACCGGTGCCTACGATGTGACCGGTTCGTCGGCAACCCTTCGCGACGAATTGACGGGCGACGAGTTCGAGATCCGTCCGCGCACGGTGATCAACGCGGCGGGTGTGTGGGCCGGCGAGGTCGACCCCGAGATCACGCTGCGCCCGAGTCGGGGTACCCACTTGGTGCTGTCGGCGGAGAAGCTCGGAAACCCGACTGCCGCGCTCACGGTGCCGATCCCCGGTGAGACCAACCGATTCGTGTTCGCGCTGCCGGCGCAGCTCGGTCGGGTCTATCTCGGATTGACGGACGAAGCTGCACCGGGGCCCGTGCCGGACGTACCGACGGCGTCCGAGGACGAGATCGACTTCCTCCTCGAGACCGTCAACACGGCGTTGGAGACAGATCTGACCCGTGACGACGTCCTGGGAACGTATGCCGGGCTGCGGCCGCTCCTCGACACCGGTGATGGATCGACCGCCGACCTGTCGCGCAATCACGCTGTGCTGCATTCGAAGACGGGCACGATCAGCGTGGTCGGAGGCAAGCTGACCACCTATCGCCGGATGGCGGAGGACGCCGTCGATGCAGCGGTGAAGGCCGCGAACCTGCAGGCGGGCGAATGCCGCACGCGCAACCTGCCCCTCGTGGGAGCCGGAACACAGCAGGCACTCCGCGGTGTCGATACGACTCCGGCCCTGCGTGAGCGCTACGGCATGGAGGCGCCCCTCGTGGCTCGGACGGGTTCCGAAGCATCGACACCCGTAGCCGAGGGAATCGACGTCACCCGTGGTGAATTCCGATTCGCGGTGACGCACGAGGGCGCCCTCGATGTGGACGACATTCTCGATCGACGCACACGAATCGGGTTGGTCCCGGCCGACCGCGATCGGGCGCTTGCCGCGGCCCAGGACGCGCTCTCGGCGAACTGACGGGGGAGTTGCGCAAGTCCGCGCGGAGGCTGTGACACTCTGTTGACGTGCGAGTCGCCGTCGTAGCCGGGCCGGACCCTGGGCATGCCTTTCCTGCCATTGCGCTGTGCCTTCGTTTCGCGGAGGCGGGCGACGAGCCGATTCTGTTCACCGGCACTCGCTGGCTGGAGTCTGCCCGCGGCGCCGGACTGCGCGCCGAAAGGCTCAAAGGTCTCGCACCCCGACCTGTGGACGACGATCTGGACGCCGGAGCCCGTATTCACGGACGCGCCGCACACATCTCCACCGAGCTGGTGCCCGATCTGACGGCTGTCGCACCCGACCTGGTGGTGTCGGACATTCTCACGGCAGGCGGTGGTCTTGCTGCCGAGCGGATGGGGATCCCGTGGGTGGAGTTGTCGCCGCATCCGCTGTACTCGGCATCGAAAGGACTGCCTCCCATCGGAAGTGGGCTCGCCCCCGGTGTCGGGTTTCGTGGCCGCCTCCGGGATGTGGCGATGCGGGCTGCCACCGGACGTTCCATTCGGCAAGGTTTGCGGCAGCGATCGGATGCCCGCGAGAGCATCGGACTGCCCAGGACCGATCCGGGCCCGGCGGCCCGGTTGATTGCCACGTTGCCCGCATTGGAGGTGCCCCGCCCGGACTGGCCGAACGAGGCTCACGTCGTGGGACCGCTGCTGTGGGAGCCGACCGAAGCCGTTCTGGAACCGTCCCCGGGCGATGATCCGGTGGTGATGGTCGCGCCGTCGACGGCCTTCACCGGAGCGGAGGGGATGTTCGAGATGACGGTTCGCGGCTTGTCCGGGGCAGGGGTGCGGATGGTCGCCTCCCTGATCGACGGCGCGCCCGACGCGGAGTTGCCGACGTGGGTGCGGGCCGGTCTGGGCCGTCAAGACGAGATGCTGCGACATGCGTCGGTGATCGTGTGCGGGGGCGGTCACGGAATGCTCGCGAAAGCATTGTTGGCCGGGGTTCCGGCAGTGGTGGTGCCAGGGGGCGGTGATCAGTGGGAACTCGCGAACCGGGCCGAGCGGCAGGGGAGCGCGATCATCGTCCGTCCGGTGACTGCCGATGCGCTACGCGAAGCGGTCCTTCGCGTGCTCGGTGACGAGACCTTCGCGCGTGCCGCGCGGGACGCGTCCCGGACCGGCGTGAACCTCGAAGACCCCGTGAGGGTGTGCAGAGACTCCCGGTAGCGACGAACGGGACGTTCGTCCGATCCGACTGGACGAATGTGCCATTCGTCGACGCTGCCCGTACCGTGTGTGCTGTGCGGATGACCGAATTTCACGAACTCGTCCGAGAGGAGTTCGGGCAGGTGCGCGGCGACTCCTTGCTGGTCGACCACGTCCTGCTCTCGCTCGAGGGAAAGACTGCGGCGGAGGCCATCGAGGCTGGTCGAGAACCCCGTGAGGTGTGGCGTGAGTTGTGCGCCGAGTTCGACGTTCCGCCGTCGAGGCGTTGACCCACGGCGTGTCGCTCCAACATTCGAACTGATCGAACACACGTTCGTTTACACTGGGCACGTCCGGTGATCACGAAAGTTGTCGGTACCGGCTTCTAACCTGACCACAGATCACCGATGAGACTCGAGAATGGGGACGACGATGGCACCACAGGCACACGATCGAGACAAGGCGCTCGACCTGGCGCTGGCGCAGATCGACAAGAACTTCGGCAAGGGTTCGGTGATGCGTCTCGGTGAGGGAGTGCGCCAGCCGATCGCGGTGATTCCGACGGGCTCCATCGCGTTGGACGTCGCCCTCGGTATCGGTGGTCTTCCTCGTGGCCGTGTCGTCGAGATCTACGGTCCCGAATCATCCGGTAAGACCACAGTGGCACTGCACGCAGTCGCCAATGCGCAGGCCAACGGTGGCATCGCCGCATTCATCGACGCGGAGCACGCACTCGATCCCGATTACGCGCAGAAGCTCGGCGTCGACACCGACGCACTTCTCGTGTCGCAGCCCGATACCGGTGAGCAGGCGCTCGAGATCGCGGACATGCTGATCCGTTCGGGCGCGCTCGACATCCTGGTCATCGACTCGGTTGCGGCTCTTGTGCCCCGCGCCGAGATCGAGGGCGAGATGGGTGACAGCCACGTCGGTCTGCAGGCGCGATTGATGAGCCAGGCGCTTCGTAAGATGACGGGTGCGCTCAGCAGCTCCGGCACCACCGCGATCTTCATCAACCAGCTGCGCGAGAAGATCGGTGTCATGTTCGGCTCGCCCGAGACCACCACGGGCGGTAAGGCACTCAAGTTCTACTCGTCCGTTCGCCTCGACGTTCGCCGTATCGAGACGCTCAAGGACGGCACGGATGCGGTCGGTAACCGTACCCGCGTGAAGGTCGTCAAGAACAAGGTCGCCCCGCCGTTCAAGCAGGCCGAGTTCGACATTCTCTACGGCCAGGGAATCAGCAAGGAAGGCTCGCTGATCGACATGGGCGTCGAGCACGGGTTCATCCGTAAGTCCGGGTCTTGGTACACGTACGAGGGTGACCAGCTCGGCCAGGGCAAGGAGAACTCGCGCAAGTTCCTTCTCGAGAACACCGATATTCGGGACGAGATCGAGAAGAAGATCAAAGAGAAGCTCAGTATCGGAGCCGACGTGACAGCTGACACCGAAGAAGCGGCACCGGTCGAGTTCTGATCCGATGAACAAGTCCACTGGTGACGGTGGTGGAACAGAGGCGCAGGCAAAGGACGTTTGTCTGCGCCTCTTGACCGACCGGGCCCGAAGTCGAGCCGAACTTGCCGAACGCCTGGAAAAGAAGGGCTTCGCCGCGGATGTCGCAGACCGCGTGCTCGACCGTCTCGCAGAGGTGAGGTTGGTCGACGACGCGGACTTCGCGCAGCAATGGGTGCATTCACGCCACACATTCTCGGGCCGCGGTAAGCGCGCACTTGCACTCGAACTCCGCAAGAAGGGGGTCGACCAAGAAGATGCGGCGCGTGCGCTCGACCAGATCAGCGTCGAGGACGAGCGGGAGAAGGCCACCGAACTGGTGGCTCGCAAAATGCGGAGCGTCTCACTCGACGATCGTCAACGCGCGATGCGAAGACTGGTGGGAATGCTCGCGAGACGCGGCTTTCCCCCGGGCCTCGCATTCGAGGTGGTCAAGGAACAGATCGGACGGGCGGGCGCCGAGATCGACGCACCGCCCGCCGACGGATTCTGAACTATCGGGCTGCAGCGTCCACGGTGGCCGGTGCGTTCACGGGACCTTTGCCCTTTCGTCCCGACCGCAGCCGCTTCTCGAGGCGTGTGGCAAGAATTGTGAGAGCCGAGTTCAGGATGATCATGATGACGGCGACCACGATGAGGGCCGGCAGGTAGTTGCTGTAGTAGGCACCCAACTGCTGACCCGAACGGACCAACTCCGTGTAGCCGAGTAGGTAGCCGAGAGCCGAATCCTTCAGCGCCACCACCATTTGAGAGATGATCGCAGGCAGCATCGCCGTGACGGCCTGTGGCAGCAGGATGGTGCGCATGACCTGCCCTTTGCGCATCCCCACGGCTTTGGCTGCCTCGGCCTGCCCCTTGGGCAGTGAGTTGATGCCCGAGCGGACGATCTCGGCGATCACTGAGCCGTTGTAGAGCGTCAGACCCACGATCACGGCTGCCAGCGCCAGATACTTGGACTTGAACACCTCGTACTCCGCGAAGACCTGATACATGAAAATCATCAGGATCAGCACGGGAACTGCTCGGAAGAACTCCACGAACACGCCGGCGACGATGCGGATCGGTCGGTGATCCGACAGTCGTGCGATACCGAGTACCGCACCGAGAATCAGCGCGAGAACGATCGATGCCGCGGCCGCGACGAGCGTCCCTTGGATACCCGGCAACAGGTAGGTCTCCCAGGAGGTCTTCTCGATGAAGGGCTGCCACTTCTCGGAAGTAAGCTGCCCCTTCTCGTCGAGAGCGACGTAGATCAGGTAGCCGATTCCGACGAGGACCGCGACGACGACAACGGAGAACAAATTGTAGAGACGACGAGCCTTCGGGCCCGGTGCGTCGTAGAGAACAGTTGCGCCGGAACTCATCGTGCAATCTCCAAACGCTTGCTGAGGTAGCCGAACAGAAGTCCCATCGGCAGGGTCAGGATCACGAAGCCGAGCGCGAAGATGCCACCGACCACGAAGATGGCGGCCTCGTTCTCGATCATCTCCTTCATCAGGAGAGCGGCTTCTGCGACGCCGATCACCGCGGCGATGGTCGTGTTCTTGGTCAAGGCGATGAGCACGCTACCGAGCGGGGCGATCACGGTCCGGAACGCTTGCGGCAGCACGATCATGCGCAGGTTCTGGAAGAACGTGAGGCCGAGTGATCGTCCGGCCTCTGCCTGCCCCACATGGACGGTGTTGATGCCCGACCGCAGAGATTCGCAGACGAACGACGCCGTGTAGACACTCAGGCCGAGCACGGCGAGGCGGAAGTTGTTGTCCACCAGAAAGGTCGGCGAACTCGATTGCGCCAACTGGACACCGAGCGTCTGATACAGCCCGAACGAGCAGAAGACGATGATGAGCGTCAGGGGAGTGTTGCGGAAGATCGTGACGTACGTGGCCGCGAAGACCCGCGCCACCGGTATGGGCGACACTCGCATTCCGGCCAATATCGTGCCGAGGATCAACGCTCCGACCGCGGACAGCACGGTGAGTTGCACCGTTGTCCAGAAGGCGGAGATCAGTTGATCGCCGTACTTGCTCAGTAGATCCACGTGCCGTCTCCGTTGTGCTGGCTATGGGGCCTACGTGGCGACTCTCCGGTGACCGGAGAGTCGCCACGTACGGACTGGAAAGAATCAGTAGCGATCGACGGTGGGCGGTGCCGGCATCGGGTAGCCGGACGCACCGACGGTCTCGTTGAACGCCTTCTCCCACGACCCGTCGGCGATCATTGCCTCGATCGCGTCGTTGATCTTGTCGCGGCTCTCGTTGTCGTCCTTGGCAAGGCCGATGCCGTACTTCTCCTCGGTGAACGGTTCACCGACGACCTTGAACTCGCCGGGGGACTGGGCGGCGTAACCGGCGAGGATGATGTCGTCGGTCGTCAGTGCGTCGACCGCACCGTTGCGCAGCGCCTCGACGCAGGCCGAATAGGTGTCGTACTCCTGGAGTTGCACGTCCTGCGCGTACTCGTCCTTCACGTTCTGCGCGGGAGTCGATCCGGCCACCGAGCACAGCTTCTTGCCGCCGGTGAGGGACTCCGGTCCGGTGATGTCCTGGTTGTCCGAACGGACGAGAAGCGACTGGCCCGCAATGAAGTACGGACCGGCGAAGTCGACCTTCTTCTTGCGCTCGTCGGTGATGGAGTACGTGCCGACGATGTAGTCCACCTCGCCGTTCTGGATGACTGTTTCGCGCTGTCCCGACGGCGTCTCCTTGAACTCGATGTTCTCGGGGCTCACGCCGAGCTTTCCGGCGACGTACCTTGCGACCTCGACATCGAAGCCGCTGAACGTGCCGTCCGGGTTGCGCTGGCCGAGGCCGGGCTGATCGAACTTGATACCCACGACCAGCGAGCCGTTCTCGGCACTCTGGGTGACGTTACGTTCTTCACCGCCGCCACAGGCCGTGGCAGCGAGGGCGATCGCCATGACGCCGAGACCCAGGCGCACAGAACGAGTGATGTTCATCGAGATCCTCCAAAACGACAGTTGATTGTCACTGCGGTTGACGCGCAGCGCAGTTCTTCGAGCGGGGTGAATCTTCCAGCGGGTGTGTCGGTAGCTCAGGAGCTTTCAGATCAGTGGCTCAGTATTTTTCCGAGGAAGTCCTTGGCACGTTCGGACTTCGGGTGGGAGAAGAAGGTGTTCGGATCGGTGTCCTCGATGATCTGGCCGTCGGCCATGAACAGGACTCGATCTCCGGCTTTGCGGGCGAAGCCCATCTCGTGGGTGACGACGAGCATCGTCATGCCCTCCTTGGCGAGCGAGGTCATCACCTCGAGCACTTCGCCGACCATCTCCGGGTCGAGTGCCGATGTCGGCTCGTCGAACAACATGACCTTGGGGTCCATGGCGAGAGCGCGGGCGATCGCGACTCGCTGCTGCTGGCCACCGGAGAGCTGGGCGGGATACTTGTCCGCCTGATTTGCGATACCGACACGCTCGAGAAGTGCGAAAGCGCGCTCACGGGCTTGTTCACGCTTCTTCTTGCGCACCTTCATCGGCGCGAGCATCACGTTCTCGAGGATCGTCTTGTGCGCGAAGAGGTTGAACGATTGGAAGACCATTCCCACATCTGCGCGCAACGCGGCGAGCGCACGCCCTTCCTCGGGCAGCGTCCGACCGTCCACGTGGATCTCACCGGAGTCGATGGGCTCGAGGCGGTTGATGGTCCGGCAGAGTGTCGACTTACCCGAACCGGACGGCCCGACCACGATGACGACCTGACCGGCCGGCACCTCCAGGTCGATGTCCTGCAGCACGTGCAGCGAACCGAAGTTCTTGTTCACCGCTCGCATCGAGATCATGGACGAACTACTGCTCCTCGCGGGCGGTGGTGTCACCGCATCGGCTTGGGTCATAGTCGGAGACCCTATGTGTTGGGGCCTGGCAGATACACCATTTGGTAGCGGTTTCGTCCCGATGTCACGGAAACTTTACGGCGGGCGGCCGTTGGAGCAACGGTGCTGGGAGAGCGGTCGGAGGCGGGCCGTACTCTGGAGGTGTGGACACGATCGACCGGAACACCCGCCGAAGCTACGAGGTGCGCACCCACGGCTGCCAGATGAACGTGCACGATTCCGAGCGTTTGTCGGGTCTGCTCGAGGACGCCGGATACGCGAAGGCGGCCGAGGGGGAGGCGCCCGATCTCGTCGTTTTCAACACGTGCGCCGTCCGTGAGAACGCGGACAACAAGCTGTACGGCAACCTCAGCCAGCTGGTCCCTGCGAAGGAACGCAACCCCGAGATGCAGATCGCGGTGGGCGGATGCCTTGCGCAGAAGGACCGCGACGTCGTGGTGAAGAAGGCCCCGTACGTCGACGTCGTCTTCGGAACTCACAACATCGGTTCGTTGCCTGCGCTCCTCGAGCGGGCACGCCACAACGAGCGCGCCGAGGTCGAGATTCTCGAGTCGCTCGAGGCGTTTCCGTCCACGTTGCCCGCCAAGCGTGAGTCGGCCTACGCGGGTTGGGTGTCGATTTCGGTCGGATGCAACAACACGTGCACCTTCTGCATCGTCCCCGCCCTGCGCGGCAAAGAGGTGGACCGGCGCCCGGGCGACATCCTGGCCGAGGTTCAGGCTCTCGTGAACGAAGGTGTCCTGGAGGTCACGCTCCTCGGACAGAACGTCAACGCGTACGGAGTGTCGTTCGCGGATCCCGAGCATCCCCGCGACCGGGGTGCATTCGCCGCCCTGCTCCGCGCGTGCGGTGACGTCGAGGGACTCGAGCGGGTGCGCTTCACGTCACCACACCCGGCGGAATTCACCGACGACGTCATCGAGGCGATGGCCGAGACTCCGAACGCATGCCCGCAGCTCCACATGCCGTTGCAGTCGGGATCCGACCGCGTGCTCAAGGCGATGCGGCGCTCGTACCGTAAGTCTCGGTTCCTCGGAATCATCGAGAAGGTGCGGGCGGCGATGCCCGAAGCCGCGATCACCACCGACATCATCGTGGGCTTCCCAGGGGAGACGGAAGAAGACTTCCAAGAAACTCTCGACGTGGTTCGGAAGGCCAGATTCACGAGTGCCTACACGTTCCAGTACTCGAAGCGCCCGGGAACACCGGCTGCCGACATGGAAGAACAGCTCCCCAAGGCGGTGGTGCAGGATCGGTACGAACGCCTGCTCGCGCTCCAGGAAGAGATCACTCTCGACGAGAACCGCAAGCTCGTCGGCAGGGAGGTCGAACTCCTCGTCGCGGCCGGTGAAGGTCGGAAGAATGCCGCCACCGCACGTATGAGCGGTCGCGCCCGCGATGGTCGACTCGTCCACTTCCGGCCGGAAGGTGCGATCGACCAGTCGATTCGCCCCGGGGACATCGTCACGACAACGGTGACCGCAGCCGCGCCACACCACCTGGTGGCGGACGACGAGGTCCGAACGCATCGGCGCACCCGGGCCGGAGATTCCTTCGAAAAGGGCATCACCCCCAAGACTCCACCGATCGGTGTCGGCCTCGGACTTCCACAGGTCGGGGCTCCCGATCCATTACCCGCACAGATGGGATGCAGCGCATGAAGGACCAGCGCGGACAACACGACACGGACCCCATCGAGGGGTACCGGAAGGATTTCGACGCCGCCGAGCGCAAGGTCGCCGGTGAGATCGATCCCGGCGCCCGTGCCGTAGTCGTCGCGGTGATCGTTCTGATCTTGCTCGTGTCCCTGAGCCTGCCGCACGCAGGCGGTGCGAACGGATGGGAAGTTCTCGTCGACGGCGACGCTGCTCGGGACGAACTCGTGAAGGGTCCGTCGCGCGTCTTCGTCGGGTTCGTCGTGGTGTTCGGCGTGATCGCGTCGATGCTCGCGCTCGTCACCCGACGCTGGGTGCTCGCGTGGGCGGCCCTTGCCGGCTCCGCGATCTCCATCGTCCTCGGCATGCTCTCGATCTGGGCTCGTCAGACAGTGCCCACCGACGCCGGACTGGCAGGGCCGGGCATCGGCCTCGTGCTCGGCTGGGTGGCAGTCATCGTGCTCACCTTCCACTGGCTGAAGGTCGTGTGGAGCCGCACCGCTCTTCAACTGGCGGCCGAAGAGCAGCGCCGCACCGCTGCCGCCGAAGCGGAGCGCCGCGGCGACTGGATCGTCTAGCACCCCTTCCCCGACCAATGTCACACACGTTCAGCTCACGCGAACCGGTGTGACATTGGTCAGTCGGGGGTACTAGTCGTTCACGGCGCTCTCGGCAGCCGCTGCCCACTCACGCCACTGCGCCGCCTGAGCCTGCGCCTTCTCGGCGTCCTTCTTCTTGCCGGCGGCGGTGGCCTTCGCGGCCTGCTCCTCGAACTGAGCAACCCGCTCACGGAACTGCGCTGCACGAGCGAGGGCCTCGGGGTCGGTACGACGCCACTCGGCATCGGCGGCTTCGCGGACCCGCTTCTCGATCGCCCGTAGTTTTCCTTCGAGATCGTGCATCCGCTCACGCGGAACCTTGCCGATCGCGTCCCACTTCTCCTGCAGGTCGCGTAGTGCCGCGCGGGCTGCGTCGACGTCCTTGGCGGGATCGATGTCGCCCGATTCCTTCAGGAGCGCGTCCTTCGCGACGGCATTCTGTTCGAATTCGGCATCGCGCTCCGACGCGACCGCATTGCGGGCTCCGAAGAACACGTCCTGCGCGCCTTTGAAACGCTTCCAGAGGGCGTCGTCCGCGTCACGAGGTGCCCTTCCGGCCGCCTTCCACTCGACGAGGAGTTCACGGAACGCGGCCGCGGTCCCACCCCAATCGGTGGAATCGGACATCGCTTCGGCACGGGCAACGAGGTCTTCCTTCTTCGTCCGCGCCGTGGCCCGATCCCGGTCGAGTTCGGCGAAGTGGGCACCGCGACGGCGGTTGAAGGCTTCGCGAGCTTTCGAGTATCGCTTCCACAGTCCGTCGTCGACCTTGCGGTCCACACCACGGATCGTCTTCCACTCGTCGAGGATCTCGCGCAGGCGGTCGCCGGCGACCTTCCACTGGGTGGATTCGGCGCCGATCTGCTCGGCCTCCGCAGCGAGGGCTTCCTTGCGGGCGGTGTGTTCCTGCCGCGACTGTTCCTTCTCCTGCTTCGCGTGCTCGGCCGCGACCTCCGACTCGGCGATCACGATGTCCAACCGGGCTGCGAGCGCGGGAATATCGCCGATCACGGCGGCAGTGGGAAGGGATTCCGCCAGCGCCACAGCGGCGGACTTCGTCTTCTTCGCATCGCCCGCTCCAGAGGTGAGCCGGGCTTCCAGCAGACCGACCTCCGTTGCGAGGTCGTCGAATCGACGACCGAAGTGCGCGAGTCCCTCTGCGGCGTCGCCGGCCTGCCAGGAGCCGATCTGGCGCTCGCCGTCGGGCGTTGTGACCCACGCAGTGCCGTCGTCGTCGACCCGGCCGAACTTGCTGGGATCGCTCACGACGACGATGGGTACGGGAGTGGGTGCGATATGAGCCGCCGGACCGGGCTTGGGCGCGCCGGGTTTCGGGCCGCCGGGCTTGGGTGCTCCGGGCTTGGGTGCGCCAGGCTTGGGGGTGGGAGTGACGTGGCTGTTGTCGGTCATCGGTTCCTCATCTCTGCCGCGCGACACGGCCGCCTGATCGCGTTCTTGCTCTATTCAACCCGGTATGGGTTCTGATCACTATTGAATCAGAGGAGACGGGCAGGGTCGGACCGATCTCGGTCGGATAGCGTTGCCCTCGTGTTCGCCGCAGCTGCCCTTGTTCCGTCACCGCCTATTCTCGTCCCCGAACTGGCAGGCCGGGCTGCGGACGAGACGGCAGATCTACGCGACGCGGCAGGCCGGGTCGTGAATGCTTTGGCCGGCGAATCGACCGACTGGATTGCTGTCGGTGTCGGATCATCCGCGCACTTCGGTGCACCGAAACGGGGAACGTTTCGTGGCTTCGGCGCGGACATCGAGGTGTCGTTCGGCGCCGTGGGCGCGACGGATGTCGAGCCGGAACTGCCTCTCGCTGCACTCGTCGCGGGCTGGCTGCGCGGTAACTATGCCCCGAGCGTCGAGATGGAGGTGCGGCTCTTCTCGGACGATCTGTCGCCCGCGGACTGCCGGGCGCAAGGGGAGCGATTGCGTGCCGAACTGGATCGCGGCGACACGCCGCGTGGTCTCCTGGTGATCGGGGATGGATCGAACACCCTCACGCCCAAGGCGCCCGGCGCATTCGATCCAGGCGCGGAGCCGGTCCAGGCGCGGATGGACGGTGCGCTGTCGAGCGGAGACATCCGCGAATTGACGGAGCTGACGCCCGAAACGGCCCGACGCTTCGGGATCGGCGGACGCGTCGCCTGGCAGGTCCTGGCCGGGGTGTTCGAGGGTGCGCTGCCGTCACGAACGTCCACCGAGTACGTGGGCGCGCCGTACGGAGTCGGGTATCACGTGGGGATGTGGTGGGCGTGACCGATCTCGGGAAGCACGGTGATGCCGCGAAGCGAGGTGAGCGACCGAGCACGCCGGTCGCGGTCGTCGGTCCGACTGCGACGGGCAAGTCGGATCTCGCTCTCGACCTTGCCCAGCGGTGGGGCGGCGAGATCGTCAACATCGACGCGATGCAGCTGTATCGCGGAATGGACATCGGAACTGCGAAGCTGACGCCGGACGAGCGGCGTGGCATCACCCATCATCAGCTCGACGTATTGGACGTCACGGAGACGGCGACCGTCGCGACGTACCAGCAGAACGCAGCCGAGGACGTCGAGGCGATCCTCGCCCGCGGCGCAGTTCCGATCATCGTCGGCGGATCGATGATGTACGTACAGGCGCTGCTCGACGAATGGTCTTTCCCCGCGACCGATCCAGAGGTTCGCGCCAAGTGGGAGGCAGTCCTCGCCGACGGTGGGGTGGTGGCGGTACATCGGAAACTCGTCGAGGCGGACCCTGCCGCAGCCGCATCGATTCTTCCCACCGACTCGCGTCGAATCGTGCGTGCTCTGGAGGTGGTAGAGCTCACCGGCAAGCCCTTCGCCGCTTCCGCGCCCACCATCGGTGACCCACGATGGGGCACCCACATCATCGGGGTCGATCGCGACACCACAGGGTTGGACGAGCGGATTCGCTTGCGCACGCAGGTGATGTTCGATCGGGGGCTGGTTTCCGAGGTGCAGGAGCTGATCGAGGTGGGCCTGCGCGAGGGCGTCACCGCCCAGCGTGCAATCGGCTACGCGCAGGTGTTGGCCCATCTGGACGGAGAATACGACTTGGCCGAAGCGCAGGAGCGAACGTTCATCGGTACCCGGCGATATGTGCGTAGGCAACGATCGTGGTTTCGCCGCGATCCACGCATCGAATGGGTCGACGGTGACGATCCGCAGCTTCTGTCGGCTGCGCTGGAGGCGCACGCCGCTCTCACCCGTAATGCTGTCGAAGGAGACGAATGAGCCGCACACCGCCACCGAGACGTTCGGCCCCGAGAGGTGGAGCCGGCAAGGGTTCGGCGAAACTTCTGGTGACCACACGCAACGCTCGGTTCCAGCAGTGGGAGTCGTTTCTGGGCAATCGCACCAAGCGAACCCGCGCAGGACGCTTTCTGATCCAGGGCGTGCGACCACTGAACGTCGCGTTCGACCAGGATTGGCCGATCGAAGCACTGTTGCACCGCATGGGCGGGCCGTCGCTGTCGGACTGGGCACGCGGGCTGATCGAACGTGGTGGGGTGGAGCACATCGGCGTGGGCGCCGAGCTGATGGCCGAGCTGGGGGAGAAGGACGGCACTGCGCCGGAGCTCATCGCCGTGGCGCACACCAGGCACCCACGTCTTCGGGATCTTCGCCTCGGTGAGCGACCGCTCGTCGTCGTGTTCGACAGGCCGAGTTCACCGGGCAACCTGGGCACGTTGATCAGGACCGCCAACGCCTTCGGTGCGGATGCCGTCGTGGTCGTCGGGCACGGCGCCGATCCTTACGATCCGCAATCGGTGCGCGCGTCGACGGGGTCGTTGTTCGCGTTGCCCGTCATCACGGTGTCCTCCGTCGACGAAGTGCTCGCTTTCCGTGACTCGCTTGCCGAGAACGGCACCGCCCTGACGGTGGTGGGCACGGACGAGGACGGATCGGTCGTGATCGACGATCACGATTTCACGACCGGCACGCTGCTGGTGGTGGGTAACGAGACGCGGGGTATGAGCGCGGCGTGGCGGCAGGCGTGCGACGCCGTGGTGAACATTCCGATCGGCGGAGCGGCGAGCTCGTTGGGTGCGCCTTCGGCAGGCGCAGTCGGTCTCTACGAAATCGCGAGGCAGCGGCGACTCGGCGCGCGGCGAGCTACGTAGTTAGGCTTGTCGGCATGGATTTCAGCAAGGGCCACGGGACCGAGAACGACTTCGTCGTACTCCCGGATCTCGATGTTCGGATCGATCTGACTCCGGACCGGGTCGCTGCCCTGTGTGATCGACAGCGCGGTCTCGGAGCAGACGGCGTGTTGCGAGTCGCGCGCGTCGGCGCGCTGACGGATGCCGGGGTGCTGCCCGACGTGCCGGACGGTCTGTCGGCGGAGGACTGGTTCATGGACTACCGCAACAGCGACGGTTCGATTGCGGAGATGTGCGGCAACGGCGTTCGAGTGTTCGCGCACTACCTCCGTTCGAGTGGATTCGAGCAGCGGGAGGAGTTCGTCGTGGGCTCGCGTGCCGGCGCACGCCCGGTGACAGTGCACGAGGCGGACGGCTGGACAGGTGACGTCACCGTCGACATGGGTGCGGTGCACGAGTTCGGCACCAGCACGGCGACGGTCGACGGCCGAGTGTTCACCGGGTTGGGTATCGACGTCGGAAACCCGCACCTGGCGTGTGTCGAGGAATTGACGGACGCCGCACTCGGCGCCCTCGATCTCACGGTCTCACCCGGCTTCGACCCAGGATTCTTCCCGCACGGCGTCAACATCGAGATCGTCACACCACTGGTGGACGGGGCAGTCTCGATGCGGGTGCACGAGCGAGGTGTGGGCGAGACTCGATCCTGCGGAACCGGCACGGTCGCCGCCGCGGTCGCTGCACTGCGTCACGGCGGAGCGGATGCGGGCGAAGTTCGTGTTCGAGTGCCCGGTGGGGAAGTGACGGTCGGATACGCCGACGGCAATGCCACGTTGCGCGGTCCGTCACGGCTCGTCGCGACGGGAGTGCTCGACGAGCGGTGGTGGGCGCAGCTCGCCTGACTTCGCCGCAGGTAAAGAAGGTGCACTCTGTCGATGATCCGTGGGATCATGGTGGTGTATGACGAACACACACGAATCCGAACAGTCACCTTCCGTCGGTGATATGCAGCTCGACGACCGCAGTGCGCTGCGCCGTGTCGGCGGTCTCTCCACCGAGCTCGCCGATGTCACCGAGGTCGAATATCGCCAGCTGCGCCTCGAGCGCGTCGTGCTGGTGGGTGTCTGGAACCAGGGCTCCGCAGAGCAGGCCGAGTCGAGCATGGCCGAGCTGGCTGCTCTCGCCGAGACTGCGGGATCCGAGGTTCTCGAGGGGCTGGTGCAGCGCAGGGACAAACCGGACGCGGCCACCTACATCGGGTCGGGCAAGGCCGAGCAGCTGCGTGAGGTGGTCCTCTCGACGGGCGCGGACACCGTCGTCTGCGACGGTGAACTGACTCCTGCTCAGCTCACCGCGCTCGAGAAGATCGTGAAGGTCAAGGTCATCGACCGGACCGCACTCATTCTCGACATCTTCGCCCAGCACGCCACGTCGCGTGAAGGCAAGGCGCAGGTCGCGTTGGCCCAGATGGAGTACATGCTCCCGCGTCTGCGTGGTTGGGGCGAATCCATGTCGAGGCAGGCCGGTGGCCGGGCCGGCAGCAACGGCGGCGTGGGTCTGCGTGGCCCCGGTGAGACGAAGATCGAGACCGACCGTCGGCGAATCCGCGAGCGCATGGCCAAGTTGCGCCGCGAGATCAGGGGTATGAAGGCGGCGCGTGACACGAAACGTACGCGGCGCGTGCGTAGCGAGATCCCGTCCGTCGCGATCGTCGGATATACCAACGCCGGCAAGTCGAGCTTGCTCAATTCTCTGACGGGCGCGGGGGTGCTCGTTCAGAACGCGCTGTTCGCGACCCTCGATCCGACGTCGAGGCGTGCGGCGCTCGATGACGGCCGCGAGTACATCCTCACCGACACGGTCGGATTCGTACGGCACCTGCCCACCCAGCTCGTCGAGGCGTTCCGCTCGACTCTCGAAGAGGTCACGGACGCAGATCTGCTGCTGCATGTCGTGGACGGATCGGATCCGCTGCCGACCGATCAGATCAAGGCCGTGCGCGAGGTGATCACAGACGTCGTTCGCGAGACGGACCTGCCTGCGCCGCCGGAGTTGATCATCGTCAACAAGATCGACGCTGCCGATCCCGTCGTACTCACTCAGCTTCGTGGACTCCTTCCAGGCGCCGCATTCGTTTCGGCCCGGACCGGCGAGGGAGTCGCCGAACTCAGGGAGTTGTTGAGCGAGGTTCTGGTCCGTCCGGAGGTCGAGGTGAGCGTTCTGCTGCCTTACACCCGCGGCGACCTGATGGCTCGCATCCACTCGGATGGGCAGATCCTCACCTCCACACACGACGAGGACGGCACGAGAGTCCGGGCCCGTGTCCCGGAAGCCCTTGCTTCGGCGCTCGTCGAGTACGCCCACAGTGCATAGATTTCGATACGCGCCACTCGTTTCGGCGGCGTCCCTCGTTGTGCTGGGCGCAGCACCCGCGGCCGCGCAACCGACAGTTCCGGAACCAGCCGCGTTCGACACGCTGTGCACGCCGACCGACCCGAAGCTGGCCGAGCTGTCCGGACTCGTCGCCACCGGCGACAAGTTGTTCGCGATCGGCGACAGCGGTTCGGACGACGCAGTTGCCGTCATGGACCGATCGTGTGCCGTCTCGGAGTGGATTCCGGTACCGGTGGATCCGTACGACGTCGAGGACCTGTCAGCGCGTGGCGGTGATGTGTGGTTGGGCGACACCGGTGACAACGATCATCGCCGCGAGACAGTCGCGCTGACGAGAGTGGACCAGAAGTCGGGTGCCGGGGAGCTACACCGGCTGACCTACCCCGACGGTCCACACGACGCCGAGACCCTCCTGATTCAGCCGGACGGCGTTCCGTTGATCGTGACCAAGAACGTCTTGGGAACGAGCGGTGTCTATCGCCCCGTCGGAGGTGCGAGTGTGGACGATCTGCCGACGCCCGGCCCTTCGCGGCTCGAGAAGGTCGGCGACGTCGACGTTTCCGCGACCCAGGAAGAGGGCGCCATCGGGTCGGTCATGTTCACCGGTGGCGCAGTCTCGGCCGACGGGAAAGTGGCCGCGGTACGGAGCTACTCGGACGTGTATCTGTTTCCGGTGTCGGATGGAGACGTGGGCGTAGCTCTGACTGCCGGTGAGCCTGTGCGGGTTCCGTTGCCGAGCCAGCCTCAAGGTGAGGCAGTGGCCTTCACCGAAGACGGTGATCTGCTGATCGCGTCGGAGTCTCGCGGGGGCCCGCTACCCCCCGTTCAGATACTTCGAGGGGCAACCGATCTCGTTGCGGACACCGATTCCGACGGCACCGGGTCGGACTCGTCGGACGCTACCGAATCGGCGGCGCCGTGGGTCGTCGGCGCAATCGCCGTTGTCGCCGCCGGCGCCCTGGGGTGGTTCCTGGTTCGCCGACGGCAACGTTCGCGTTAGACGCGATTCAGGCGTCGAGGTCCGCAGACACGAGCGCTGCGATCTTGTCGAGAGTCTCGGCGTCCTCGGTGTCCACGACCACCTCGGTGCCCTGGGTGGCACCGAGAGTCATGATCAGCAATGCAGATCCGGCATCGACCGGTTCACCGCCCGCGACTGCGAGAGTGACGGGTACGCCGGATTCTGCGACGGCATCCGCGATCACGGCTGCGGGCCGGGCGTGCAGGCCGATCGACGAACCGACGGCAACGGTCTTACTGGGCATGGTGTCTCCTTCTTCGGTCGAACGCTGTTGAATTCATGGAGCCGGGTCAGGCGACAACGGCATGGTTGTCGACATCGGTATCGACTTCGGGGGCCTCTGCGGCCTTCTTCCGAACGAGTACTTTCGCCAGGACGACGAGGACGGCGCCGACGACGGTTCCCGCGGCGATCGCAAGGACGAACCAGAGAAAGTTCGTGATCGCGAAGAACACGAGGAAGCCGCCGTGCGGGGCGCTGAGAGTCACGTCGAAGGTCATGACAAGGGCGCCCGTCACGGCTCCACCGGCCATCATCGACGGTATGACGCGTAGTGGATCGGCTGCGGCGAACGGGATCGCGCCTTCCGAGATGAATGCGGATCCGAGAAGCCACGCGGCCTTACCGTTCTCGCGTTCGGCTTCACTGAACATGCGCGGCCGGAGGACTGTCGAGGCGAGAGCCATCGCAAGGGGTGGCACCATTCCGGCAGCCATCACGGTGGCCATGATGCGCAGGGTGGCGACATCGTCCACGTTGAGCCCTGCGACAGCGAATGCGTACGCCGCCTTGTTGACCGGACCACCGAGGTCGAAGCACATCATCAGGCCCAGAATGACACCGAGGGCGACGGCCGAACTGCCGGACAATCCGCCCAGCCAATCGGTGAGGCCGTTGGTGATCGCGGCCAGCGGCCGACCGAGGACGAGGAACATCAGAGCGCCCACGAACAAGGTGGCGAAGAGCGGAATGATCACGACAGGCATGAGGCCGCGCAACCACTGCGGTACCCGTATCCGGCCGATCCAGAGCGCAACGACACCGGCGATCAGACCACCGACGAGACCACCGATGAACCCGGCGCCAACGAACACCGCCACGGCACCTGCCGTGAATCCTGGTGCGAGGCCGGGCCGGTCGGCAATGGCATACGAGATGTAGCCGGCGAGAGCGGGAACCAGGAAGCTGAACGCCAGAGTCCCCAATTGATAGAGCACAGCGCCCAGATAGATGCGGAGACCTCCGTCAGGGAGGTTGCCGAGCGAATTGTCGAGGACGATGCTCTCCGCGGGATCGGAGATCTCGTAGCCGCCGAGGAGGAACCCGAGCGCGATGAGCAGTCCGCCGGCGGCGACGAAGGGGATCATGTAGCTGACGCCTGTGAGCAGTACCTGGCGCAGGTGCGTACCGAATCCGACCGTCCCGGCTTCGTCTTCGTCCGTCGTGCCCGAGGCGCCGGCGTCGACCGTGGTCGCGGACGGGTTGGTGCCTGCGTGCACCGCCTCGGCGATCATCGTGTCGGGTTCGTTGATCGCTCGTTTGACGCCGGAAGCCACCACAGGTTTGCCGGCGAAGCGTTCCTTGCCCTTGACCCCCACATCGGTTGCGAAGATGACGGCCGACGCATCGGCTATCACCTGAGGTGAGAGTGGTGTGCTACCGCTCGATCCCTGGGTCTCGACCTGGATTTCGACGTCGGCCCGTTCTCCGGCAGCCTTCAGTGCATCGGCAGCCATGTAGGTGTGCGCAATGCCGGTCGGGCAGGCGGTGATCGCCACGATTCGACTCTTCGACTCCGCGGGCGCGGCCTCGACCGGTGTATTCGATGTCGCGACCGGTGCCGCTTCGGGTTCGGTCGTGGCTGCCTTCGGTGCCGGCGCGAGGACGCCGTTCACGAGTTCCACGACGTCGGTGGGGGATTGCGCCTCGCGAAGTGAGCCGACGAAGTCCGGGCGAACCAGCGCCCTGGCCAACGACGACAGGAGTTTCATGTGCTCCGCGCCGGCGCCCTCCGGGGCCGCGATGAGGAACACGAGATCGGCGGGGCCGTCCGGTGCACCGAAATCCACCTTCGGTTCGAGACGTGCGAACGCGAGCGAGGCACTGGTCACTGCGGCAGATCGGCAGTGTGGAATCGCGATACCGCCGGGAAGGCCGGTGGCCGACTGAGCTTCTCGCGCCAGTGCGGCTTCTTCGAGGTCGGCGGCATTGGTTGCGCGGCCGTTCTCGGCAAGTCGTATGGAAAGGGCCGAGACGACCTCGCTCGTCGAGGATCCGAGGTCGGTGTCGAGAGAGACCAGGTCGTCGACGATGACGGCCGGCTCGTGTGCGGGGACCGGAGTGGACATGATGATTCCTTCGCGCTCGGGCAGGAGGTCAAGCGAGGTCGGTTGCGGGGGCGAGATCGGTGACGACGACGGCGTCGAGGTCGATCTGATCGGGAGTCGGTGCGGAGGTGCCAGGCAAGGCGGCGGCCGCGCTGCCGTAGGCGACGGCGGTGCGAAGGCACGTTGCCGGGTCTGCTCCGCCTAGTTGTGCGCTCAGATAGCCGGCGAGGGACGAATCCCCGGCGCCCACCGTGCTGCGGGCGACGGTCGGTGGAGGTGTCGCCCGCCAGGCTCCGTCCGGTGTGACGAGTACCGCGCCGGCAGGCCCGAGCGTGGCGAGGACGGCGCCGACCCCTTCTGTCAGGAGCCTGCGAGCCGCTTCGACGGTCGTGGTCGTGTCGCCCTCGATCGCAGCTGCTTCGAGTAGTTCGGGGGCGATGCCGCAGATGTGGGCGAGCTCCTCGCCGTTCGGTTTGATCAGATCGGGAGCTGCTTCGGGGAAGCGCTGCACCAGTGCGCTCAACGGCGCGTCGGACGTGTCGACGGCAACCCTGCACCCGGTGCCGCGGAGCGCGGTACGCAATGCGACGACGACGTCGGCGTACCAGCCGGCCGGGACGAGCGGCGGCAAGGAGCCGGAAAGGACCACCCACTCCGCATTACGGGCGAGAGCGACGATGTCGGCCTCCAGGTAGCGGAGTGTGGATTCCGGGGTGGCCGGACCGGGCTCGTTGATCTTGGTCGTCGTCCCGTCCGGTTCGGTCACCGTGATGTTGGTTCGGGCAGGACCGGCGGCCGGGACCGCCCGGTACATGATTCCTGCGGCGGCCATTGCTGCCAGGAGCGGGTCGTCGGCGTTGCCGGGAAGCAGCGCGATGGTGTCGAGGTTCGCTGCAGCGAGCGCCCGCGAGACGTTCACTCCCTTTCCTCCGGGGTCGTTCGAGGAGGCCTCGGCGCGAAGGACCGTGCCCCGCTGTAAGCGATCGCCGAGTGTGATCGTGCGGTCGATGCTGGGGTTGGCTGTCACCGTGACGATCACGCGATCACCACCTCGATTCCCTGTCGTTCCAGTTCGGTTTTGTCGTCCCGGTCGATGTCGGCGTCGGTGACCAGCACATCGACCGCACCGATGGGAGCGAAGCTGATCAGATGTTCACGTCCGATCTTCGATGAATCTGCAGTGACGACAACAGTTCTGGCGGCCTCGACCATTGCCCGCTTGACCGCGGCCTCGTCCGAGTCGGGGGTCGAGAGGCCGTGCGCGACGGTGAGAGCGTTCGTCCCCACGAAGGCCACGTCCACACGAAGGCCTGCGAGTACTCGAAGAACCTCGGCGCCCACCGCGGCCTGCGTGACACCCCGTACCCGTCCGCCCAGCAGATGGAGTTCGACCGTGCTGAAGGCCGCAAGGCGAGCGGCGATCGGGACCGAGTTGGTCACGGCCGTGAGGTTGGGCGAGGTGGGAAGTTCTGTGATCATGCGTGCGGTCGTGGTGCCCGCATCGAAGAGCACGCTGCCGCCGGGCGAGGGAAGGAAGGAGACCGCAGCCCGTGCGATTCGATCTTTCTGATCTGCACGAGTGCCGTCGCGTTCTGCAAGCCCTGGTTCGCCTACCGTCACCGATCCGGTGGGTACTGCGCCACCGTGGACACGGCGTACGTGGCCGAGTCGCTCGAGGACCGCGAGGTCGCGGCGCACTGTTTCCGTGGTGACACCGAAACGATCCGCCAACTCCAGCACGGAGACGCGGCCACGCTGGGTGATGAGCGTGGCCACCGACTGTTGGCGTTCTTCTTGGTACACGGATCTCCGGTCTTCGTTCTGTCGACTGTGCGTCCCGTCACAGCGGATGTTGTCTTATGTTGTTTTACGCCCGTATGTGTTGACATGTCAATACGAATGCGTAATCTACATCACAGTCGATCGAATCGGGCGCCCTCGTCGGCAGTAGTGGGCAGTCCGCAGCAGTGAGTAGTCAGTTCAGGAGGACTCCATGACCCGAGCCGTTGCCCTCGTCGGCACCCCCGCCGTGCCGGGTGTCGCATATGCACCAGTCGTCTGGGCATCGCCGAGGCCGGAGTCGACCGGCGGTGGTCCGAGGATCGCGGAAGCGGAGCGCGGCGCGGAGAAGACCCGATTCCGGGAAGCGGCAGCCGCAGTGGCACTCCGGCTGCGGGAGCGGGGCGCCGCGGCAGGTGGAGTCGCTGCGGAGGTGCTCAGTGCCAATGCGGCACTCGCCGAGGACCGCGGCTGGCTCGGTGCGGTCGACAAGTCGATAGAGGCCGGATCGCCTGCCGCCGAGGCGGCTGCTTCGGCAACCGAACAGTTCACGGTCCTGTTCACCCAGATGGGGGGATTGATGGCCGAGCGCGTGACCGACCTGCGCGACGTCCGGGATCGCGTCGTCGCCGAGTTCTCCGGGCTCCCGGAGCCCGGGGTTCCCACTTCTCCGCACCCGGCCGTGTTGTGTGCCGAAGACCTCGCGCCCGCGGACACCGCCGGCCTCGACCCCGCTCGCATCGTGGGGATCGCTACCGTCCTCGGTGGCCCGACGAGTCATACGGCGATCATTGCGCGGCAGTTGGGAATCCCCTGTGTGGTCGCGGTTCGCGATCTCGAACGCATCGATACCGATCGATTCGTTCTCGTCGACGGGGGAGCCGGATCGCTCACCGTCGACCCGGATCCCGACGACGCGCGTGAACGCGTGGATGCAGCCGTCGAAGAGGCTGCGCGAGTGGCGGCATGGGCCGGGCCCGGTCGTACGAGCGACGGCACTGCGGTCGCGATGCTTGCCAACGTCCAGGACGGTGCCGGCGCGCGGGCTGCTCGTGGAACCGCTGCGGAAGGAGTCGGACTCTTCCGCACCGAGCTGTGCTTCCTCGATCGCGACACCGAACCGACGGTCGAGGAGCAAGCCGAGATCTACGGCCAGGTCCTGGACGCGTTCGGAGGGCGCAAGGTCGTGATTCGAACGCTCGACGCGGGTTCGGACAAGCCACTGCGATTCGTGAACCACCAGGCAGAGCCGAACCCGGCTCTCGGTGTCCGGGGAATCCGCATCGCGGCGCAGGAGCCGGGAATCCTCGAGCGGCAACTCGATGCGATCGCCCTGGCCGCCGCCCGAACGGGTAACCGCCCGTCCGTGATGGCGCCGATGGTGGCGACGGTGGCCGAAGCGGAGTCGTTCGCAGCCTCGGTCCGGTCTCGTGATCTGGTGCCGGGAGCGATGATCGAAGTTCCGGCGGCGGCATTGCACGCCGACCGCCTGCTGCGCCACGTCGACTTCCTGTCGATCGGGACCAACGATCTCACCCAGTACACGATGGCGGTCGATCGAATGTCCTCCGACCTCGCTGCATTGACCGATCCGTGGCAGCCGGCGGTTCTTGCCCTTGTCGCGTCGGCCGCCTCGGCGGGGCGAAAGGTGAACAAGCCAGTGGGAGTGTGCGGTGAGGCTGCCGCAGATCCGTTGCTCGCGTGCGTGCTGACCGGAATGGGAGTCACGTCGCTCTCGTGTGCGGCCGCCGCCGTCGCGCGGGTGGGCGCGAAAGTGGGTGCGACGACGATGTCTGCGTGCGAGCGGGCGGCCGAGGCTGCTCTCGACTCGGACGGGCCGGACGCCGCGCGCTCGGCGGCGCGCGAGGCGCTGTACCTGTCTCGTCCGTAGGCCAGGACGCCTACTATTTCGCTGTGGCAGAACCTGAGACCCCGGCAGTAGCTCGCACGGGTACGTCCCATTCCGGACCGTTGACATGGCGGGTTCACGGCGACGGAAAGCGCATCACCGCGGGGGAGGTGGTGGCCCCGGACGAACGTCTGAGCTGGCCGCGGACCATCGGGATCGGGATGCAGCACGTCATCGCGATGTTCGGCGCGACTTTGCTGGTCCCCACCATCACAGGCTTCCCGGTGACCACGACCCTGCTGTTCTCCGGTATCGGAACCGCGCTGTTCCTGGTGATCACGAGGGGGCGGATCCCGAGCTACCTGGGTTCGTCGTTCGCGTTCATCGCCCCACTGTCCGCAGCGCAGGCGTCGGGGCCCGCCGCTCAACTCGGCGGTGTCATGGCGGCGGGTCTGCTCCTGGCCGTGGTGGGCGTGATCGTGAAGGTCGTCGGTCCGAGACTCATAGACATCGTCATGCCACCCGTTGTCACGGGTGCCGTGGTCGCGCTGATCGGACTGAATCTCGCACCCACGGCGGTGGACTCGTTCGAGGCGCAACCACTCGTTGCCGGAGTGACACTGTTCTCCATACTTCTCGTGACGGTTGTGGGCCCCGGGCTTCTCGGCCGGCTGGGAATTCTGGTCGGTGTGATCGTCGGCTGGATCTTCGCTGCTCTCGTCGGCGGAATCGCGGACGAGCGCTCGACTGCGTTGCGTGAGGCCGCGTGGTTCGGCTGGCCCGAGTTCCGAGCGCCGGCCTTCGAATGGTCGGTGGTGGCGTTGACGCTTCCGGTGGTGATCGTTCTCGTCGCGGAGAACGTGGGCCACGTCAAGGCGGTGGCCGCTATGACCGGTCGCACCCTGGACGACGTCGCGGGCGACGCTCTGCTGGCCGACGGTCTTGCCACCACCATTGCCGGCCTGGGTGGGGGTTCGGGTACGACCACCTACGCGGAGAACATCGGGGTCATGGCGGCGACCCGCGTGTATTCGACAGCGGCGTACTGGGTTGCCGCGGCGACGGCAGCAGTGCTTGCGTTCTCACCGAAGTTCGGGGCGCTCGTGTTCACGGTGCCGGACGGTGTGATCGGCGGGGCGACCTTGGTTCTGTACGGGCTCATCGGGGTCCTGGGCGTCCGCATCTGGATGGAGGCGAAAGTCGACTTCACCGACCCGGTGAATCTGTCCGTCGTGGCTGCCGCCCTGGTCGCCGGCGTCGGTGACCTGACGTTGAAGATCGGATCCGTCGAGCTCGGCGGTATTGCCTGGGGTTCGGTGGGGATTCTGGTGGCGTACCCCGTCATGCGCAGACTCGGTTCCCTCGGGCGATCGCGGGCCGGTCACGATTCCTGATCGTCTCGGTCCTCCCTCAGGGGTGTGATCGGGCTTACCGTCGAGGAAACAGCTGCGCGGACGCAGCCTTGCATTCAGCACTGCACGACAACTACCGCTACGAGGAGCCGACGTGGATCGCACCCTGTTCGAGCCTGAGCACGAACTTTTCCGTGAGTCGTACCGCAAGTTCTTGGCTCAACATGTCGAACCGTTCCACGCACAGTGGGAAGAGCAGAACATCGTCGACCGCAGTGTGTGGGTCGAGGCCGGGAAGCAGGGCTATCTGAGCACCGCCGTGCCCGAGGAGTACGGCGGCGGGGGAGTACGGGACTTCCGGTACAACGCGATCGTCACGGAGGAGACCACGAGGGCCGGGTGCAGTGGCATCGGCTTCACCCTGCACAACGATGTGGTGGCGCCCTACCTGCTCGACCTCACCAACGACGAGCAGAAGCAGCGCTGGCTGCCCGGCTTCTCTTCGGGTGAACTGATCAGCGCCATTGCCATGACAGAGCCGGGAACGGGCAGTGATCTGCAGGGCATCAAGACCCGTGCCGTGCGCGACGGTGACGACTGGATCCTCAACGGGTCCAAGACGTTCATCACGAACGGAATCAACGCCGACATCGTGATCGTGGTCGCGTGTACCGACCCCGACAAGGGCGCCCAGGGATTCAGCCTGTTCGTCGTGGAGCGCGGAATGGAGGGATTCGAGCGCGGCCGTAACCTCGACAAGATCGGGATGAAGGCCCAGGACACTGCAGAACTGTCCTTCACCGACGTGCGGATTCCGGGCTCGAACCTCCTCGGCGAGGAGGGCATGGGCTTCCTGTATCTGATGAAGAACTTGCCGCAGGAACGCCTTTCGATCGCCGTGGTCGCCGTTGCGGCGATGGAGTCCGCCCTGGACATGACCATTCAGTACTGCCGAGACCGTAAGGCCTTCGGCAAGTCGATCGGAAGCTTCCAGAACACGCGATTCGTTCTTGCCGAACTCGCCACCGAGACAACGGCCGCACGAGTGCTCGTGGACAAGTTCATCGAACAACTCAACGCCGAGAAGCTCACCGTTCAGGAAGCAGCCATGGCGAAGTGGTGGACCACCGAGGCTCAGGTGCGTCTGATCGACCGGTGTCTTCAGCTCCACGGCGGGTACGGCTACATGAAGGAGTACCCGATCGCCAAGGCATACATGGACTCCCGCGTGCAGACCATCTACGGTGGCACCACCGAAATCATGAAAGAGATCATCGGCCGTGGCCTGAATCTCTGACCGCCGGCATCTTTCGACAGCGAAAGGGCCGTCCGAGCAATCGGACGGCCCTTTCGCGTATTCGTGGTTCAGATCTTGCGTACGACGGTGACGACCTTCCCGAGGATCACGGCGTCGTTGCCGGGAATGGGGTCGAACAACTCGTTGTGCGGCATCAGCCACACCTCTTTGTCCGTGCGCTTGAACGTCTTCACGGTGGCCTCTCCGTCGATCATCGCAGCAACGATGTCGCCGTTGTCCGCGACGTTCTGCTGGCGGACGGCGACGTAGTCACCGTCGCAGATGGCGGCGTCGACCATCGATTCACCGACGACCTTCAGCAGGAAAAGTGAGCCCTGGCCGACCAACTCGCGCGGAAGTGGGAACACGTCCTCCACGGCCTCCTCTGCCAGAATCGGCCCGCCCGCTGCGATCCGGCCCAGGACCGGAACGAACGTGGGTTCCGGTAGAGCCGCGCCGTCTGCACCCTCCGGTGCATTCTGGGCGACGAGAGTGGGGCGCATGGTCCGCGCGGGCTGAGCGCCGGCGGCTACGTCCGCTGCAACCTCGTCGAGGCCGCGAACGTCGACGGCGCGAGGGCGATTGGGGTCCCGACGCAAGAATCCCTTGCGTTCGAGTGTGCGCATCTGGTGGGCCACCGACGAAGTGGAGGTGAGCCCCACGGCGTCACCTATCTCGCGGATGCTCGGCGGGTATCCGCGTTCGGTGACCGACGCACGAATGACTTCGAGGACGCGCCGCTGACGGTCGGTGAGCTCGGCAGGATTCGGGGCGCTGTCGGCGCTGGACCCTGCGGCCGCACCTGCCACGTTCGAATCTTCGGGCGAGCTGTCGTCCTTCATGCTGCGTGCCTCCGTGGGTGCGCGGTCGTGGGTGCGGGCTTCGGTGTGGGCTCGGGTGGTCCCTGCTGTGCGTTCTGCCACGAATCTAGCGACTTCTCCAGCCGTTATCAAACATTTGTTCGATTCGTGTCGCCGGAAATGGCGACATTGTCGGACCGCCGTGGTAGAAATCGAACATACGTTCTTTCGAACGTCTGATCGAACAGGGTGATCGACTACCGGAGGTACCAGATGAGCAGCGCGGTTCTGAACAGGCGAGCGGTGGGTTACGCGGAGGCAGAATTCGGACGCGAGGCGGATGTCGTCCGGGCGGATGTGGTTCGGGAGCGGCGGATCGCGGAGCGGCGCCGGGATCCGCGACGACCGGACTCCGGTGCCGTCCGCTACCGCGCGGATCACGTCCGGGTATCGCAGGCCGACCATCACTCGGTCGATGTGGACGTCAGTTGGCGCACGATGCTGATGACCGTTCTGGCCACCACCGCAATTCTTCTGGGTTTCGGTGTCGTGGCCTATGCGGTGACAGCGAGCGGCGAAGCAGGGCTGACCGAAACGACAGAGGTCGTTCAGGTGGGCTCAGGCGAGTCGTTGACCGATGTTGCCGCTCGAATCGCGCCTCAGCTGCCGGCAGGGCAGGTGGTCGATCGGATCATGGATCTCAATGCGCTGTCGAACTCCTCGCTCCACTCGGGTCAGAGCCTCGTGGTTCCGGCACCGTAGAGCTGACCCGCAAGGGCGGATGCATGCGTGATGATGCGAGTCGAGCGAGTATTCTCGAATGCTGTCAGTCACACCACCTTGCGTGGTCGCGTCGGCATCGTGCATTCGTTGCGGAAAGTCGCGGTCGCGTCGGCTACGACGAAGGAACCGCCATGCATTGCCCTTTCTGCCGGCACCCTGATTCACGTGTAGTCGATTCGCGTGAGGCAGACGAGGGCCAGGCGATTCGCAGACGCCGATCCTGCCCCGAATGCGGTCGCAGGTTCACGACCGTCGAAACGGCAATCCTGTCCGTGGTGAAGCGAAGTGGCGTCACGGAGCCCTTCAGTCGCGAAAAGGTGGTGCGCGGTGTTCGCCGTGCGTGCCAGGGGCGTCAGGTCGACAACGACGCCTTGAATCTTCTGGCGCAACAGGTGGAGGACGCCGTACGTGCCTCCGGTTCTGCCGAGATCCCCAGCAACGAGGTCGGGCTCGCCATCCTGGGTCCACTCCGCGACCTGGACGAAGTCGCCTACCTGCGTTTCGCCTCGGTGTACCGATCCTTCAGTTCTGCTGACGACTTCGCGCGCGAGATCAAGGAACTCCGCGAGCATCAGGCATCGAAGGCCGAGGCAGAGGACCCTGACCGCAGCTCCTGATGGCACCGTTCGGTGTCAGCGCGAGCGCAGTACGCCGTCCATCATCTTGAGGATTCGCTTCTCGGACACCGCCACCGGCGTGCCCAACGATTGAGCGAACAAGCTCACGCGTAGCTCTTCGATCATCCAGTGAATGGCGTCCACGTCCGGGCGGTGATGGCGCTCCGGACGGATCGACGCCAGCATTCGTTCGTATGCGGCGTAGACCCGGTCGAGGGCGTCCATTCCGTTTCGGTCGCGGTCGGCGCTGGCCGGCAGCGACTCCAGTCGAATGGTGGCCGCCGCAAGGTAGCGCGGCAGTTCGCGTAGGTGAGTCACTCCGAGGTCTGCGACGAAGCCGGGGAAGAGTAGTGAGTCCAGCTGCTCGCGCACGTCCTCGGCTGCCTCGCCTCGGGAGCGGGCGAGGATCGTGTCGAGGCGATGAGCGTTCTCGAGAGCGGGGATGGTGAGACGTAACAGGATGGTGGCGTTGCGAGGCAGGGTGTCGCGGGCGACCTTGACCAGCGCCTCGAATTCTTCGGGGCTTCGGACCGGTTCCTTCCACGAGTCGATCAGTGTGTTGGCGGCAGCGTTCCGGCAATCCGCCACCAGTGCGTCGAGGCTTCCGTCAGGATTCTGGCCCAGCGTGAGCCGCTGCACGTTGGTCACGCCAGACACGACAGTCTTGGTTCGAGTCGGAACCATGCTCAGCAGCAGTTCGCGGAGCCCCGTTCTC
This sequence comes from Rhodococcus huquni, assembly GCF_055231055.1. Lineage (NCBI taxonomy): Bacteria > Bacillati > Actinomycetota > Actinomycetes > Mycobacteriales > Nocardiaceae > Rhodococcus > Rhodococcus huquni. The sequence goes on from NZ_JBUYWE010000004.1 coordinate 189,969, forward strand.
GTGGCGGCCTTCTGTTCCGCCGCCGTACTCAGGACTCGGACGGCGACACCGTCGTTCTCGTGTACCAGCGCGGGGTACCCCACCACCTTTTGGCCGGCTACTTCGCGGGTGACCGTGTCCGGCAATGTGCCGAGGGTGGCGGGGGTCCAGGTGAGTGCGGGGGGACGCTCGGAACTCGACGCTGTTCGAGCGACCTCGTCGCGTACGCGGGGAGCGAGCGAGTTTCGGAGCTCGGTGAGACTCTTGCTCCGACCGAGCACGTCACCGGTTTCGTCGACAGCAGCGAACGTCATACGCAGGTGGTCGGGGAGTGCGGCGGTGTCGAAGTCGTCGGGCGTGATGCGGCACGAGCCGAGTCGGGACAATTCCCGGGCCACGGCGATGGTCAGGGGTTCGGATCGGGGTTTCACGGCAGACAGTGCGGCGGCAGCGAAATCCGGTGCGGGAACCACTTGACGGCGAAGTGTCTTCGGGAGGGTCTTGATGAGTGACGTGACGAGCTCTTCACGCATCCCGGGCACGAGCCAGTCGAATCCGACCGGCCGAAGCCCCGCGAGGATCGCGATCGGAATGCGGGCCGTCACGCCGTCGTCCTCGGTGCCGGGTTCGAACTGATAGGTGAGGGGAAACTGGATCTCGCCCTGCCGCCACGCATCCGGGTATCGGCCGTCCAGGACCTCGGCAGTGTCGGAGTTGACGACCGTGTCGGGCGTGAAGTCCAGAAGATTCGGTGTCGTACGACGCGTCTTCTTCCACCAGGTGTCGAAGTGCCGTGCCGACACCGCTTCCGGCCCGATCCGGCTGTCGTAGAAGTCGAAGAGGGTGTCGTCGTCGACCAGAAGGTCTCGTCTGCGCGCGCGGTTCTCCAACTCTTCCACGTCGTCCAGGAGCGCGCGGTTGGCGTGGAAGAACTTGTGGCCCGTCTGCCACTCACCCTGCACGAGGGCATGGCGGATGAAGAGGTCTCTGGAGACCTCCGGGTCGATGGTCGAGTAGGTGACCGGGCGCTTGGCGACGAGTGGCAGCCCGTAAAGGGTCACTCGCTCGTAGGCCACGGCAGCGGCCCGCTTCGTCGACCAGTGCGGTTCGGAGTACGTCCGTTTGACCAGGCTGGGCGCCAGCTTCTCTACCCATTCGGGTTCGATGCGCGCGGACATTCGCGCCCAGAGCCTCGACGTCTCGACCAACTCGGCGGCCATGACCCAGCGCGGGGGCTTCTTGAACAGTGTCGAACCCGGAAATATTGCGAAATGCGTTCCCCGCGCACCCAAGAACTCGCGCTTCTCGCCTTCGCGAAGACCGATGTGTGACAGCAGCCCCGCAAGCAGGGACTGATGGATTGCCGACTCGGTGGCAGTAGCTTCGCCGATCTCCCAGCCGAGTCCACGGGTGATCTGGCGGAGTTGCCCGTGCAGATCCTGCCACTCGCGGATGCGAAGCCAATGCAGGAACTCGCCCTTGCACATCTTGCGGAACTGGCTGGACGAGAGTTCCCGTCGCTGATCGTTCAGGTACTCCCACAGTTTCGTGAAGGCGAGGAAGTCGGAGCCCTCCACGGCGAAGCGGGCATGCTTCTCGTCGGCTGCCTGTTGATGGTCGGAAGGTCGTTCGCGGACATCCTGAATCGACAGTGCCGACACGATGACGAGAACCTCTGCGAGACAACCGTTGCGATTGCCCTCCACGAGCATCCGTGCCATGCGCGGGTCGACGGGGAGCTGAGCGAGCTCTCGCCCGGTTGCGGTGAGGACCGGCTGCGCGCCCGGCCCGCGCTCGATGGCGCCGAGCTCTTCGAGTAGACCCACACCATCGCGCACCGCTCGCGGATCCGGCGGCTCGACGAAAGGGAATGCCGACATGTCGCCGAGACCGAGCGCCGTCATCTGCAGAATGACGGACGCGAGGTTCGTGCGCAGGATCTCGGGTTCCGTGAAGACCGGACGAGCCTCGAAATCTTCTTCCGAGTAAAGGCGGATACAGATGCCGTCGGCGACGCGCCCGCAGCGACCCGACCGCTGACGCGCGGAGGCCTGCGAGATGGGTTCGATGGGTAGGCGCTGAACCTTCGTCCGAACCGAATAGCGAGAGATACGCGCCGTACCTGGATCGATGACGTAGCGGATGCCGGGAACGGTCAGGGACGTCTCGGCCACGTTGGTGGACAGGACGACGCGGCGGCCCGAATGGGGAGCGAAGACCTTGTGCTGTTCGGCCGCCGACAATCGGGCATAGAGGGGGACGATCTCGGTGCCCCGCAGCTTGCGGTCTCGCAGGGCGTCGGCCGTGTCACGGATCTCGCGTTCACCCGAGAGGAATACGAGGATGTCGCCGTCGCCTTCGGCGCAGAGTTCGTCGACGGCCTCGCACACGGCGTCCACGGGATCCAGATCGATCACCTGATCGCCGACTTCGACCGACAGGGGGCGATAGCGCATTTCGACGGGGAAGGTGCGCCCGGAGACCTCGACGATCGGTGCCGGGCCGTCCTTCGAGGCGAAGTGCTGCGCGAAGCGTTCGGGGTCGATGGTCGCCGAGGTGATGATCACCTTGAGGTCGGGGCGGCGGGGGAGAAGTTGCTTCAGGTAGCCGAGGATGAAGTCGATGTTGAGGCTGCGCTCGTGTGCCTCGTCGATGATGAGGGTGTCGTAGCGTCGCAGCATCGCGTCACGTTGGATTTCGGCGAGCAGGATGCCGTCGGTCATCAACTTGACGAGAGTGCCGTCCGACACCTGATCGTTGAATCGGACCGTGTAACCGACGGTGTCGCCCAGATCGGTACCGACTTCTTCCGCGATACGTTCGGCGACGGTGCGGGCGGCGAGGCGGCGCGGCTGAGTGTGGCCGATGAGACCCCGCACGCCGCGGCCGAGCTCGAGGCAGATCTTGGGGATCTGCGTGGTCTTTCCCGACCCGGTCTCACCGGCGACGATGACGACTTGGTTCTCGGCGATGGCCTTGGCGATGTCGTCCTTACGCGCGGAGACCGGCAGCGCCTCCGGGTAGGTGACCTGCGGCACGTGCGCGGCTCGGGCGGTCACGCGGGCTCGGGCGTTGTCGATCTCGGATGCGATTGCCGCGAACGCTTCTGGCGTCTTGGCACGATCGAGGCGTCGCCGAAAGCGACTTTCGTCCCGGAGGGATACCTCGGACAGGCGGTCCTTCAGATCTCGACGGGACGGGGTGTTCGGCGCCCGTTCGGCGGAGGGTGGTGGCTTCGACATGCTGGTGACAGCCTAACCGGCGGCGCAATCGATTACTCCGACCAGTGGCCGCGCATGTGCAAGCATTGAAAGATGAGCCGGACCGAGGTGCTCGTCCGTGTGATCCGCTTCGCTGCGGCGGTCTACGGGATCGTGGCGTTGGTGTGGATTCCGGTGCGCAACCTGGGCGTCGATTCGTTCTCGCTGGGGAACTACCTGAGCTATTTCACGATCGAGAGCAATATTCTCGCGGTGGCCGTGCTTCTGGTCGGCGCCGCCTGCAGTCCGCGATCCGGCACCTGGCGGTCGCTGCGCTGGCAGTGGGTGCGAGGCGGCGTCACCACCTACATGGTGATCACCGCGATCGTGTACCAACTCCTCCTGGCGAACGTCGACGTGATGTTGCAGGACGGATGGATCAACATCGCAACACACCGCGCCCTGCCGCTGATCTTGCTGCTCGACTGGCTGCTGAACCCGCCGTACCACCGGATCGGCATACCTCAGAGCCTTGCGTGGTTGTGGTTTCCACTGGTCTACGGCATCTACAGCCTGGTGCGTGGGCCGATCGTGGATTGGTACCCCTATCCATTCCTGGATCCGCGGGACCAGGGGTACGGGCCGATGGCGGTGGGACTGCTCCTCGTACTCGTCGCCATGGCCGCGGTGGCTGTTGGCGTCGGGTGGATCGGGAGGGTTGCCTCTCGCCGCCGAAGCCGACCGGAGACGCTAGTGGCATAGTCGCTCATGGAACGTACGTGAGGAAAGGACTGGAATGGCATCGGCGACTGGCACCGGATCAGCACTGTGGCACGGATTCGCAGACATGGGAGCTGTGGAGCGAGGCGGCGCATTCGTCGTCTCCAAGGGTGAGGGCGCCTACATCTGGGACGACGTGGGCAACCGCTACCTCGATGCCACGGCCGGTCTCTGGTTCACCAATGTCGGCCACGGGCGCCGCGAGATCGCGGACGCCGTGGCGGAGCAGCTGTCCACTGTCGCGCACTACTCCAACTTCGGCGACTTCGCCCCGGAGACCACGGTGAAGCTCGCCGAGCGCCTCGCCAAGATCGCGCCTGTCGAAGGCAGCAAGATCTTCTTCACTTCGGGTGGCTCCGACTCGGTCGACACGGCCGCCAAGTTGGCTCGTCGTTACTGGCACGAGATGGGGAAGCCCGACAAGAACATCGTCGTCGGCAGGACCAAGGCGTACCACGGCATGCACGTGGCCGGCACTGCGCTCGCCGGCATTCCGGTGAACCGCGAGGGCTACGGCGAACTGATGGCCGACGCCGCGACGGTCGAATGGGACGAGGCCAAGAGCCTGCTCGCTCTGATCGAAGAGATCGGCGCGGATCGTATTGCCGCCTTCTTCTGTGAACCGATCATCGGTGCCGGTGGCATCTACCTGCCGCCTGACGGGTACCTGGCCGAGGTCCGTGACATCTGCCGCGAACACGACATCCTGTTCGTGGTGGACGAGGTGGTCACCGGATTCGGCCGTATCGGCGGCGAGTGGTTCGCATCCACGCGCTTCGATCTTCAGCCCGACATGATGACCACCGCCAAGGGGCTGACGTCCGGCTACGTGCCGATGGGTGCTGTGTTCATCGCGCCGCGGGTGGCGGAGCCGTTCTTCTCCGGCGGTGTGTGGTGGCGCCACGGGTACACCTACGGTGGCCACGCGGGTGCTGCCGCAGCCGCTCTCGCGAACCTCGACATTCTCGAGCGCGAGAACCTGCTCGCCGAGTCCAAGCGGCTCGAGGCTTCGCTGCACGAGCACCTCGCGCCGCTCGTAGACCACCCCCGCGTCCAGGAAGTGCGCAGTGGTCTCGGCGCCGTCGCGGCCGTACAACTCGTGGATCCCGCCGAGGCGCCGCCGTTCGTCGGGAAGCTGCGTGCACACGGAATCTCGGGCCGGGCAGCGGGACAGGGCGCGATGCAGATCTCGCCGTCGTTCGTGATGACCGACGATCAGGTCGCGGAGATGGCAGCCGGGATTCGTGCCGCACTCGGATGAGTCCGAGTGAGCGGTAGGTCAGTGGGCTGTGTCGCCCGAACCGTGCTTGTCGTCGCCGGTTCGGGCGTACGCCTGCGTGTACCGCTCGTGTAGCCGGGAGCGAACTTCGTCCGGCGTGTAGGCCTTGCGCTGGCGATCGGCGCGGACGGCGAGTGCGCCGGTCGCAGCCACACCCATGACGCCCGCCAGTCCGGCGACCTTCCACCATTGCTTCGCGGTGGGACGGGTGATTCGTAGACGCATGTCACCAGCCTAGGCGCGGGCGTCGCCTAGTGTGTTCGACATGGCCCGCCGCACAGGACGATCCGAGGTCGATCTCGACACCGCCGTGAACGAGACCCGTACCGGCGACATCTGGATCTTCCGTGGGGAATCGGCCGCAGACAGGGCAATACAAACCCTCACGAACAGTCCCGTCAATCATGTGGGAATGTCCGTGGTTCTGGGCGACCTGCCGCCCTTGATGTGGCACGCCGAACTGGGGCACTCGCTGCCGGACATGTGGTCCGGTCGTCATCAGCGAGGCGTGCAACTGCACGACCTGAAATCCGCAGTGCGGGTGTGGGGATCGAAATACGGGCAGCGTGCCTGGTTGCGTCAGCTGCTCAGCCCGATCGCCGTCGAGCAGGAAGATGCGTTGCTGCGCACCATCGCCCGACTCGATGGAACACCGTTTCCTTCGACGGCCAAACTCTTCTCGCGGTGGTTCGTCGGCCGCACACCGAAACTGCGTGGTGGGGATTCCGAGTCCGTGAGCCTCGAAAGTGCGTACTGCGCAGAAGTCGTCGCCCGGACCTACGAGGCGATGGGACTGGTGACGGGGCGCAGACGCACCAACTGGTACGATCCGGGAAAATTTTGGAGTGGCGATCGACTTCCGCTGGCGGCGGGTGTCGAGTTGGGCGACGAAGTGGCTGTCACTCTCGACCCCGGTAGTCGATGAGTCCTGGCGAGCAAAGCGAGCCGATGTCGGCAACTGTCCGATCCGAATTGCGAGCGACCCAAACAGGTTTTCCGTCCCGACACGTCGGCATCAAGAGTCGCTGGCCGTCGATAGGCCATTGCACGTAGGGGAGGCCGCCTGCCAACTGATCTTGCACTTCACCAGCGATCGACACTGTCAGATCCTGGATCGACTGTTCGATGAACCGCGCTCCGAAAGAGAACCCTCGCAATGCGGTGGTTCCGGCGCTCTTATGCCGCGGTCGGGGGCCAGCTTCGAGCGCGATGTCGCAGAATTCGGTGTCGAGTACCGATACCGTCCACAGGCAGTTCTCCATGTACGTATCGGGTCCGTACCAACGGCACTGCAGGTCCCGGCCCACGGCCTGGCACGCTTCGACGAACTTCGTCGGGGCGTCATCTGGTGCGTCAGGTCCGGTGATCGAAAACGTCCACACATAGAGATAATTGTTATCGGGCATGAACATTCACCCAGCTTTGCACGGCACCACGCTGGTGACGTCAGTTTTGCGAGTGTGCGGGTATTGGACTCAGAGAAGCGTCCGCGACTCGTCGGGGCGAACCAACCCGCCGACCTCGATCCACCCGTCGGGGTCGTAGGTGGTTCGCAGTTGGGAGCCTTGACCCTGGTTGATGAGGAGGGCCAATCGGAGATTCTCGGTGAGTCGCACGGCGGCGGCGCCCGTCGCCTCGTCTTCCGCTATCCCCATGTCGGGCGCGAACATTCGGGTACGCACCGAGTGTTCGAGTTTGTCCACCCACGCCCACACGTAGTGGTGACCCTCACCGAACTTTTCCGGGTCGGCCGCGTCCACGTCCTCCACGGTGTCGAGAGGGTAGATAGAGAACTCCGGTGCCCACTCTGCTCGCGCCCGCACCCACCACGCCTCGCCGGACTTGCGCGTGGCGATCTCACCGGCCGATGTCTCCAAGGCGCCCACAGGCGTGCCACGTTGGTCGAGCCACCATGCGGTGCCGACGGTCGGATGTCCGGCGAACGGCAGCTCGGAGACGGGGGTGTAGATCTGCAGACGGGCCCGATCGGCGCCGGCCTCGGGCAGCTCCACGAACACCGTTTCGCTGTAACCCAGTTCCTTCGCCACTGCCTGACGTTCGTCGACAGGTACCGCGGCAGCGTCGACGATTCCGAGAGGGTTGCCGTGCTTGCCGTCCGTGTCGGTGAAGACCCGGACCACGTCTACGTTGACTGCCATCCCTGCACCATATCGAAATCCGCTGGACCGGTGACGCAGGATTGCGGTGTCAGGATCGGAACCGATCCGTGGCGCTCACGAGGTGGTGGACGATGCCGGGTTCGAGCGCGCTGTGTCCCGCATCGTCGACGACGTGCAGAGCAGACCAGGGCCACGCCTTGTGCAGTTCCCAGGCGCTGATCGCCGGGCACACCACGTCGTAGCGGCCCTGCACGATCACCCCGGGAATGCCGGCCAGAAGGTGGGCGTCGCGAAGCAGCTGACCGTCGTCGATGAAGCCGCGATTGTGGAAGTAGTGGTTCTCGATGCGAGCGAACGCCAACGCGAAGCGTGGGTCGGCATTCTCTTCGACACGTTCGGGGTGGGGGATGAGTGAACTGGTTGTGGCTTCCCATGTGGACCACGCGACCGCTGCCCGAGTTGCGACGTCGAGGTCGTCATCGTGAAGTAGCCGGTGATAGACCTCGACGAGGTCGTCACCGCGCTCGGACTCGGGTACGGGTTCGAGGAACTTCTCCCACTGCTCGGGGAAGATGTTGCCGGCGCCCCCGTTGTAGTACCAGTCGATCTCGCTGCGGCGCAGCAGGAATATGCCGCGCAACACCAGTTCGGTCACCCGCTCGGGGTGACGCTGCGCGTAGGTGAGCGCCAGGGTCGAGCCCCACGATCCGCCGAACACCTGCCAGCGGTCCACCCCGAGGTGCTCACGAAGAACCTCGATGTCGGACACGAGATGATCGGTGGTGTTCACCGAGAGGTCCGCTCCGTCTGCGACGTGTGGGGTCGACCGGCCACACCCGCGCTGATCGAACAGGACGATGCGATATGCCGCCGGATCGAAGTACCGACGCTGATCCGGGCCGGTGCCACCGCCGGGGCCGCCGTGCACGAACACCACGGGACGGCCGTCGGGGTTACCGCTCTGTTCCCAATGGAGCTGCTGGCCGTCACCGACGTCGAGGAATCCCGACTCGTAGGGATCGAGTGGTGGGTACAACGTGCGCAGTTGCCGAGTCTCCGTATCGGCGCTCACAGTCCGATCAGTCCCGATGCCAGATCAGGAATGTCGATGGCCGAGATCGCACCTTCACGAACGTCCGGGCAGGCAGACGACGTGATCGTGTCGATCCGCGACTTGTCCTGGACGAACGAGATCGGATCGAGGCCGTTCTGGGCAATCCACGAACCGACCAGCGTGTTCAATCCGGCCTTGCCGATTGTCGGCGTGTAGGTCCGCCAGCTCTGCAGTTGCTTCTCCATGTCGGTGCACAACTGCTGCGCCTGTGCCTCGGTGACTCCACCCGCCACCTCGCCACCCTGAGTGGGCGAGGGCTCGGTCGGTGCTTGGGACTCGGAGGAGGGAGCGGGTGCCGGCCCCTCGTTGTTGCCCGCGCATCCCGCGGCGAACAGGGCAAGGGCGATGCCGCCGGCTGCGAATGCAGCACGGCGGCGCCCGAGCAGGTCGGTCTGACGGTGTTCCTTCATGAACACCCCTCTCGGCTCGTGAAGCTGGTGAGCAGCGTCAGAAGCTGTGCTCCTCGGCGGGGAAGGTGCCCGCACGAACCTCGGCGGCGTATGCCGCGGCGGCGCTGCGCAATTCGCCACCGACATTACCGAAGCTCTTGACGAACTTCGCGGTCCTGCCCGAGGTGTAGGACGCCATGTCCTGCCACACCAGCACCTGGGCGTCGCACTCCACGCCCGCGCCGATACCGACCGTGGGGATGGTGAGCTTGCGGGTGACCTGTCCGGCGATGTCGGCAGGGACCATCTCCATGACGACCGAGAACGCTCCGGCCTCCTGGACGGCGATGGCGTCGGCGATCAACTGATCGGACGCGTCACCGCGACCCTGGACCCGGAAGCCGCCAAGGGTGTTGACGCTCTGCGGCGTGAAGCCCACGTGCGCCATGACCGGAATTCCGGCAGCCGTCAGCGCGGCGATCTGCGGTGCGATGCGCTCGCCACCCTCGAGCTTGATCGCGTGCGCAAGCCCTTCCTTCATGAAGCGCGTTGCGGTGGCGAGTGCCTGCTCGGGCGATGCTTCGTAACTGCCGAACGGAAGGTCGGCAACGACCAGCGCGTTCGGGGCGCCACGAACGACGCCGCGAACGAGCGGAATCAGTTCGTCCGCTGTGACGGGGACGGTGGTGTCGTAGCCGTAGACGACGTTGGCGGCCGAGTCACCCACGAGGAGTACCGGAATGCCGGCTTCCTCGAAGATGCGTGCCGTGGAGTAGTCGTACGCGGTGAGCATCGACCACCGCTCACCCTCGGCCTTCATCGTCTGAAGATGGTGGATGCGGGTCTTGCGCTTCGGCGCGGCAGTCCCGTACAGCGCGGTTTCGGGCTGGGATTCTGCGGGCCGAGCGTTCTCTGTTGCGGACATCGTTCGATACCTTTCGTGCCTCGAGGCCCTTGTCGGGTCCCCGGGTGGAGGTGATGACGCCTCAAGTCTGCCACCGCGCGAAGGGGCTGCGAAGTGGGAGTGCAGGTGCGATGGGTCACACCTCCGGTCTGCCTGGCACGATCGGGTGTCATGCGGAAGTCTTTGGTGGGTGTCGTGCCCCTGCGTATGGCAGTGACGCTCTGTAGCGCGGTGGTGCTCGTCGCCTCCTGTGCGGGCAGTACGTCGGGCGAGGCCGAGCCTTCCGGGTCGGAGCGCTCCGGCCCCGCCGGAGCCGTCCCCGCGGGGCTCGAGGAGTTCTATTCACAGGAACTGACCTGGGGTTCGTGCGACGGCTTCAGTACGGACGGTTCCGACCTCTCGGGCGTCGAATGCGCCAAGGTGATCGTGCCCGTCGACTATGCGGATCCGGGTGGCCCCACCGCGGACATCGCGATTTCCAGGGCGGCGGCCTCCAGCGAGTCACAAGGCTCGTTGCTGATCAATCCAGGCGGCCCGGGCGCTTCCGGTCTCGGTGCTGCTGCGGTGACCGGTGGGTCACCTGTGGCCGAACACTTCGACACCATCGGTTTCGATCCTCGCGGTATCGGCGCGTCGACACCCGCAGTTCGATGCCTGACGGCGCCGGAGGTGGACGCTCAGCGCCAGGACCTCGACATCGACATGAGTCCCGAGGGTATTGCGGAGTCCGAGACGGAGAACCGTGACTACGCGCAGAAGTGCGCCGAACGATCCGGCGTCGAGTTGCTCGCCCATGTGGGCACCTACGAGGTGATCCGGGACATGGACGTCATCCGGTCCGTTCTCGGTGACGAGAAGCTGAACTACCTCGGCTACTCGTACGGCACCAGACTCGGTTCGAGTTATGCGGAGGCGTTCCCGGATCGAGTGCGCTCGATGGTGCTCGACGGCGCGCTGGATCCGGAACAGGATCCGGTCGAGGAAGTGATCCTGCAGGCAGCCGGATTCCAGGCCGCATTCGGTGCCTTCGTCGAGGACTGCGTGAAGTCGCCCGACTGCCCGCTCGGTACGGACCCGGCGCTGGCCGACGAGAAGTTTCGCGCCCTGGTCGACCCACTGATCGAGAAGCCGGCAGCGACGACCGACCCGCGCGGCCTGAGCTACACGGACGCGATCACCGGGGTTCAGCAGGCGCTTTACTCGCCGAGTCTGTGGGGCCTGCTCCGTGGCGGGTTGAGCAGTCTCGCCGATGGCACCGGCGACTCGTTGCTGCGTTTGGCGGACATGTACGAGGGCCGGGCGGACGACGGCAGCTACTCCAACCTCAACGACGCCTTCAACGCCATTCGTTGCGCAGACGACCCGCCGGAGACCGATCGCGCGGTGACGGGCGAGGCCGATACGCGCTACCGGGAGGCCGCGCCCTTCCTGGACGACGGCCGCGGGACCGGAAATGCGCCGCTCGACATCTGCGCGTTCTGGCCCACCCCGAACACCAGCGAACCGCACACGATCGACGCGCCCGGTGTGCCGCCGATCGTGGTCGTGTCCACCACGGAGGACCCGGCCACGCCGTACCAGGCGGGTGTCGACCTGGCCGCCCAGTTGGGTGGTTCGCTGATCACGTACCGGGGCACCCAGCACACCGTCGTGTTCGACGGGGAGTCCTGCGTGGACGACGCGGTCGCGGACTATTTCGTCGATCTCACCGTTCCGAAGGACGGGCTCGAGTGTTGAGCGTGGCGTACATTCTCGCCGCACCTCACGGCTGCACGCAGGCACTATGTAATCGGGATGTGTGGCGAGTGGTGGGGGATTGCGCGAAGTAACACAGATTTAACGAACTTTGCTTAGTCTCGCGGACATGGATCGCCAAAAGGAGTTCGTGCTTCGCACCCTGGAAGAGCGCGATATTCGGTTCGTCCGATTGTGGTTCACGGACGTGCTCGGGTACCTGAAATCCGTCGCTATCGCGCCGGCGGAACTGGAAGGCGCGTTCGAAGAAGGGATCGGCTTCGACGGCTCTGCCATCGAGGGGTTCTCGCGCGTCTCCGAGGCGGACACCGTCGCCAAGCCCGATGCGTCCACGTTCCAGGTTCTCCCGTGGAGTTCGAGCAAGGGACACCAGCATTCCGCGCGCATGTTCTGTGACATCGCGATGCCGGACGGTTCGCCGTCCTGGGCCGACTCCAGGCACGTGCTGCGTCGTCAACTGAACAAGGCCAGTGACCTCGGCTTCAGTTGCTACGTTCACCCCGAGATCGAGTTCTTCCTGCTCGAGAACGGTCCGATGGACGGCACACCGCCGATCCCCGCGGACTCCGGCGGATACTTCGACCAGGCCGTCCACGACTCGGCCCCCAACTTCCGTCGCCACGCGATCGACGCGCTGGAGTCGATGGGCATCTCTGTGGAGTTCAGTCACCACGAGGCCGCTCCGGGTCAGCAGGAGATCGATCTGCGCTACGCGGACGCCCTCTCGATGGCCGACAACGTGATGACGTTCCGCTACGTCGTCAAGGAGGTCGCCATCTCCGAAGGCGTGCGGGCCACGTTCATGCCGAAGCCGTTCAGCAACGAGGCCGGCTCGGCGATGCACACGCACATGAGCCTCTTCGAAGGTGACACGAACGCCTTCCACAATCCGGACGATCCGATGCAGTTGTCGGACACCGGCAAGGCGTTCATCGCCGGCATCCTCGAGCACGCGAACGAGATCAGCGCGGTCACCAACCAGTGGGTCAACTCCTACAAGCGTCTGGTGCACGGCGGGGAGGCCCCGACCGCAGCGTCGTGGGGTCCGTCCAACCGCTCCGCGCTGGTGCGCGTTCCGATGTACACGCCGAACAAGGCATCCTCGCGTCGTGTCGAGATTCGCAGCCCGGACTCCGCGTGCAACCCGTATCTGACGTTCGCGGTGCTGCTCGCAGCAGGGCTTCGCGGTGTGGAGCAGGGCTACGAGCTGCCACCGGAAGCCGAGGACGACGTCTGGTCGTTGACCTCCGCCGAGCGCCGCGCCATGGGCTACAAGGAATTGCCCGGCAATCTGGACACGGCACTGCGTGAGATGGAGAAGTCCGAGCTCGTCGCGGAGGCGTTGGGGGAGCACGTGTTCGACTTCTTCCTGCGTAACAAGCGTCGCGAGTGGGAGGACTACCGCGCCAGAGTGACGCCGTTCGAGCTCGAGACCTACCTCGGGTTGTGAGTGGACGCGCGGTGAAGCCACCTGCAGCACGGTCTGCCATCCCAGGTCCGGGTCGTCTCGGTCTCGTCGAGCCGACCGCACCCGACGAGTTGCGTGAACTCGGCTGGGTCGATGTGTCCAAGGTCGAGGTGTTGTGGTCGTTGTCGCGCGCCGCGAACGCCGATCTGGCGCTGCGCACTCTCGTTCGCCTGAAGGAGGGTCTCGGCGACGAGTGGCGCGAACTCGACCACGCACTCGACACCGACAAGGGCCTACGTGGCCGCCTTTTCGGGCTTCTCGGCGCGTCGAGCGCGTTCGGCGACCACCTCGTTGCCGAGCCTTCCTCCTGGCGGATCCTGGCCGGTGACGTCGACCTGCCGTCGAGGCAGGAGGCGACGGACCGGCTTCTCGAATCGGTCGAGGCAACTGCGGAGCCGGGTTCCGGGCCGGACGTCCTGATGTACCGGGCCGCTGTCACCGGCCCGGATGCGGTTGCCGCGCTGCGAAAGTCCTACCGCGACCAGCTGATGTTGCTGGCGGCCGTCGACCTCGCGGCCACCGTCGAGAACGAGCCGGTGCTCCCGTATCAAGCTGTCGGACACCAGCTGTCCGACCTCGCCGATGCGGCGCTCACCGCGGCCTTGGCTGTTGCCGTCGCGACCGTGTGCCCGGACGAGCCGTGCCCGGTCCGACTGGCGGTGATCGCCATGGGCAAATGCGGTGCTCGTGAACTCAACTACGTGAGCGACGTCGACGTCGTGTTCGTCGCGGAGCCCGCCGACGCCGTAGCGAGTCGTCTCGCCGGCGAGATGATGCGTATCGGTTCCTCTGCGTTTTTCGACGTGGACGCAGCTCTACGGCCGGAAGGTAAACGCGGTGAACTGGTTCGCACCCTCGAATCGCACGTCGCGTACTACAAGCGCTGGGCAAAGACCTGGGAATTCCAGGCGCTGCTGAAGGCGCGCCCCATGACCGGGGACCTGGTGCTCGGCAAGCAGTACTCCGATGCGCTGAGCCCGATGGTGTGGATCGCCTCCGAGCGCGAGAACTTCGTACCCGAGGTTCAGGCCATGCGCCGCCGGGTTGAGGAAATGGTTCCCGCGGAACTGCGCGAGCGTGAGCTCAAGCTCGGCCGAGGAAGCTTGCGTGACGTCGAGTTCGCAGTGCAGCTGTTGCAGCTCGTCCACGGCCGCGCAGACGACTCTCTGCACGTGCAGAGCACGGTCGACGCGTTGAGTGCGCTTGCGGCCGCTGGTTACGTCGGTCGTGACGATGCGGCGAATCTCACTGCGTCGTACGAGTTCCTGCGTCTGCTCGAGCATCGACTGCAGTTGCAGAAGCTCAAGCGCACTCACACGCTGCCGCCGGCGGACGACGAAGAGGCCTTGCGGTGGCTGGCACGTGCCGCGCACATGCGTCCGGACGGAACGAAGGATGCCCTCGGGGTCCTGAACGCGGAGATTCGGCGCAACTCGCATCGGGTGCGACGCCTGCATGCCAAGCTCTTCTACCGTCCGTTGCTCGAATCGGTCGCGCGCACGGACAAGGATGCGCTTCGGTTGTCGCCGGACGGCGCTACGCGTCAGCTCGCCGCTCTGGGATACACGGCGCCGCAGAATGCGCTCGGACACCTGACGGCGCTGACCGGAGGTGCGTCACGCAAGGGGCGCATCCAGGCGCTGTTGCTCCCCACACTGCTCGAATGTCTCGCGGACACACCGGATCCCGATGCCGGTCTCCTCGCGTACCGACGTCTGTCGGATGCGATGGTCGACCAGACCTGGTTCCTGCGTCTACTCCGTGACGAGGCGTCGGTGGCGGAACGCTTGATGACGGTTCTGGGATCGTCCGCCTACGTTCCGGACCTTCTCGTGAAGGCGCCCGACGTCGTTCGGCTCTTCGCGGACGCACCGAGCGGGCCGAGACTGTTGGAATCGAAGCCGGAGGACGTCGCCCGCGGAATCCTCACTGCGTCGGCACGTTACGACGACCCGACACGGGCGATCAACGCGGCACGGTCGCTTCGTCGCTACGAACTCGCGCGAGTCGCCTCCGCGGACATCCTGGGGATGTTGGACGTCCCGCAGGTGTGCAAGGCGCTGTCTTCGGTCTGGGCCGCCGTGCTCAACGCGGCATTGACCGCTGTGATCAAAGCGAGTGTGGCCAAACGAGGCGCGCCCGCACCCGCAGACTTCACGGTGATCGGCATGGGCCGTCTCGGTGGCGGTGAGCTCGGCTACGGCTCCGACGCGGACGTCCTGTTCGTGTGCGATCCGGTGGAGGGCGTGGAAGAGTCCGTCGCGGTCAAGTGGGCCAACAGCATTGCCGACCAGGTACGAACCCTGCTGGGTGCGCCGAGCACGGATCCGCCGCTCGAAGTCGACACCGGATTGCGTCCGGAAGGTCGAAACGGGCCCGTGGTGCGAACGATCGCGTCCTACGCTGCGTACTACGACCAGTGGGCGCAGGCGTGGGAGGTGCAAGCCCTGTTGCGGGCGCACCACATAGCGGGAGACCCGGACTTGGGTCTGCGGTTCCTGCACATGATCGACAAGACTCGATACCCCGAAGGTGGCGTGTCCGACCAGTCCGTCCGTGAGATTCGGCGGATCAAGGCGCGCATCGACTCCGAGCGTCTGCCGCGCGGCGCCGATCCCGCCACTCACACCAAACTGGGTCGAGGCGGTCTGGCGGACATCGAGTGGACCGTGCAGTTGTTGCAGCTGCGATACGCGGACGAGCTGATGTCCCTGCACAACACGTCCACGCTCGAGACCTTGGACGCGATCGGTGCGGCCGAACTCCTCGGTGAGGCCGACGTCGAATTGTTGCGCGATGCGTGGATCACGGCGACGAAGGCACGAAACTCCTTGGTTCTCGTCCGTGGGAAGCCGACCGATCAACTGCCCGGGACGGGACGGGTGCTGTCTGCCGTCGCACAGGTCGCCGGTTGGGGGAACGACGATGCGGGGGAGTTCCTCGACAACTATCTCCGAATCACGAGGCGAGCGAAAGCGGTCGTGGAGAGAGTCTTCGGAGAGTGATCTCCCGCTGGATTCGGCGCCTGCTGATCGGCGCCGGGTGGCTTGCTGTGCTCGTCGGCGCGTTCGGTGTCGTTCTGCGAACGCTCGACCTGCACAACCAGCGACTGATCATGATGGTGTCGGCGGCGCCGTATCTGATGGCGATCGGTGCTCTCGGCGTCGTCCTGCTGGGGTTCACTCGCCACTGGATCGGCTTCGCCGTGTCGCTGATGGTGTCGGCGGTGGCGGTGTGGGGACAGGCCCCGCTGTACATTCCGGACGGCGAGCCAGGCACGGACGGTAACGAACTCACGGTGATGCAGGCGAACATCTGGCTCGGAAACGCCGATGCGGATGCACTCGTTCGCCAGATCGGGTCGGAGCGGGTCGACGTGATCACGGTCGACGAACTGACTCCGGAGGCGATCGACCGTCTCACGGCAGCCGGTATCACGGACGAACTCCCGTATTCCTTCACTCGGCCGTACAGCGGGGGAGCGGGTACGGGCATCTGGAGCCGATACCCCCTGTCGGACGAGGTGCACTACGAAGAGTTTCTACTCGCCGGCCTTTCGGCCCGAATCACGCTGCCCGACACGACGAGCGCCGCCGTCTTCGCGCTTCACCCGGTACCGCCGTGGCCCACTCCTGTCTCCACATGGGCGGCCGAGATGGACCGTATCTCCGACATCTTGAACGCGGTGCCGGCCGATGCCGGCCCAGTCGTCGTCAGTGGCGACTTCAACTCGACACGAGATCACGTCAAGTATCGAAACTTGGTGTCGGGCCGCTATCGCGACGTGGCAGATCAGGTCGGCGCCGGTGTGCAGAACACGTATCCGGCGGACAGGTCACCGATTCCGCCCATGATCGCCATCGACCACATCGCCACCAGTGCGGCCCCGGCTCGCTCGGTGGATGTCGTCACGATCGAAGGTTCGGACCACCGCGGGTTGATTGCGCGGCTGGTTCTCCCACCACCCGCCTGACCAATGTCACACACGTTCAGCTCACGCGAACCGGTGTGACATTGGTCGGGGTGCGCGGGGCGGGGGAGGCGGGTCAGGGCAGGGAAACGAACCCTTCGGACACCATCCAGTCGCGGGCGGCATCGGCGGGTTCCTTACCGTCGACGTCGACCTGGCGGTTGAGTTCGGTGATCGCCTCGTCGGTCAACGCCGCCGAAACCGGAGCCATGATGTCCGCCACCTCCGGATGGGCGTCGGCGAACTCCTTGTGCATCGTGATTGCCGCGTTGTACTTGGGGAAGAACGATCGGTCGTCGTCCAGGAGAACGAGGTCGAGAGCCGGGATGCGCCCATCCGTGGTGAACACCTCGCCGAACTTGCACGGCGAGCCGTTGGCAGTGGCCTGGTAGATGATTCCGGTCTGCAGGATCGGGCGGTCGACGGCATTCGGGTCGAATTCGTATCGCTCGGCCATGCCGGGGAATCCGTCCTGCCGAACGTTGAATTCGGTTTCCACACACGTGGTCGCGGCGGCCGGGTCGTTCTTCACGAGGTCGGCGTACTGGGACAGGGTGGTGATGCCCGTTTCCTGGGCCGTCTGCTTGCTCATCGCCAGCGCGTAGGTGTTGTTCATCGGCGCGGGGTCGACCCAGACGATGTCGTTCTGTGCCAGGTCCGCATCACGCACAGCCTCGAACTGGGCAGCCGGATCCGGGATGGGCTCCTCGTTGCCGAGGTAGTTGATCCATCCGTTGCCCGTGTACTCGTAGGTGATGTCGATCTGGCCGTCGAGTTGGGCGTCGCGCGTGCTGCTGGACCCTTGGATGTTGGTGAGGTCTCGAACCTCTGCACCTGCGGCACTGAGCGCGAACTCGATGATGTATCCGAGGATGACCTGCTCCGTGAATTCCTTCGAACCCACGGTCACCTGCACACCCTCGAGCGAAGACACCGGTTCGATGCTGCCCGGCTCCACCGAGAGTGGAATGGCGCCACCGGATTCCAGTCCGCAGCCGGCCGCAGTCACGGCGGTGACCGCAGCCAGGGCGGCAGTGGCAAGGCGAACGCGGAACGCCTTCTTCATGACGCGCCCCGACTTCATCGCAATCCCTTCGGACCGAGGAACTCTTCTGCCAGTGCGCCCAGCCAGTCGACGAGCAATGCCAGCGCGACGGCAAGGACGGCGCCCACCACGAGGGTGACGTTGTCGCGCAGTTTGTAGCCGGTATCGATGAGAATACCGAGACCACCTGCGCTGACGAGGAAACTGAGTGTGGCGGTACCCACCGCGAGCACGAGCGACGTGCGTAGGCCGGCGAGAATATACGGAATCGCAAGCGGCAGTTCGACGGTACGCAGGATGAGCCGTGCCGACATGCCCTGCCCCCGTCCCGCATCGATGAGTGCCGGGTTCACCTCCTGCAGGCCCAGCATGGTGTTGCGCAGCACGGGGAGCAGTGAGTAGAACGCGATCGGAAGAACACCGATCCAGAAGCCGGTGCGGTTGGTCGCGAGGAACAGAAGGACCAGCAGACCGATTGCGGGGGCGGCCTGTCCGATGTTCGCGATCCCGATGAATATCGGTGCCAGGCGTTTGAATCGGGGCCGGGTCAGCAGGATGCCGAGCGGCACCGCGATGACGACGACGAGCGCGACCACCACCACAGTGAGCAGCACGTGCTGCCAGGTGAGGGTGGCGATGTTGGCGGCGTTGATGCTCGCCTTCTGGCTCTCGCTGAGATCGCGTGAGAACGCCCAGGCCAGGACGCCGACCACCAGAATCGCGACGATGATCGGCTGAACGTAGAGGCGCGCACGCTCCGGCTTCACCGCGCTCGCGACTGCCGAAGTCATGAAGGGTCACCGCCCCCGATGGGCCGACTACCGGTAGAGGCGGCCGAGTCGGGGGACGTCTCGTCGGAGTCCACGTCGTCGGTGTCGGTGTGCTCGGCGCGCATCGCAGCAAGATGGGAGACCAGGGTGTCGATGGTGATGAGGCCCTCGAACTGTCCCCGGCGTCCGGTGACGACGGCGGAGGCATTGCTGTCCACGAGAAGGGATTCGAGGGCGTCCTGCAACGTGGACTTGGTGGATACGAGGTCGGTCACCTCGACACCCACGCCGCGGAGCGACGATGCATGCGCGAGATGCGCCGCCGAAACCCATTTCGCAGGACGGCTGCGCTCGTCGAGGACAATTCCCCACTTGGCCCTCTTTGTGGCCATCTCTGCCCGTAGTTCTTCGACGGAGCCGTCCAAGGTTCCGGTCGGGCAACTCGCCAGATCGACGTCGCCGACTCGGGTGAGAGTCAACTGCTTGAGCGAGGCATCCGCGCCGACGAATCCGGACACGGTGTCGTTGGCAGGATTCGCGAGGATCGCCTCGGGGGTGTCGTACTGGAGAATGCGGGACTGGTTGCCGAGGACTGCGATTCGGTCGCCGAGTTTGACGGCCTCGTTGAAGTCGTGGGTCACGAACACGATGGTCTTGCCCAGTTCGGTCTGGAGGCGGACCAATTCGTCCTGAAGCAGTCCGCGAGTGATGGGGTCCACGGCGCCGAACGGTTCGTCCATCAGGAGCACGGGAGGATCGGCAGCGAGTGCTCGGGCGACCCCGACGCGTTGCTGTTGGCCACCGGACAGTTGGCGCGGAAAGCGGTCGCGGTAGGTGTCGGGATCGAGTCCGACGAGGTCGAGCATCTCGTCGGTTCGCGCGGCGATGCGCTTCTTGTCCCACCCGAGGAGGCCGGGGACGGTTCCGACGTTCTTGGCGATCGTCAGGTGTGGAAACAGACCGGCCTGCTGAATCGAGTATCCGATACCGCGACGAAGCTTGTCCGGGTCGATGGACAGCGCGTCCTTGCCGTCGATCGTGATCTTCCCGGAGGTCGGCTCGATGAGCCGATTGATCATGCGCATCGTGGTGGTTTTCCCGCAGCCGGACGGGCCGACGAAGACCACCGTCTCACCGGCAGGAATGGTCATCGACACCCTGTCCACAGCAGGTGCTTTCGATCCGGGGTACCTCTTCACGACATCTTCGAGGACGATATCGACTCCGGATACGATCCGCTCTTCGGCGGCGGGTTGGGTCTCAGTCACGAATTCCCCTGGGAGTTGTGAGTCGGCCGACGAGGACGTAGATCCCGTCGAGGATCAAGGCGAGCACGACGATGAGGATGGTTCCCGTCAACGCCTGCGACACGGCTGTGGGGCTGCCGACTCGTGACAAGCCGGAGAAGATGAGATTTCCGAGACCCGGACCCTTGGCATATGCGGCGATGGCCAAAATTCCCATCAACATCTGCGTGGACACCCGCATACCGGCCAGAATCGACGGCCAGGCCAGGGGAATTTCGATTCGGCTCAGGACCAGAGCTCGCCCCATTCCGATTCCGCGGGCGGCATCGGTGATCGCGGGATCGACGGAGGCGAGTCCGAGAATCGTATTCCGAATAATCGGTAGAAGGGCATACAGCACGAGAGCAGTCACCGTCGGCGCGACGCCGAGCCCGAGAATCGGGATGAGTAGTCCCAGAAGGGCGAATGACGGAACCGTGAGAATCGTGCTGGCCAGTGCCGTAGCGATGGACGAACCCATCGGACTGCGATACACCAGAATTCCGATGGCGACCGCAACGATGGTGGCGATAACCACCGATTGGATTACGGCACTGACATGAAGAAACGAATCGGTGAGCAACTGTTGTCGTCGCGCGGAGGCGAACTCCCAGAGGTCGCTGAATACCAAAGGTTCACCCCGTGCGGTTCATGAATCATGTGCCGATGTTGCGTTTCACCTTTCACAGTGCGGGGCGCAATTGCAAGAGTTGAAATCACCTGGCGTGTCATCATTACTGGCGCGGGCCACGATCACGGTGGTGCCGTATTCGCTCGTGTGGGCAGATTCGGTTGCCATTCCAGCATTTCGACACAATGCTTCGGACGCCGAACTCTGCTTTGCACTGGTCTCGACGACGATACGACCACCCGGCGCCAGCCACTTCGATGCTTCGGCGACGATGCGGCGTTGGATGTCGAGGCCGTCGGGGCCGCCGTCGAGGGCCGAATGCGGCTCGTGCAGCCGAGCCTCCACCGGCATCATCTCGATCTCGTCGGTGGGGACGTACGGCGCATTGGCCACCACGAGATCTATCCGGCCGCACAGATTGCCAGGAAGCGGATCGAACAGATCACCTTCGTAGACGGTGCCGCCTGCGGCTTCGACGGTCGGTCGGGCGCAGCGGATACACACCGGGTCGATGTCCACTGCATACAGCCGCACCTTCGGGAAGCGTTCGAGCAGTGCGACTCCGACGGCGCCGGATCCGCAACACATGTCGACGACCGTCGTTTGCTCCGACATGTGCGCCGCCGCGACCCGAACGAGAAACTCGGTACGTCGACGCGGCACGAACACGCCCTCACTCACCGGAATTCGTAGTCCACAGAATTCCGCCCATCCGAGAACGTGTTCGAGAGGGGTCCCGGAGAGGCGACGCCTGACGAGTTCGGCAAGTTCGTCGGGTGATTCGGCCGACTCCACGAGAAGGGCGGCCTCTTCCTCGGCGAAAACGCACCCCGCTTCTCGGAGGGTGGTGACGAGATCGAGTGGGGGATCAGTCGGCACGTGGGGACCTGCGTGATCGAGGTGGCGGCGAAGAATGTGGATACGGTACCGCGGACAGCGGGTAGATGAACGCAGAAATCCGGCCGACCCACTGCCACGGAGGTGGCGGCGGATCGGCCGGACTCATGTCAGCTGTGTCGACTCACACGCGGTGCCGACTCACACGTCGTAGTAGAGCTCGAACTCGTACGGGTGCGGTCGCAGGTTGACCGGAGCGATTTCCTGTTCACGCTTGAGCGAGATCCAGGTCTCGATGAGGTCGGAGGTGAAGACTCCACCCTCGGTGAGGTAGTCGTGATCCTGCTCGAGACGGTCGATGACGGTCGAGAGCTGGGTGGGGGCCTGCGGGATGTTGCGGGCCTCCTCCGGCGGTAGCTCGTACAGGTCCTTGTCGACCGGTGCCATCGGCTCGATCTTGTTCTTGATGCCGTCGAGGCCGGCCATCATCTGCGCCGCGAAGTTCAGGTACGGGTTACCCGAGGAGTCGGGAGCGCGGAACTCGAGGCGCTTGGCCTTCGGGTTGTTGCCGGTGATGGGGATACGCACGGCTGCGGAGCGGTTGCGCTGGCTGTACACCAAGTTGATGGGGGCTTCGTAGCCCGGCACCAGGCGGTGGTACGAGTTGATCGTCGGGTTGGTGAAGGCCAACAGCGACGGGGCGTGGTGCAGGATGCCGCCGATGTAGTGGCGTGCCATGTCGGACAGGCCCGCGTAGCCGGCCTCATCGTGGAACAGCGGCTTGCCGTCCTTCCACAGCGACTGGTGGACGTGCATGCCCGAGCCGTTGTCGCCGAACAGCGGCTTCGGCATGAAGGTGGCCGACTTGCCGTGCTTCCAGCAGGTGTTCTTCACGATGTACTTGAACAGCTGCAGGTCGTCTGCGGCGGCAAGCAGGGTGTTGAACTTGTAGTTGATCTCCTGCTGCCCGCCGGTACCGACCTCGTGGTGGCCGCGCTCGAGCTCGAAGCCCGCGTTGGACAGGTTGGTGGAGATCTCGTCGCGCAGGTCGACGTAGTGGTCGTAGGGCGCGACGGGGAAGTAACCACCCTTGGCGCGAACCTTGTAGCCGAGGTTGGGGCTGCCGTCGGCGTTGCGCTCGTTGCCGGTGTTCCAGGCGCCGGACACTGCGTCGAGCTTGTAGAACGCACCGTTCATGCTCGAGTCGTATGCGACGGAGTCGAAGATGTAGAACTCGGCCTCGGCACCGAAGAAGGCGGTGTCGGCGATGCCGGTCGACTTCAAGTACTCCTCGGCCTTACGAGCGACGTTGCGCGGGTCGCGGCTGTAGGACTCGCGAGTGAACGGGTCGTGGACGAAGAAGTTGATGTTCAGCGTCTTGGCGGCACGGAACGGGTCGATCTGCGCGGTGGTGACGTCGGGAAGCAACATCATGTCCGACTCGTGAATCGACTGGAAGCCGCGAACGGAGGAGCCGTCGAACGCGAGGCCGTCCTCGAAGACGTCCTGGTTGAACGCGAAGGCCGGGATCGAGAAGTGCTGCTGGACGCCGGGCAGATCGCTGAACCGGATGTCGACGTACTCGACGTTTTCGTCCTTGATGAACTTGATGACCTCTTCGGCCGTGGTGAAAGCCACGCTTGTGCTCCTTAAGTCGCTTCAGCCAAGTGGGTATTGGCGAATTCGTCGAGCCAGACGCTATGGACCTGGTGTTGCCCGCTGGTCAACCTTTTGTTTCGCCCGTGTTACACGTGGCAACATTCTGGGCATATTGCTCGGTCTGTGACCGCTCACACATACTAATCGGCCTAGGTGAGGTCCCGTGGGCTGGATCAGCGACTTCGACGCCTATCCTGGACGGCATGGCACGGATTACGGGTTCTTGGCTCTCCGGACCCTCGGCAGCTCTGCCCGAGGGAACCGACGGAAAGACGCCGCAGAACTTCAAGGGTGAGCGGCTCGGATTGCCCGCAGAGGGCCCCGGATCGCTGTCCGGTACCGGTCGGCGCGTGGCGGCACTGATGATCGACTGGCTGTCGTCGGCGGGTGTCGCGGCCCTGTTCATCGGAGAGGGCGCCCTGCAAGGCGCGATCGGCACGATCACCCTGATGGTGTGGTTCGTCGTCGGTGTCGTCACCGTCAGCATCTTCTCGTTCACGCCGGGGCAGTTCTGCCTGGGTGTTCAGGTGGCTCGGATCGACGGACCGCACCGCGTCGGGGTGCGCAGGGCGCTCGGGCGCCAAGCTCTGCTCGTGTTCGTCGTCCCGGGAATCATCACGGACGTCGACAGTCGCGGTATGCAGGACCGCGCGACGGGGACGGCCCTGATCCGTACCCGCTGACCTGTTCCCCATCAACGACCAATGTCACACCGGTTTGCGTGAGCTGAACCTGTGTGACATTCGTCGTTGAAGGGGAGGGGAATCAGCGGCGGCGGATGGTGCGCTGCACGCCCTTCATCTTCGCGCCTCCCGGCATCGGACCCTTCGGGAGAGCCGCGCCGCCGCCGCGGTTGCTGAGTGCGGCGAGCCGGCCCTCGATGGCGTCCATGCGCTTGGTGTCGATGTTCTTGGGCAACTTGTTCAGGTGACGCTGCAGCTTGGACAACGGAACCTGGCCTTCGTCGTTGCCGACGACGAGGTCGTAGATGGGGGTGTCGCCGACGAGGCGAGAAGTCTTCTTCTTCTCCTGAGCGAGAAGCGCCTTGACTCGTTGAGGTGAACCCTCGGCCACCAGGATGATGCCCGGTCGACCGATCACGCGATGCACCGCATCCAGCTGGGTGGTGCCGGCGACCGCACTGTTCACGCGCCACGCGCCCTGCATGTTGTCGAGTGCCCAGGCAGCTGCTCCGGCCTGCCCCTCCGCTTTGCCGTACACGGTCTTCTGAACCCGGCGGCCGAAGATGATGAACGCACCGAGGATGCCGAGCACGATGCCGATGGGGAGGAGGAACCATTGGATTCCCCAGATGAGGCCGACGAGGAAGAAGAGAACCGCCAGGCCGACCAGAGTGCCGATCATCAGCGGCAGCAGCAGCTTGTCGTCCTTGCGCTGCATCTGGAACGCCTGCCAGAGCTGTGTTCTGCGCTCCTTGGACGCCTGCTTGCGGGTAGCCTTCGCGGCCGCCTTCGCTTCCTTGCTGGGTTTGCCCGCCTTGCTGCTCTTACTGCCGTTCGCCATGTCTCCAAGGATACGTCGCCGGGGTGGTGAACTTACGACCACTCCGGCGAGCGCATCGACGAGGGTGGTGGATCAGCGTGCGAGACGGGCGAGTAGGGAGCCCGCTTCCTGCGACGCGTCGCCGCCTTCCGTCAGATGTTCTTGTCCGGGAGGCAGTTCGCGACCGTGTCGTGCCATCGCCTGGGCGTACAGCCGACCGGCTCGATAGGACGACCGCACCAGCGGACCGGCCATTACTCCGGCGAACCCCATTTCTTCTGCGGCCTTGGAGTGCTCGACGAACTCCTCCGGCTTCACCCAACGCTCGACGGGGTGGTGCCGTGGTGACGGACGGAGGTACTGAGTGATGGTGAGAATGTCGCAACCGGCCTCGTGCAGGTCGTGCATCGCCTCGTTGACCTCTTCCGGCGTCTCGCCCATGCCGAGAATGAGGTTGGACTTCGTGACGAGGCCGTAGTCGCGCGCAGCGGTGATCACGTCGAGCGAACGCTGGTACCGGAAGGCCGGCCGGATCCGTTTGAAGATCCTCGGAACCGTCTCTACATTGTGCGCAAGGACCTCGGGGCGCGACGAGAACACTTCTTCGAGCAACTCGGGTACGCCGTTGAAGTCGGGGATCAGGTTTTCGACTCCGGTACCGGGGTTGAGCTCGTGGATTTTGCGTACCGTCTCCGCATACAGCCAGGCACCGCCGTCCGGCTGGTCGTCACGAGCGACGCCGGTGATGGTGGAGTAGCGCAGGCCCATCGCCTGGACGCTCTCGGCGACTCGGCGCGGTTCGTCGCGGTCGAGTTCGGCGGGCTTTCCGGTGTCGATCTGGCAGAAGTCGCATCGCCGGGTGCACTGCTCGCCGCCGATGAGGAATGTGGCCTCACGGTCTTCCCAGCATTCGTAAATGTTGGGGCAGCCCGCCTCTTCGCAGACGGTGTGCAGACCTTCGCGCTTCACCAGACCTTTGAGTTCGGTGTATTCGGGGCCCATCTTGGCGCGAGTTTTGATCCAGTTGGGCTTACGTTCGATCGGGGTCTCCGCATTTCGGATCTCGAGGCGGAGAAGTTTGCGCCCTTCCGGAGCGGCGGGCGCACTGGCAGCGGGGTTGTCGGGTGTGACAGTCACGCGTCCGATCGTACGCCTGGGAGTCGCCCGCTCAGGGGGCGGGCACGCCTGGTCAGCTGTACTGGACAGTAGTGAAAGTCGGCTGCTGCGAAGGCGCGTCGGACACGTGTGGGACAACTCTCTCGATGTCGTGGTCGGTCACCTCGAGGACGCCGTCGAGAGCGTCTGCGACAGCTGAGGTGACGGCGTCGACGACCTCGTCGACGGTGACGTCTCGCCCCAGCTCGGCAGACAGCGAGGTGACCCCCGCATCGGTGATACCGCACGGGACGATGGTGTCGAAGGCGCCGATGTCGGAGTTGCAGTTGAGGGCGAAGCCATGCAGCGCGACACCTCGCTGGACACGCACCCCGATTGCGGCGACCTTCCGTTCGGGCAACCACGCGCCGTTACGCAGAACCGCCGGAAGCCAGACGCCGGATCGGCCGTCCACTCGGCCGCACGCGAGGCCGTAGCTCTCGCACACGCTGATCAAGGCCTGCTCTATGCGACGCACGTAGCGCACGACGTCCACCGGCTCCGCAAGCCTGACGATCGGATAGCCGACCAGCTGACCGGGACCGTGCCACGTGATCTTGCCGCCGCGGTCGACGTCGATGACCGGCGTTCCGTCGGAGGGACGATCCTCGGGCGCTGTCCGCCGGCCGGCGGTGTAGACCGCCGGGTGCTCGAGCAGGAGCATCGTGTCGTGGTCGGTGGCGCCGTCTGCCCGATCCTGCGCGAGGGACCGCTGCTTGTCCCAGGCCTCGACGTAGTCCGTCAGCCCGAGGTGTTCGATTCGCATGGGAGTCGAGGACAGACGCGCCGATGTCGGATAGGTGCCAGCCATGACGTCGAGATTACGCGGACCCGATCAACTTGCGAGCACTGCTACCGATCAACTTGCGAGCACCGCTCCCGATCAACTTGCGAGCACTGCTCCCAGGGCCTCTCCGATGGTGTTGCGCCGAAACGCGAACCCGGCACCCTCCAACGCATTCGGGATTGCGCGTTGTCCCGCCAAGAGTCCGATGCGCGCGAACTCGCCGACTGCGGCCGACAGTGCGAAACCGGGAACCACCCAAGGGGCCGGACGGTGTAGAGCGCGCGCGAGCGCCGAGGTGAACTCTGCGTTTGTGACCGGTGCGGGCCCGGTGAGATTGACCGGACCACGGATCTCGTCGTGGGTGAGCACGAACTTGACCGCGTCCACTTCGTCTTCGAGCGCTATCCATGGAAAGTACTGCCGGCCGTCGCCGAGACGGCCGCCCAGGCCGAGGGAGAAGAGTCCGCGTAGCCGGCCGAGGGCGCCGCCGCGCGGCGACAGGACGACTCCGCTGCGCAAGAGCACGGTTCGAGTTCCGGCGTCGGTCGCAGTGGTGGTTGCACGTTCCCAGTCTTGACAGGTCGTGGACAGGAAGTCGGTACCGACGGTCGCGGATTCGGTGACGACGTGCGCACCACAGTCGCCGTAGTATCCGACCGCTGATGCGCTTGCGAACACCGGTACACCGGCGTCGGCCACAGCCGTGGCGAGGACATCGGTGGAGATGATTCGACTGTCCCGGATCAATTGCTTATAGGCACCGGACCAGCGGGTGTCACCGATCCCGACGCCGCACAGGTTCACGACCGCGTCTGCGCCCCGGATCGCTGCGACCGGCACCTGACCACGTTCCGGATCCCACCTGGCCTCGTCCGGTCCGGCCGTCGGGCGGCGGACCAAGCGGACGACATCGTGACCGTCGGATCGAAGCGAGGACACGAGGGCAGTACCGATCAGGCCGGAGGACCCGGCCACGACGACTCGCATGTAGACCTCCTCGCGAAACACCGGAGGCGCCATCCCGGCATGGAATGGCGCCTCCGGTGGGTTCAGCTTATTGCTACAGGCCCAGATCCGCTTCGAACGACGCTTCCTCGAGACGCTGCTTGACCGTCGTCAGGAAACGGCCGGCGTCCGCGCCGTCAACGAGGCGATGGTCGTACGTCAGAGGCAGGTAGCACATCGACCGGACGCCGATCGACTCGCTTCCGGCCTCGTCGGTGACCACGACAGGACGCTTGACGATGGCGCCGGTACCCAGCATCGCCGCCTGCGGCGGAACCAGGATCGGGGTGTCGAAGAGAGCGCCCTGGCTACCGATGTTGGTGATCGTGAAGGTGCCGCCGGACAGTTCGTCGGGCTTGAGTCCGCCCGAACGCGCGCGCTTGGCGATATCTGCGATGGCACGCGCGAGGCCGGCCAGCGAGAGGTTGCCGGCATTGTGGATGACCGGTGAGAGTAGGCCCTGCTCGGTGTCCACTGCGATACCCAGGTGCTCGGCGTCGTAGTAGGTGATCTGCTTGGCGTCCTCGTCGTAGCTGGCGTTGACGTTGGGGTGCGACTTGAGCGCCTCGACCACTGCCTTGGCAAAGAACGGGAGGAACGTCAGCTTGACGCCCTCACGCTCGAGGAACGTGTCCTTCGCCTGAGCTCGCAGTGCGGCGATCTTGGTCACGTCGACCTCGAACGTCTGCGTGAGCTGTGCCGTCGTCTGCAGCGACTCGCGGGTCTTGGTCGCCGTGATCTGGCGGATCCGATTGGCCTTCTGCGTGGTTCCACGCAGGTGGGCCAGTTCCGGGCGGACACCGGCAGCCGGGCCCGTTGCGGCCGCAGGAGCGGATGCCTGCGGCGCCGATGCCGCAGGCGCCTTCTGGGCGTCTGCTGCGGCGAGGACATCCTGCTTGCGGATGCGTCCGCCGACTCCGGTGCCGGTGAGGCTCCCGAGATCGACGTTGTTCTCGGCCGCGAGCTTGCGGACGAGTGGGGTGACGTACGGCGTGGCGTCGCCGGCAGGTTTCGCCGACTCGGACCGAGGAGCCGGTGCGGACTCCTGCTTCGGTGCGGACTCTTGCTTCGGTGCCGGCTCGGGGGTGGGCGCGGGCGCCGGGGCAGGAGTGGGTTCGGGTGCAGGTGCGGCGGCAGCCGGTTCCGGTGCGGGGGCAGGGGCCGACTTCTGGGCCGGTGAACCCGATCCCACGACCGCGAGCTGTCCGCCGACATCGACGACGTCGTCTTCCTGCGCACTGATTTCGAGGAGTACACCGGCAACGGGAGACGGGATCTCCGTATCGACCTTGTCGGTGGAGACTTCGAGAAGAGGCTCGTCGACCGCAACTTCGTCGCCCACGGCCTTGAGCCAGCGGGTGACGGTGCCCTCCGTGACGGACTCGCCGAGTTCCGGCATCTTCACCGACGTGCCCTCGGCAGCACCCGAAGATTCGGCAGAGCTCGAAGACTGTGCGGGGGCGGATTCGGCGGGGGCTTCTGCAGCGGGCGCAGGGGCGGCCTCGGCAGCGGGGGCCTCGTTCGCGGGCTCCGGTTCGGAGGTCGGCTCGGGGGACTCGCCGGCATCACCGATCACGGCGAGCTCACCGCCGATGTCGACGGTGTCGTCTTCCTGCGCGACGATTTTGCTCAGCACGCCGGCAGCGGGAGACGGGATCTCGGTGTCCACCTTGTCCGTGGAGACTTCGAGCAGGGGTTCGTCGACTTCGACCGTGTCTCCTTCCTGCTTGAGCCACCGAGTGACAGTTCCCTCGGTGACGCTCTCACCAAGAGCTGGCATCTGGACGGAGAAGGCCATGTCTTTTGACTCCTCGACAGTTGTGTTCGGGTTTCGTTGAAGTTGTGTCGACTTGTGGTCGTGAACTTGTGCTCGTGAACCATTGTGCTCGAGTTACACACGCAGTGTGGGTTACTGGTTGGTAATGCAGTAGACCGTCACCCAGTCACAGTGTCGGCGCCGTCTCATCCTTCCACTCTCGGGTCTTCCGTGTCCGACGAGGGTGACCGTGTCGCATGTGGAAAGGATGCCACTTTCGACCTACTGGCCAGTAGATTTGCGTTGACGTCGTGGATGTCGACTTGCTGGCAAACTTGTACGACCGGCACAGGTCGGGCTCGTCGAAGGAGGCGGAACGTGGGATTGTTCGATCGGTTCTCGCGCAAGGGGCGCGCGCGACAGGTGCCGTCCAACGACGATGCGGCGTACCTGGCGCAGTGGACGCACACGCACACCGGCGTCGAGGCGTACGTGGAACCGCAGACCACCGTCACCGAGGTGACCGTGGTTCTCGTGGCGACCGACGGGGAGTGGACCCGCCGCCGAGTCGGTGGTGAGCAGGGCGCCCGGAAACTCGGCAAGGACTTGAAGATTCCCGTCTACGACGTACGCAAGACGGGGTATCCGCAGCGAATGCGAGACTTCGATTCTCGACGGCGAATCGAGCGGAAGCGGGAGCGCGAACGCGACCTGTGAGCGCACTCCCGCATCCGTCGGCGATCAGCCGTGTGCGGCGATGTCCTCGATGACCGTGATCATGGTGCGCACGGGAACTCCGGTGCCACCCTTTCCGGTGTAGCCCCACGGTCCGGACGTGTTGTACGACGGTCCTGCCACGTCGATGTGGGCCCACTGCACGCCCTCGGCGACGAATTCCTTCAGGTAGATCCCGGCGACGAGCATGCCGCCCCAGCGCTGGTTGGTGACATTGGCGAGGTCCGCGACCTTGGAGTCGAGATCCGCACGCAGTTCGCCCGGAAACGGCATCGCCCACCCGTTCTCGCCGATCTGCTGCGACAGAGTCGCCACGCGATCACGGAATTCGTCGGTGCCCATCACGCCCGGCGTGCGATTGCCGAGGGCGACCATCTGGGCGCCGGTGAGCGTGGCGGTGTCGATCAGATAATCCGGCTCGTCTTCGCAGGCGCGGACGATGGCGTCCGCCAGGATGAGGCGTCCCTCGGCATCCGTGTTGATCACCTCGACCGTGGTGCCGCCGTACTGGGTCAGGACGTCGCCGGGCCGCTGGGCGGTGGAGGACGGCATGTTCTCGGCCATCGGCACGGTGGCCGTGACGTCGACCGCCAGCCCGAGTTCCGCTGCCAGGACGACGGTGGCGACGACTGCCGCGGCGCCGCCCATGTCCGACGTCATGTTCTCCATGCTCGCTGCCGGCTTGATCGAGATTCCGCCGGTGTCGAACGTGATTCCCTTGCCGACGAGGGCCACCTTGGGGGCGCCCTTCTTCTTGGCGGCGTACGACAGTCGAACCAGTCGTGGCGGTCGTGACGATCCCTTGCCGACTCCGATGATGCCGCCGTAGCCGTCCTTCTCGAGTGCTTTCTCGTCCAGGACTTCCACCTTCAGGCCGGCCGCGGTTCCAAGGGTTCTGGCGCGTTCGGCGAACTCGGCGGGGAAGAGGTGGCTCGGGGGAGTGTTGACGAACTCACGGGCCGTCGCGACGGCCTTCGCCACGGCGACCGACCGCTCGAGGACGGATTTGAGGGACTTGTCCTTCGGAGCGGAGACGAGCAACTCGACCGACCCGAGGGGTCCCGAGTCGGGGCCGGGCGCCGACTTCGCGGACTTGTACTCGTGGAACACGTACGAGCCGAGCGCGAAACCTTCCGCCGCGGCGGCGAGGTCGAGAACCGACAGCGTCGTGGCTGCGATGCCCACACCCTTCAGGCTGCGGGCGGCCGCTCCTGCAGATTTGCGAATCTGCTCCGCATCGAGCGAATCGGCCGCTCCGAGACCGACAGCGACGACGCTGTCCACGGGCAACGAGTCCGGTGCGGGAACGCGAGTGATCTCCTCTGCCGAGCCCGTCGCGCCAACGAGGGCGAGATCGTCGAGGACTGCCGAGAGAACCGCGTCGTCCACCGTGCCGTCGGCGAGTGCGAGTTCCGGTCCGTCGGCGGACTTGGTCAGGCCGATCACCAACACGTCCGCACGCTTTCCGACGCTGCTCGCCAACGCGAGGGTGGGTCCGAGTGGTCGGGGTGTGTAAGTGCTCACTGTGTCTCCTGAATCGTTTCGGATACGAGGCCTGCGCCGGGCGGACCCGACCGTCACCGATGCTAGCCCGACGGCGCGGGCGCGGCTCGGAACCGGATGCGGCGCACCCGAGGGGTCCGATAGGTTGTCCCGCATGACCGACGATCAGTTGCTGCAGGGCCCCCTCCATTCCGTTCACGTCGATCTCGGCGCGACGTTCGCGCCGTTCGGCGGGTGGGAGATGCCGGTGTCGTATTCGGGCGTGGTGGCCGAACACAACGCGGTGCGAGCGAGCGTGGGACTGTTCGACGTCAGCCACCTTGGCAAGGCTCTCGTGTCGGGGCCGGGGGCGGCGGAGTTCGTCAACTCTGCGCTCACCAACGATCTGAACAAGATCGGTCCGGGCAAGGCCCAGTACACGCTGTGCTGCACGGCGTCCGGCGGCGTGATCGACGATCTGATCGCCTACTACGTCGGACCGGACGAGGTGTTCCTCGTACCGAACGCCGCCAACACGGCCGATGTCGTCGCGGCACTGCAAGCGCAGGCACCCGAGGGTGTCACCGTCGAGAACCAGCATCGCGGCTACGGCGTCGTCGCGATTCAGGGTCCGAAGACGGTGGAGGTGCTCACCGGACTGGGCATCCCCACGGACATCGAATACATGGGTTTCGCAGACGCCACATGGAACGGCCTCCCGGTACGCGTGTGCCGCAGTGGCTACACCGGGGAGGTCGGATACGAACTCCTCCCACGGTGGGAGGACAGCGAGCAATTGTTCCGGGCGCTCGTCGACGCCGTTCGATCCGCGGGCGGCGAAGTGGCCGGTCTCGGTGCCCGCGACACCCTTCGAACCGAGATGGGATATCCGCTGCACGGCCACGAGCTGTCGTTGGAGATCTCACCGCTCGAGGCCCGGTGCGGGTGGGCTGTCGGCTGGAAGAAGCCCGCGTTCTGGGGTCGCGAGACTCTCGTCGACGAGAAGGCTGCGGGTCCGGCCAGAAAATTGTGGGGAATCAAGGCCTTGGATCGCGGAGTGCTGCGCGCCGGTCAGTCGGTGCAACGCGACGGTGCCACCATCGGAGAGAACACCTCGGGCACCTTCTCGCCGACCTTGAAGGTCGGAATCGCGCTCGCTCTGATCGACGTCGACGCCGGTGTGGCGGCGGGCGACCAGGTGGACGTGGACGTGCGCGGAAGGTCGCTGCGCTGCGAAGTGGTCTCGCCGCCGTTCGTGGACGTCAACACCAAGTAGGTCGATTCGCGTCGTTCGATAGGATCACCTGCATGACAGAGGCCACCGAGTTCGTTCGCGTCCAGCACCCTTCGCCTGCCACCGCGCAGGCGCGGAAGGAGATTCTGGACGCGCCGGGCTTCGGTCGGTATTTCACCGACCACATGGTGTCCATCGACTACTCGGCAGGCAAGGGCTGGCACGATGCGCGCATCGAGCCGTACGGCCCACTGACTCTCGACCCGGCCGCGATGGTCCTGCATTACGGTCAGGCGATTTTCGAGGGGCTCAAGGCCTACCGGCAGGCCGACGGCGCCATCTCTTCGTTCCGCATCGAAGCGAACGCGGAGCGGTTCGCCACGTCGGCCCGCCGTCTGGCGATGCCCGAACTTCCCGCCGACACCTTCGTTCAGTCGATCGTCGAGTTGCTCGACATCGATCACGACTGGGTGCCGGAGGCGGGCGGCGAGGACGCGCTGTATCTGCGCCCGTTCATGTTCGCGACCGAAGCGGGCCTCGGGGTTCGGCCGGCCGACTCGTATCGCTACCAGCTCATCGCCTCGCCGGCGGGTGCCTACTTCCCTCGGGGAGTCCACCCCGTCAGTGTGTGGTTGTCCACCGAATACGTGCGCGCTGCGCCCGGCGGCACCGGCGCTGCCAAGTTCGCCGGAAACTATGCGGCGTCACTTCTCGCTCAGGCTCAGGCTGCGGAACAGGGCTGCGATCAGGTGGTATGGCTCGACGCCATCGAACGGTCGTACGTGGAGGAGATGGGCGGCATGAACCTCTTCTTCGTGTTCGGTTCCGGTTCGGATGCGCGTTTGGTCACCCCGGCGCTGTCCGGCTCGTTGCTTCCGGGTATCACCCGTAACTCCCTGCTCGGTCTTGCCGCCGACTCGGGACTCCCGGTCGAGGAGCGGAAGATCAGCACGGAGGAACTGCGCACCAAGAGTGAATCCGGGGAGATCACAGAGGTTTTCGCGTGCGGTACCGCCGCCGTGATCACCCCGGTCGGACGCGTCAAGTCGGAGTCCGGTGAGTTCACTATCGCCGACGGCGAACCCGGTGAGGTGACGATGGCTTTGCGCGACACACTGACCGGCATCCAGCGAGGCACCTTCGCGGACATCCACGGCTGGATGACGAAGCTGCGCTAGCCGCCCGCTGCTGCGCTCAGCGTGACCGCTAGTGCGGTCACGCTCAGTTCGAGTGTTGCGCCCAGAACGTCCCCGCCGAGACCGCCGAATCTCCGTATGCAGTGCCGGACGAAGAAGACGGTCGCTCCGAGTACAGCTGCGGTGACCAGGGGACCGAACCACGGTGTCGAGGCGCACCAGACCGACGCCACGAGTGTGATCGCAGTCCATACACCGATGGCCACCGGACCCTGTGTGCCCGCGACGAGGGCACCGAAGCCTCGGTCACTCGCAGCCGACGTGCCACGCCTGCACGCGATCACGACGGCCACTCGCCCTGCGAACACGACCAGAACCAGCGCACCCCACCTGCCGGCCGAGGCGAGCTCTGCGAACGCCCAGGCCTGCGCGCCCAGGCACACGACGAGCGTGGCGACACCGAACGGACCGGCGCCGCCGCTGTGCATGACCTCGTGTGCGCGTTCGGGCGGGCCGTAGCAACCGAGCCCGTCGAAAGTGTCGGAGAGGCCGTCGATGTGCATGCCGCGGGTCACGAGTGCGTGTGCACCGACGGTGAGTATGCCCGCGAGCGGGGGAGCGAGGCCGACCGCGGTCAGCAGCCAGAGCAGTGCCGCGACGACTGCGCCGAGAGCGAGTCCCGTCAGTGGTGCTGCCGTGATGGCGCGGGCAGCAGATCGTCGATCGACGGCGGCCGGGCCGCCGACCGGCAGGACCGTGAGCCACGAGAATGCCAGCCGGACAGCCTCACCCTCTCGCCTCACGCGTCAGCTCGCGTCGTCCGTCGTGACGCCGGCTTCTGCGAAAGTGGCCATGTTGGCAAGTGTCGCAATGGCCGCCTGCAGTACGGGAAGGGCGGTGACGGCACCCGATCCCTCACCCAAGCGCATCTCGAACTCCAGCAAAGGATCCAGCTGAAGGTGCTTCAACGCGATGGAGTGCGCGGGCTCGGTGGATCGATGCCCCGCCAGCCACCATTCGCGAGCGCCGTGCGCGAGTTCCTCTGCTACGACCGCGGCAGCGGTGACGACCACTCCGTCCAGGATGACCGGTGTCCGCCGTACCGAGGCTTGGGCGAGGAACCCGGCCATCGCCGCGATGTCCGCCCCCGAGGACGTGGCGAGCAGTGCGACCGTATCGCGC
The DNA here is from genome assembly GCF_055231055.1 of Rhodococcus huquni. Classification (NCBI taxonomy): domain Bacteria; kingdom Bacillati; phylum Actinomycetota; class Actinomycetes; order Mycobacteriales; family Nocardiaceae; genus Rhodococcus; species Rhodococcus huquni. The sequence goes on from NZ_JBUYWE010000004.1 coordinate 225,130, forward strand.
ACGTGGGGACGGGCACGTCGCATCGCGTCGCGGATCGCGGCCGTCTTTCGGATCCAACCGGCATCGTCGATTCCGGTTCCGCGGCCCACTGCAGCCACCGGCTCGGTATCGGTGATGGAGGCGATCAGTACAGTCGCCGGCGTGGTGTTGCCGATTCCCATGTCTCCGACGATGAGAAGATCTGCACCGGAGTCGATTTCGTCGTCCGCGATGGCTCGGCCGGCCGCGATCGCGCTCAGCACCTCCTCGCGGGTGAGGGCGTCCTCGATGTCGATGGAGCCGGACGAGTTACGTACCTTGTATGCGGAAGTCGTCTCGTCGGTGTCGGCAGCGACCGCCATGTCGACCACTCGAACGCCGGCTCCCGCGACGGCGGCGAGAGCGTTGACCGCGGCGCCACCGGCCTGGATGTTGGCGACCATCTGGGCTGTGACTTCGGTGGGGTAGGCAGACACCCCGTGCTGAGCGATCCCGTGGTCGCCTGCGAAGACCACCACCCGGGGCCGGGTGAGTTCGCGCGGCGGGCAGACACCCTGGCAGGCGGACGCCCAGCACGACAACGTCTCGAGGCGTCCCAGGGAATCTGCGGGCTTCGTCAGAACCGAGTGCCGGGCCCGTGCCTGCGCGTACACCTCACGATCAGGAGGGGATACGGCGTCGAATCGGGCGTCCGGGGTCACTCACACAGCCTTCCGTAGGTGTCGAACATCTTCAGCTTCCAACGTCTTTCAGGACCAGCGGGAGCCCCGCCACAACGAGGACGACCCGATCGCATTCGTGCGCGAGTCGGGCGTTGAGGGCGCCGATCTCGTCACGGAACAGTCTTCCCGATCGTGATTCCGGCACTACGGCCAACCCGACTTCGGGAGTCACGATCAGCAGATCTCTGGGGTATGTGCGCACGCGATCGACGAGGGAATCGATGTCGACGGCGATGGTGCCTCGCGGGCGATCCCACGCGTGTGCTCGGTCGAGAGTGTCGGTGAGCCAGGTACCCAGGTCGTCGACGAGAGTGACGGGCCAGTCGGTGCGGCTCAGTTCGTCGACGAGACCGCGGTGGTGGGCGGTCTCGACGACGTTCCAGTGTGTGGGGCGTCGTCGCCGGTGTCCGTCGATGCGGTCTTCCCAGTCGGAATCGTCGGGGTGGCGACGGGCGGTGGCGAGGTACCGGACGGCGACGGAGTTCGGCACTCCGCCGGCGAGCGACTCTGCGTGCGCGGACTTGCCGGAGCGGGCGCCGCCCAGAATGAGGGTTCGAACTCCGTTGTCGGCTCGTTCGGTATCGGGCACGGTGTCAGACGTTACCAAGGCCACGGACCGTCGAGTCCGCTTCCGTGGCAGTTTTCCGGCGAACAACGACAGTTCTGCCACTTACGGCAGAAATGAGACTGGCGCAGCATTACTGCCATGATTGAAATCCTGGCACTCGTAGTCATCATGATCGCGCTCGACCGGGCAGTCGTCTGGGCGGGCAGTCGCGTCGGCGGGAATCGGATCCCGCGTTCATTGGCGCGTCTCTACAACACCAATCGCGATTACTCGTATCGCGACGATGAGTTCAGGCCGGCGGATCCGATGGTCGATTTCGCCGACGACCGCGAGGGGCGAATCGCCCCGCAGTTCTGCTGAGGTCGCGCGTGGAGTTCGGCCGACAGGACCCTCAGATCGCGTCGCCCGGGCTCACGCGGGGCTTGGGAGCCCGCAACTTTCGGATCTGCGACGCACGCACGAACGCGTACCACCCGAGCTTGAATCCGCCGTCCGGAGTGTCCGGGAATCGCGCCCGGACACGGTTGTTCACCAGACGGCCGAGGTAGACGCCCTCACCGGCCATGAAGACCATCATGACGAGCATGGCGAGAGTGATGATCGCCTGTAGCTGCGGACTCACGAACATCGCCATGATCAGAACCAGGGCGAGCGGCATGAACAGGCCGACGAGGTTGCGTCGGGCATCGATGATGTCGCGGACGTAGGCGCGGACCGGTCCCTTGTCGCGGGGGAGCAGGTACTTGTCGTCGCCGGCGAGCATGCGTGCTCGGCGCTCCTGGGCATTCGCCCGGCGCTCCGACGCGGCCACCTTGCGGTCGTCCTTGCTGCCCTTGTTGGCCTTCTTGCGGGCCCTGGCCTCTTTCGCGGTCATCGGCGCAGGCGCGACCGGGCCGCGGCGCTTGCCTTCGGCATCGCGTCGTTTCGGGGTGGGACGGCCCTTGCCGACACTCTCCGGTGTCGAGGTTTCCTCGATCGCAGAAGACTCGGTGACCTCGACGTCTCGCTTGTCAGGTTTGTCCGAATCGCCTCGTCGTAGCAGTTTCACACTCCCAGGCTATGGGATGGACCGCGAAGAGGGAAAACCGGTACCGATGTCATCGTCGGAGAAAAATGCCGTGTGGGCTGCGCAGCCGTACACTTTCGCGATGCGCGTGCTGATCGCTCCCGACTCGTACGGTGACACCCTGACCGCCGATTCGGCGGCCACGGCCATCGCCGCCGGATGGGCGACCGCGCGCCCCGGCGACGACCTCGTGCAATCCCCGTGCTCCGACGGTGGTCCAGGATTCGTCGACGTACTGGCCGCGACCGGCGGCTCGCTACGGGAACTCGAAGTGGAGGGCCCGCTCGATACCCGCGTCACCGCACGGTGGCTGTTGGACGCCGGTTCGCTGGACGGAATCGAATGTGGCCAGGTCGCGTATGTCGAATCCGCTCAGGCGTGTGGGTTACATCTCCTCGGCGGATCGCCGACACCGGCCACGGCGCTGGCTGCACACAGCAGGGGAGTGGGCCAACTCGTAGAGGCGGCGGTTTCGGCGGGAGTTCGCAGAGTGGTCGTCGGTCTCGGTGGTAGCGCCTGCACGGACGGGGGCCGGGGGTTCGTGGCGGCGCTCGGCGGGCTGGCGAACGCGCGTACTCGCCTCGCCGGTATCGAGGTCGTGGCTGCCACCGACGTCGAGAACCCCTTGACGGGGCAGGAGGGTGCCGCACACGTATTCGGACCACAGAAGGGCGCCGATTCCGCAACGGTCGCGGTTCTCGAACGGCGAAACTGCGAGTGGGCCCGCGAACTGGCGGGCGCGGCGGGGCGCTCCGTGGACGAGGTGCCTGGTGCCGGAGCGGCCGGCGGGCTGGGCGCGGCACTTCTGGCAGTCGGGGCGATCCGCGTATCCGGCGCCGACGTCGTCGCCGAGCGGACGTCGCAGGACGACACCCTTGCCACGGTGGATCTGTTGATCACCGGCGAAGGGCGACTCGACGATCAGTCGTTGCGTGGGAAGGTCGTGACCGCGCTCGCCGGTCGGGCTCGCACGCTGGGTGTACCGGCGATCGCGCTCGCCGGACAGGTGAACCTCGACCCGGACTCGCTCGCCGCTGCGGGAATAGTCGACGCGAGGTCCATCGCCGACATCGCAGGGTCCGTAGAGGTGGCCATGTCGGATGCAGCAGCGCAACTGCGCAGACTGGCGGAGCGTGTAGCGCACGAGTACGGCGGCACTTCCCGACCGAGGACGTGACAGGGGCCGTGTGTCCGATACGATGGGGTAGTTGCTTTGCGGCCCGGGAATAAGATCGGCGCGGAGTACCGTTGAAGCGTTCACGGGTCGACGAATTACAGGGAGAGCCCATGACTGTGCAGAACGAGACCGCCGTCCACGGCGTCAAGATGACCGAGGCAGCGTCCTCGAAGGCGAAGGCATTGCTCGACCAGGAAGGCCGCGACGATCTCGCACTGCGGATCGCCGTGCAGCCGGGCGGCTGTGCCGGCCTGCGCTACCAGCTCTTCTTCGACGACCGCAACCTCGACGGCGACCTGATCGTCGACTTCGACGGTGTCAGCCTCGCGGTCGACCGTATGAGTGCCCCGTACGTCGAGGGCGCCGCTATCGACTTCGTCGACACCATCGAGAAGCAGGGTTTCACGATTGACAACCCCCAGGCCACGGGTTCGTGCGCCTGCGGTGACTCGTTCAACTGAGTCCGCTCGCTCGATCGAGCCGAGACACGGGGCCACAGGGCTTCGCGTCTCGGCTTTTTCGTGCTCTGTACGGTGAGAATTCTCTGTACACCTCCTTGAAAGGCATTCACCCGTGACCATTGCGGTATCCGGTTCCATTGCCACCGACCACTTGATGCGATTCCCCGGCCGCTTCGCCGAGCAGTTGCTCGCTGATCAGCTCAGTCACGTTTCGCTCAGCTTCCTCGTCGACGATCTCGTCGTTCGCCGTGGCGGCGTCGGCGGCAACATCGCATACGCGATGGGAGTCCTCGGAGGTTCACCCGTTCTGGTCGGTGCCGTCGGTGCCGATTTCGCCGACTACCGTCAGTGGCTCGAGTCCAACGGCGTCGACTGCGGTGGTGTCCGGACGTCCACGAGCGCGCACACGGCACGATTCGTCTGCACCACCGACGAGGACATGGCTCAGATCGCGTCGTTCTACCCGGGTGCGATGAGCGAGGCCCGTGACATCACGCTGGCAGACGTGGCGAGTGCCACCGGAACGCCGGAGCTCGTGCTGATCGGCGCCAACGACCCCGAAGCGATGATCCTTCACACCGACGAATGCCGTCGGTCGAACCTCCCGTTCGCTGCCGATCCGTCGCAGCAGCTCGCGCGCTTGGACGGAGACCAGGCGAAGACGCTCATCGACGGTGCGGAGTACCTCTTCACGAACGAGTACGAGTGGGGTCTGCTCCAGCAGAAGACGGGGCTGACCGAGGAAGAGATCAGGGGTCGGGTGAAGGTGCGAATCACCACCCTCGGTGCAAAGGGTGTCGAGATCGTCGACGCGAACGGTGACGTCACCCGAGTCGGTGTCGTCCCGGAGAACGGAAAGGTGGATCCCACGGGTGTCGGCGACGGTTTCCGGGCCGGTTTCCTTCTCGCTCACCTCGGTGGGCTCGGTTTCGAGCGTGCGGCACAGCTCGGTTCACTCGTGGCGGTCCTCGTACTGGAGACGGTCGGAACGCAGGAGTGGACTTTCGATCGTGACGAGGCGCTGAAGCGTCTCGGTGATGCGTACGGCAGCACGGCAGCCGACGAGATCGCTGCCGTCCTGCCCTAGGCGGCTCCGCCGCCTGTGAGTGGTCGACGAGTCTGTGGACTCGTCAACCACTCACAGGGGTCAGAGGGAAACCGGGTAGGCCGGCTCGGAGATCTCCGGCACGATGCGCTTCTCGACGAAGATTCCGTGCCACACCATGAACGTCAGGATCGTCCACAGTCTGCGGCTGTGATCCGACGCGCCGTCGCGGTGGTCGTTGAGCATCTTCGTTACTGCGGTTTTGTCGAACAGATGATCCGTCTCCGAATCCGCGATCTGCTGGTGAGCCCAGTCGAACAGTTCCGTCCCTCGCAGCCAATGGCGGAGGGGGACCGGGAAGCCCAGCTTCGCGCGGTGCAGAACATGCGGCGGCACGATTCCTTCGAGTGACTGCCGCAGCGCGTACTTCGTGGTGTGCTTCGTGATCTTCTGTTCGAGAGGCACCTGGGACGCCACTTCGAACACCTCGGGATCGAGGAACGGAACGCGAAGCTCGAGCGAGTTGGCCATCGTCATCTTGTCGGCCTTGACGAGGATGTCACCTCGCAGCCACGTGAAGAGGTCCAGGTGCTGCATCCTGGCCACCGGATCCCAACCCTGCGAGCGCGCGTAGATCGGCGCTGTCACGTCCTGGTGCGTCCAATTCGGACGGAAGTCACGCAAGACCGAACGCAATTGCGCGTCGCTGAAGCTGCGGGCATTGCCGTAATAGCGTTCTTCGAGGGGCATCGATCCTCTGTGCAGCAGGCTCTTGCCGCGGGTTCCTTCCGGGATCTTCTCCGACAACCGGCCTGCAGCCTTGCGTAGACCACGCGGCAGACGCTCGAAGGGCTTCAAGGACAGCGGCTCGCGGTAGATGGTGTATCCACCGAACAGTTCGTCCGCACCTTCGCCGGACAGCACCACCTTGACGTGCTTGCGCGCCTCTTTCGCCACGAACCACAGCGGGACGAGGGCGGGGTCCGCGACCGGGTCGTCCAGGTACCAGACGATCTCCGGAATCGCTGCCGCGAACTCTGCCGGGCTGACGACCTTCACCACGTGCCGGGCGCCGATCGCCTCGGCGGACTCGGCTGCCACGTCGACCTCGGAGTAGCCCTCACGCTCGAACCCGGTTGTGAACGTGATCAGGTTCGGGTTGTGACGCATCGCGAGCGCAGCGATGGCTGTCGAGTCGATACCACCGGAGAGGAACGAACCGACCGTGACATCTGCCCGCATGTGCTTCGCGACGGAATCCTCGAGAGCTTCCGCGATCTCCGCGTAGCGCGCCTTCTCGGTACCGGCCGCGAACGGACGCACCGGAAAGGTGGGTTCGAAGTATCGGGTGATGACAGGAGCCTCGCCCGGGCGGACGCGAGCACTGCATCCTGATTCGAGGCGCCGAATGTGCTTGTGAAGCGATTCGGGTTCGGGTACGTACTGCAGCACGGTGTAGTGCTCGAGAGCGCGCGGATCGAGTTCGAGTCCGATACCGATCAGGTCCGCGAGTTCGAGCAGGCTCTTCTTCTCGCTACCGAAGGCGGTGCCACCGGTTCCGGTGGCCAGGAAGAGGGGCTTGATTCCGAACGGATCGCGGGCGAGGAACAGTTCGCGTTCCTGTGTGTCCCAGATCGCGAAGGCAAACATTCCGCGAAGACGCCGCACTGCGTCCTCGCCCCAGTAATGGAACGCGGCGACGATTGACTCGCTGTCGCCCTCGGTGTGGAACTGTGCACCGAATTGTTCCGTCAGCTCGGTCCGGATCTCGAGGTAGTTGTAGATCTCGCCGTTGAACGTCAGGGCGTACCGGTCCGGTGCCTCCGGAGGGCCCCAGCGGAGGGGCTGATGTGAATGTTCGATATCGATGATCGACAACCGGTTGAAGCCGAAGACCATGTGGTCGTCGTGCCACGTCCCGTGCTCGTCCGGTCCGCGATGACGTAGGCAGTGCATTGCCTGATCGACCTGCGAAACGGCGTTGTCGCTGGTCTCGTCGGAGGTCAGTAGCCCGAGCAGTCCGCACACAGCGTCCGGTACCTCGTTTCAGAATTGGGATAACACTCCACCGAGTGGAGAGGACAGAGAACTCTCCCGAAAGTATGCCGCAGAAGATCCGAGGCGCCTGCTCGGGCACGCGACGACACGAGTGTGACCCTGAGAGTGGACGGTGCCCGGCTTTGGTCTACGCTGCGTAGTAATTGGGCCTTCCTTTCGGGTGTGCCCTGATGGAATCTGTGCGATCAGGAAGGCGTGAACGTGGCGCAAGGTCGGATCCTTCGGCGGGCAGGGTTGGCAGTATCTCTAGGCATCGCTGCCTTGCTGCTGTCGGGTTGCTCAATCGACAACCAAGTGCTGCGTTTCGGGTGGCCCTCGGGCATCACCCCGCAGGCGCACCGCATGCGTGAGCTGTGGACATGGTCGGTCATCGCGGCACTCGCGATGGGCGTTCTCGTCTGGGGCCTCATCTTCTGGACTATCCTCTTCCACCGCAAGAAGAAGAACTCGCCGGAGTTCCCCAGGCAGACGGCATACAACGTGCCGCTGGAGCTGGCGTACACCGCCGTGCCGTTCCTGATCATCGCGGTTCTCTTCTACTTCACGGTCGTCGTGCAGAACCACGTGCTCGAGAAGGACGACAACCCGAACGTCGTCGTGGATGTCACGGCATACCAGTGGAACTGGAAGTTCGGCTACCGCACCATCGACCTCCGCGACGGCGAACCGAAGTACGACGGTGTCGACCAAGAGGCAGAGGCTGCAGTGCAGTCCAAGGTCGTTCCCGAAGGCGAGTCGGCCGAGCACGGCGAGGGCCACGCCAAGCCGGGTGCAATCCACGGCAAGGATCCGCAGGATCTGTCCTACCTGCACTACGACAAGATCGAGACTGTCGGCAGCAGCCAGGAGATTCCGATCCTCGTTCTCCCGACCGGTAAGAGCATCCAGTTCGAGCTTGCATCTTCCGACGTCATCCACGCGTTCTGGGTCCCCGAGTTCTTGTTCAAGCGGGACGTGAACCCGAACCCGAAGGAAAACCATTCGGACAACGTCTTCCAGATCAGTGAGATCGAGAAGGAAGGCGCGTTCGTGGGCCGCTGCGCAGAAATGTGCGGCACCTTCCACGCGATGATGAACTTCGAGATTCGCGCGGTGAGTCCGGAGAAGTTCGATCAGTACATCGATCTCCGCAAGCCGGCCGAAGAAGGCGGACGCGGACTCACGACCGCCCAGGCGCTCGGAGAGATCGGTGAGACCCCGGTCGCCACTTCCACGACGCCGTTCAACACAGACCGCGAATATCGTCAGGCAACGGTTGCCGAGGGCAACTGAACCGGCTGTCGATTACCACTGACCAAGGACAAGTGCTGATATGAAGATCGAAGCCAAGCTCTTCGAGATCCTGACGGTGTTCTTCATTCTCGTCGCGATCGTGTACGGCGTGTTCACCGCGCTCTCGCGCACCGGCATCGAATGGGCGGGCCTGACCGCAATTTGCCTCTCCGCAGGGCTGACGCTGATCGTAGGAACGTACTTCCGGTTCGTCGCGCGTCGTCTCGATACCCGTCCCGAGGACTACGAGGACGCCGAGATCGCGGACGGTACAGGCGACCTGGGATTCTTCAGCCCCGGAAGCTTCTGGCCGATTCTGCTGGCCGCAGCTGTCGGGCTGACCGCCGTCGCACTGGCCTTCTTCCAGCCCTGGCTTATCGCAGGCGCCGGTGTCGCCGTCATCGCCGCTACAGCAGGTCTGGTCTTCGAGTACTACGTCGGGCCCGAGAAGCACTAGTTTCTTCCGGCACGGACGCACAGAGAGGCGCCGAATCCCATCTGGGTTTCGGCGCCTCTCTTCTGTGTGGAGGCAGTTGTAGGTGATTCCCGGGCCGGGCCCCGACGAATGTCACACCGGTGTTCGTGGGTTGAACGCGTGTGACATTGGTCGGGTGGGTGGTCTGTCTGTGTGGCGTTCTGGGGCAGGTGTGCGGTCGGCCTCGACCAGTTGTCCGATGGTTGGGTGTCGGGTCCGCCTGCCCCTGACGAATGTCACACCGGTGTTCGTGGGTTGAACGCGTGTGACATTGGTCAGGTGGCCGTCGGTGCTCGCATCGCTGTCGGCACCGATAGCGTGATCCATGTTTGGAAATGCACCCTGCGGTGCGCGTTCCCCTGTCGAATGTCACACCGGTGGTCGTGGGTTGAACCTGTGTGACATTGGTCGGAGGGGGAGGGGAGCACATCCGGAGTCGACTGATTCTCGGATGGATGCAGCACAACGACGGGGCCCCGAACCGAATGGTTCGGGGCCCCGTCGTTGTCTGTCTCAGGCGAACTAGTGCGACTCTCCGTTCGAGCTGTCGCCATTGCTGGTCGAGCCGTTTCCGTGTGCACGGTCCTGGTACTCGGTCAGCATCTTCAACTGTTCGTGCTCGCCTTCGTGGTGTGCAGCCTCGAGTGCTGCGCTCTCCTCGGCCGGGTCGGCCTTCACGAGGCTGCCGGAACCGGGCTTGCCGGCCGAACCGAGCTTGTTCATCTTCTTCGGCACGGCCGCACCCTGGTAGGCGAGCGGGATCGCGTGACCGTGATCGTCCACCCCTCCGAGGGGCTGGTGGATCTCGATGTACTGGCCGTTCGGCATCCGCTTGATGACGCCCGTCTCGATGCCGTGCTCGAGTACTGCACGGTCGCTGCGCTGGAGACCCAGGCAGAAGCGGTACGTCACGAAGTACGCGATCGGAGGCAGGAGCACCATGCCGATGCGACCGATCCACGTCATGGCGTTCAGGGAGATGTGGAAGTGGTACGCGATGATGTCGTTGATGCACGACAGCGTGAGGACCACGTAGAACGCGATGGCCATCGCACCGATCGCCGAACGGACCGGAACGTCACGCGGACGCTGCAGCAAGTTGTGGTGTGCATCGTCCTTGGTGAGACGTTTCTCGATCCACGGGTAGGCGATCAGAACCGTGAACACCAGACCCATGATCAGCGCAACGGCGAACACTGCAGGGATCGTGTATCGGTCGAACAGATAGATCTCCCACGCGGGCCACAGACGTGCCATGCCGTCCGTCCACATCATGTAGATGTCGGGCTGAGAGCCGGCCGAGACCTGAGATGGGTTGTACGGACCGATGTTCCAGACCGGGTTGATCTGTAGAACGCCGCCCATGATTGCGAGCACGCCGAAGGTCACGGCGAAGAACGCGCCCGACTTGACGGCGAACACCGGAAGGATGCGAACGCCGACGACGTTGTTCTCCGTGCGACCGGGGCCGGGGAACTGAGTGTGCTTCTGGTACCAGACCAGCGCCAGGTGACCTGCAATAAGGGCGAGAATGATGCCCGGGAGAAGCAGGACGTGAGCGACGTACAGGCGCGGAATGATGAGCTGACCCGGGAAGTCGCCGTCGAAGATCAACCAGTGCATCCAGGTGCCGACGATCGGGATACTCAACGTGATGCCCGAGAACGCGGCGCGGAGGCCGGTGCCGGAGAGCAGGTCGTCCGGGATCGTGTATCCGAAGAAGCCCTCGAACATCGCGAGGATCAGCAGCAGGCAGCCGATGACCCAGTTCGCTTCACGCGGGCGACGGAACGCACCGGTGAAGAAGATGCGAAGAAGGTGAACGACGATCGACGCCGCGAACATCAGAGCTGCCCAGTGGTGAATCTGCCGGACGAACAGGCCGCCGCGCACCTCGAACGAGATGTTCAGGGTGGTCTCGTATGCGCGAGACATGGTGACACCGCGGAGCGGTTCGTACGCGCCGTCGTACACCACGTGGGCGAGCGACGGGTCGAAGAACAGCGTCAGATATACACCGGAGATGAGCAGGATGACGAAGCTGTAGAGCGCGATCTCGCCCAGGAGGAAGGACCAGTGCGTCGGAAAGACCTTGTTGATCTGACGGCGCATACCTGCGGCGAGGTGGTAGCGCGAGTCCATCGCTTCGGCCTGGCCGGCGGCAATGGTCGCTGCTTTTGACTGCGTTGCTGTACTCACGGTCGACGCTCCCAAAATGCCGGGCCGAGTGCTTCGATGAAGTCACCGGTGGTGACAAGGAAGCCCTCTTCATTCACTGTAATAGGCAACTGCGGAAGTGCACGAGCCGCAGGACCGAAGATCGGCTTTCCGTACGTCAGCGCATCGAACTGCGACTGGTGGCACGGGCAGAGGATTCGGTTGGTCTGCTGCTCGTACAGCGACGTCGGGCAGCCGAGGTGGGTGCAGATCTTCGAGTAGGCGAAGTAGTCGCCGTAGTTGAAGCTCTCCTGGCCCTTACGCTTGACGACCTTGGCGGTGTCCTCGGTACGCAGGCGGATCAACATGACCGCATTGCGGATGCCGCGGAGCGATTCGAGAAGTGCGTGCTCGTCGCCACGATCGGACTCGCGGAACGGGAACACCGTCTCCATGGAACCGGCGTCGAGATCTTCCGGACGAACCAGAACGACATCGTTGGGACGACCGGTGTCGCGGCGAATGTAGATCGTCTCGCCCTCGTAGCGAGGAGTCCACCCGGACACCCACAGGGGCGAGTCGTCACCCTTCGACCACGGGTTCTTGATGAGACCACCGAGCGGCATGATCATGCCGAGGCCCAATGCGCCACCACCGAAGATCAGACCGCGCTTGATGATCTTGCGACGGCCGAGCGTGGACGTTTCGAGCGAGTCACCGAGTTCGGCGACGATCGTCTTGCGGTCGGTCTCGGCAGATCCGCCGTCGTGGCGATCCTGGATCGACACCTCTTCGGGGATGAACTTCTTGGTGAAGAGCACCGCGCCGACGCCGACACCGAGGATCGACAGACCGAGGGTGAGGCCGATCAGCGGGGTATAGAGGCTGTATGCGCCGTAAGTCTCCTCGCCCTGACCGGCGTACTCCCACGGCCAGAAGAGGTAGATGGCGATGAACGCGAGAGCGGACAAGCCCGCGATACCGAACCAGATTGCGACCGCACGCTCGGCGCGCTTCTCCGCCTTGGTTCCCTCGACCGCCCAACGATGCCGACGATAGGCAACGTCGACTCCGTCGAGGTTGGTGCCCAGCTCGACCAGTTCGTCACGGCTGAGCTGCTCGAGCTCCTCGTCCGTGTACTTCTTCGGCGTCGCGCCGCCCGAATGGCCAGCGTCGCTCATGACCTTGCTCCGATCCACAATGCTGCACCGACGACAGCGACGATTCCGATGACCCACATGGTCAGACCCTCGGATGCGGGGCCGAGGCCACCGAGTCCGTAGCCGCCGGGGTTCTTGCTCTCACCGGAGGACTTGATGTAAGCGATGATGTCCTTCTTCTCCTCCATCGTCAGCTGACGATCGGAGAACTTGGGCATGTTCTGCGGGCCCGTGACCATTGCCGCGTAGATCTGCTGCTCGTTGGCGGGGTCGAGGACCGGCGCGTACTTACCGGAGGACAGCGCGCCGCCGCGACCGGTGAAGTTGTGGCAGGACGCGCAGTTGAGGCGGAACAGCTCACTGCCTCGTCCGACGTCGCCGCCCCTCAACGAGGACTGTGCGATCTCGCCGTTCTCGTCCCGGATGACAGTGGCGCCGCCACCGTTCGCCTGAACGTAGGCGCCGATCGCGTCCGTCTGCTCGGCGTTGAACTTCGTGGGCTTGCGCTCTGCCTGGGCTTCGTTACGCGCGGCAGGCATGCGGCCCGACGACACCTGGAAGTAGACGGCGGCTTCACCGACGCCGATCAAGCTGGGGCCGCGATCCTGCACACCCTGAAGGTTGGCGCCGTGGCACGTCACGCACGAGGTGTCGTACAACTGCTTGCCCTCACGGATCAGGGCCGCCTGATCGTCGGTCGCGGTTGCGACCTGGGGTGCCGGCGTCAGGGCAGACGCGAGGAATCCGGCGCTGACCAGTCCCATCATCAGGACCAAAGCGCCGGTGACGCGCCTGCGGAGCTTCCGCTGACGTCGCGCTCTACGCGCGGACGCTGTGGATTCGGATGCGGGAGGTGGGGATGAGCTCATCTGTATCCCTTTGGTATGTCGGGACGGACTGGACGATCAGGGGCTGCCTGGGGCGTTCAGCTGATCAACGGATGAAATAGATGGTGGCGAACAGTGCGATCCACACGATGTCGACGAAGTGCCAGTAGTACGAGACGACGATGGCTGCGGTCGCCTGCGCCGGAGTGAACTTGCCGACCTTGGTGCGGAAAATGAGGAATACGAATGCGACGAGACCACCGATGACGTGCATGCCGTGGAAGCCCGTGGTCATGTAGAAAACGGAGCCGTAGACGCTGCTCGAGATCGTGGTGCCGTGCTCGACGAGGTGGATGTACTCGTATGCCTGACCACAGACGAAGAACGTGCCCATGGCGAGGGTGACGAGGTACCAGCGGCGGAGGCCGAAGACATCTCCGCGTTCAGCTGCGAAGACGCCGAGCTGGCAGGTGAACGACGATGCGATCAGGACCAACGTCACCGGCACCGCGAGCCACAGATTCAATTCTGTCGGCTCCGGAGGCCAGTTCCCGTTCGCCTGCGCCCGTGCAACGAAGTACATGGCGAAGAGCCCTGCGAAGAACATGAGCTCGCTTGACAACCACACGATGGTGCCAACGCTGACCATGTTCGGTCGGTTCAGCGAGTGCACGCGTTGGGTGATTGCTGATCCTGAAGTCCCTACTGCGCTCGTCACATGAGGAAGTATGACGCTTCGTCGTAACACCCGGCCACTCGGGTCCGACATCGGCGCGTCGGCGCGACCCGTTTGCCGGGTTCCGCCGATGAATCGCCAGGTCGTGACCCATGAGAAAGTTGTCGCATGGGATCAGTCAACGAACGCAAGGGATGGCTGCGCCGATTGTTCGGCCGAACCATCGCGTCCTCTCTAGACCCTACGCGTGGCGATCTGGTCGTGGTTGTGTCCGGTTTCGACGACGTCGAGGCGTGCTCGACGACCCTCGAAAGAGGGGCCTCCGAATCGCCGAGGTGGAACCCTGAGGAGGAAGCGGTGTTGCGGCATCATCTGCAGTTGCCGGTCGAGAGTGTGGACGACGCGATCCGTATCGCCGGCCAGGACGGCTACTCGCCCCCCGAGGGACATCGGAATTCGGTTGCCGAGGCCACGGTCCTCGTTCTGCAGAGAGTTCAGGTGCTCGACGCTCTGCACTGCTCGCAGGAACGATCGCGGATGGCCGGGCTGGCTCAACGGCTCGGCGGAACAGTCGACGGCTGGGATGCGATGCAACCGGCCACCGACGACGAGGGCGTCGCCGCCGCTGGATAGGCTGCTGGGGACGAGCTACGACACCATGAGCTTTCCGAGAAGCATCACATTCGAGGGGCGGTACGCATGCAGAGCCCGACCGGCAGTCCGACCGACGTGAAGTCTCTTCAGGCGTGGCCCTCCGTTCTGGGGGCACTGACCTCCGGGCAGGACCTCTCTGCTGCGGACGCTCGATGGGCGATGGACGAGATCATGTCGGACCATGCGACGGCCGCGCAGATCGCGGCGTTCGGTGTCGCCCTGAAGATGAAGGGGGAGACCCCGGCCGAACTCGAAGGGCTGGCGGACTCGATGCTTGCGCATTCGCGCTCCGTGGAGGTCGCGGGCGATGTGGTGGACATCGTGGGTACCGGTGGCGACCGCTCCAACACCGTGAACATCTCGACGATGGCCTCCGTGGTGGTCGCGGCCGGCGGGATTCGTGTGGTCAAGCACGGGAACCGAGCGGCGTCGTCGAAGAGTGGCGGTGCGGATGTTCTCGAAGCCCTCGGTGTGCGGATCGCATTGGGGCCCGACGAAGTCGCGCGCTGCGTGAACGAGGTCGGAATCGGCTTCTGCTTCGCGCCCGTGTTTCACCCGGCCCTGCGCTTCGCTGCGGTGCCGCGCAAGGAAATCGGAATTCCCACGGTTTTCAACGTCCTGGGTCCCTTGACCAATCCGGCGTCCCCGCGGGCCGGATTGATCGGGTGTGCGTTCGAGGAGTTGGGTCCGGTGGTCGCGGGAGTGCTGGCCCGTCGCGGAAACTCGGCGCTCGTCGTTCGTGGTGACGACGGACTCGACGAATTGACGACGTCCACCACGTCCACGGTTCGCGTCGTTTCGGATGGGCAGGTCACGGACCGCACGCTGGATCCACGAGACATCGGGATCGAACGGGTCGCGCTGGACGAATTGCGTGGCGGGGACGCGGAATTGAACGCCGCAGTGGCACATCGGTTGTTCGACGGCGAGAAGGGGCCGGTTCGCGATGCGGTACTGCTCAACGCGGCCGGCGCAATCGTGGCGTTTCGCGGACTGGGCGACGCCACCCTCGAAGAGGCGTTGAGCTCCGCACTGGAGACGGCCGCAGAGGCCGTCGACAGTGGGAAAGCGGCCCGGCTGCTGGCGGACTGGGCGGCGCTCACTTCTTCACTCGGCTAGTACCGGCACCGGCCGGTCGAATCACTCTCCGAGGGAGAAGCCTGCCTCGACGTCCGCGCTCGAGTACGACTGGAAAGCGATGTGCGTCGCCGTGCGCACGACGCCGTCCACCTTGTTGATGTGCTCGGTGACGACCTGTGCTATTTCACCGTGGTCTCGCACCCGCACGATCGCGATCAGATCGATGTCGCCGGCACAGGAGTAGACCTCTTTGACCCCGGAGATGTCGGCCACGGCCTGCGCGGTTTCGGGAATCCGCTGTGCCTCTGCGTGGATCAGAACTATCGCGTTGATCATGCCGCTCCTCGTTCTCGGGTCGAATTCGGATGTGACCGAAAGCCTGCCACGGAGCCTATGTCGATGTCTCGTACTGCGTGCGGGCGGCGTCGATCCGCGTTTCGGCGGTCGCGAGCCGACACCAGGACTCCCACGAGCCGGCGCCGTGCGCGGGTTCCGAATAGCCGCTCGATGCGTGCACGATTCGGACCCCGTCGGTGTCGATCCATCTCGCGATCAGCGCCACTTCTTCGGGCGAGGCCCCGCGCAGCGGCGTGGACTCGGGCATCACGGTGGTTGCCGCGCTGACCAGTTGGTCGACGACGGGCATGGGGCTCGTGCCGCGCCTCGCCGTGCCGGCAGATGCAAGGCGTCCCGCACGGATCACGACGAACTCCCACCCACCTTCGGGGGCGGGCCGCGCAAGTACCAGCTCGTCGACCGCACAGAGAGAGGCGAGGCGTTGCATTCTGCGGAGCGCCGTGGCCACGGCCACCGCGCGGTCTCTCAGGCGGGCGGCGTTCTCGAACAGTTCGTCCGTGGCCAGCACCTCGATGCGCGCGCGCAGGTGGCGCAGCGGTGCGTCGTCCATACCTGAGAACAGTGCTCGTACTTGGTGGATCGCACTCGAATACTCGGCGGCGGTCAGTGGCTCGCCGGTCGCAGCAGGGCACGGGGTGAGTTCGCGTGGTGGGCATCGGGGGCCGTGCGGCTCGTCCGCGCGCAGTCGCGTGGTGCACGTGCGGATTCTGCAGTGTTCTGCGATGGTCTCGGCGACGTCGGCGGCATCCGCGCGTACGCGGAAGGGGCCGAGGGAATCCGAGCCGGGCATTCTGGCCACGGACAGTCTCGGGAAGGCCTCGGACGTGAGGTTGATCCACCAGCCTCTACGTGGGTACTTCGAGCGGCGGTTGTACGGGGGAGTGTGCGCGCTGATCAGGGTGAGCTCGCGAACGCCCGCTTCGAGTGAGTGGGCACACTCGACGTGATCCACGCGGGTGGCGAGGGCAACCATCTCTCTCATCCGGCCTCGTGTTTCCGATCCCGTGAAGTACGTGCGTACTCGACGCCGGAGATCGGTGGCAGTTCCCACATACAGAACCTCGTCCGAAGGGCCACGAAACAGGTACACCCCGGGCGCCCGCGGAAGGGAGTGGGCGAGATTACGTTTCGCGCGTTGCGGGGAGGTGACGTTCGGTAGGTAGTCCGTGAGTTCGGTGAGACTGTGTACCCCGAGATTGCCGACCCGCTCGATCAACGCGTGCAACACGTCGACGGTGGCGCGGGCGTCGTCGAGTGCGCGGTGCGTCGGCGTCGTACCGACGTCGAACAGTCGCGCGAGATTCGACAACTTCACCGACGGTGCCTCGTCGCGAGTGAGAACGCGGCGCGCGAGTTTGACCGTGCACAGCACCCGGAAGCGAGGCCACGGGGTGCCCGTTTCCGCGGCGGCAGCCTTGAGGAAGCCGGTATCGAAGGGGGCGTTGTGTGCAACGAGCACTGCGCCTTCGGCGAACTCGAGGAAGCTGGGCAGGACGCGCTCGATAGGGGGAGCGTCGATCACCATCGCCGTGGTGATGCCCGTGATCTCGACTATGTGCGGTGGGATGGATCGGCCGGGGGCCACGAGGGTGGCGAGTTCGCCGAGCACCTCGCCGCCCCGAATCTTCACGGCCCCGATCTCGGTGATGGCGTCCGCACCCGGCCGGCCACCGGTGGTTTCGAGGTCGACCACGACGAAGGTGGTCTCACGCAGCGGGGTGTCCAACTCGTCGAAAGCGAGTTGCTTCGCGACGGCGGGGCGGGGTGGGACTGCGGGGACGCTCACGATCGGGACCCTATGGTCCGGTACCGACATGTTTCCGGCCCGATCCGGAGCGTCTTCGGAGGCTCGGAGACGAGGATCACAGCAACGAATTCTGCGATTCCGAGCGCCGACGGTGAGCCGAGGGGATTCGCCACCGAAGGCCACGGTTCGATAACGGTTCGGGGGTGGTCGGGTGAACTGTCGAGGCCATGCTGCCCTTCCGGCAAACGCACCTTCACGTGCACTTATCGGTAGCGGTGGCACGGACGGCCGAGGGGGTGGTGGTCGTGTTTCGAAGAGAGGAGCCCGTGCGAAACAGACCGGTTGTTATCCGTCCGTTATCAACATGTCGTATTTCGCGGGTGCGAGACCGGAATCGGACAAAAGGTTCAATCTCCGCGTGTTCCGGTCGACATCGACGTATTCCGTTTCGTAACCTTCCTGAGACCTAGCGGAGTCTTGCCGATCCACACAGGAGCGGCATCGCTAGTCACCGCCTAATCGACCCTCTCGTGAGAGGGGTCGTACCGGGGACCCAAGTTTTCATCGGGGTGAATCCTGCCGGGGCACATCGAGTGTGCACCGGCGGGTAGGGCCGATCTTCCCGGCCCGAACCCGTCAGCTAACTCGGTCGGCGGACGAACGGAAGAATGGAGTACCCCCTTCGTGGCGTCACAAGTTTCCAAGCGGAATGTGCGGCGAGCAGTCGTCGCCAGCGCTCTGGCAGTCGGAGCGCTCACCGCTACTGCTGCACCCGCGGCAGCCGACCCGATCACCATCCCCGGCGTCGGAACCTTCGAGATTCCCGGCGTGGCAATTCCGCCGCTGCCCGCGCTTCCGCAGGCACCCGGCATCGCGCCCCCCGCACCGGTGCAGACCCCCGGTGATCGCGCAGTCAGCGCGGCAGAATCCAAGCTCGGCTCGCCGTACGTCTACGGCGCCTCCGGCCCCGACTCGTTCGACTGCTCCGGTTTGATCCAGTGGGCATACAAGCAGGCCGGCCTCAATCTCCCGCGCACCAGCTACGACCAGGCTTCGGCAGGAAACGCTGTGTCGCAGTCCGATCTGCGGCCCGGTGACGTCGTGTCGTTCTACGGCGGATCGCACTCCGGAATCTATGCGGGCAACGGCAACGTCATCCACGCATCGACTTCGGGACAGCCGGTCAAGCTGGCGCCGATCTCCTCGATGCCGTTCGACGGTGCTCGCCGCTACTGATTCCGTTCCGAACGGCCACCGCATCGTCGTGCGTACAGCTGACGGCATCGCACGATGGGATGCAAGGGGTAGCTCGAGTTCGTGAAGCAAAACCGATGAGGGCGGGTTCGAACGACGAGTTCGAGCCCGCCCTCATCGCGTCTACTGCCGAGTATCTACCGCCGGGTAGACACAAACGTATGCCATTCCGTAACCTGTCCGAGACCTTGTGAACTTCTGTCGTGACCGAGAGCGCAGCGCGAGGGTTCGGGTGCTTGATTGATGATCGGAGAACCGCGTCACGTGGCCTCACAGAAGATGAAGCGCGGGAGCGCATCCCTGCGCGCCGTGCTGATCGCGGGCACGTTGTCCCTGTCTCTCGTCGCGATGCCCGGTATCCCCGCAGGGGCGGATCCGGTCGTGGCCGGTCCGACCGACGCACTCGACAAGCTGACCACTCTGGCTCGCGAGTCCGAGCAGACCACCGAGGCGCTGCACAACGCGAGGATCGACCTCGAGGCGAAGGAAGCCGCGCGTGCCGAGGCCGACGGTGCCGCTGCGGTGAACCAGGGCGCCCTCGACGCCGCGAACGCTCGAATCGCACAGTTCAAACCCACCGTCGACAAATTGGCGACCGCCAACTACAACGGCGCGCGTACCAACCGCCTCTTCGCGGTGATGGTCAGTGACTCGCCACAGCAGCTTCTCGATCAGATGTCGGCACTCGACGTCATCTCCAACGACACCGCCAACCAGGTGTCGCAGTTCACCGAGGCGACCGACGAGGCCGCGGCGGCTGCAGAAGCGTCGAAGAAATCGGCCGATGCCGCACGGGTCGCAGCGGAGCAGGCCAAGGGCTTGAGTGACGATCTGCAAAAGAAGCAGGGCGACCTGAAGTCTCAGATCGCCGACGTGACCAAGGCCTTCGGAAACCTGTCGAGTGCCGAGAAGGCAGAACTCGCCGGCCGTCCGTTCCCTCCCGGTTTCGATCCCCAGACCTTGTTGGCCGGCCTCGTTCCCGGCGCCGGCTCCAGCGCTCTTCAGGCCGGATTGACTCGCGTCGGCAGTCCCTACGTGTGGGGCGCCACCGGTCCAAGCGAGTTCGACTGCTCGGGTCTGGTCGTGTGGGCCTACAAGCAGATCGGCAAGACTCTGCCGCGCTCGAGCCAGGCGCAGGCGAGTGGCGGCGTCGCAGTCTCACGCGACCAACTGCAGCCGGGTGACGTCGTGCTGTTCTACAACGACGCCTCGCATGTCGGTCTGTACGCGGGTAACGGAAATATCTTGCACGCATCCACTTTCGGCGTTCCGGTGAAGGTCGAATCGATGGCTTCGATGCCCTTCTACGCGGCGCGGCGCTACTGACACAGCGCAGTCCGGGCCGTGGACAGCGGTCACTGCCGAAAGCGATTGCCGACGATTCTCATACACTCTCCGTCGTGCATGAATCACGTGAGTCGCCGAGCGACGTCGGGAGAAGGCGTCGAGTACGGCCGTGGGAGAAGACCGCTCTGGTCGGACTCGTGGTCGCGGTGGCGGCGGTGTTGGTGTTCACAGCAGTGGACGGCCGCGAGAACGACGACGATTCCACGGTCGCAACCGAGCGCGCCGCCGCGGTGCAGCAACTCCTCGATTCGTGGAGTCGGTCGATCAGAACCGACGACACGGATGCACTGACCGGCCTCTTCGACTCTGCCGCGAAGCCGTCCTTCATTGCTTCCGAAGCTGCGCGCGCCGCCAACATGAACCAACTCGCGTTCTCGGACTGGGGTTACGAACTGGTGGCGGGTGAGGACCACGAGGTCGATTCGGATCTGGCCGCGAGTATCGGAGCCTCCGAGGTGTGGGCACCGACTGTCCGGTTGCGGTATGCGATCGACGGCGTGGATCCCGTACCTACCCGTAAGTCCGTGTCGCCCACCGTCGTGCGCAGAGGCGACACGTGGGCGCTGCTCGACGACGGAGAACCCACTCGACCGGGCACGACATGGCGAGGCCCGTGGGACTTCGCCCCGCTGACGACACGGGAGGTCGATACCGGGGGTGATCGAACCTCGATGATCGTCGGTCACCCGGACAACGAGGTGATGGTCGACCGCTTGGCGGAGGAGATCGGACCGGCAGTGGACACCATCACCGAGGTCTGGGGATCCCAATGGTCGCGCGGAGCAGTCGTGATGGTGGCCTCGTCGTCAGCCGAGTTCACATCCCTGGTCGGTGCCGATCACGACGGTGAGGGAATCGCTGCGGTTTCCGTCTCCGACGCACCGACACCCGGCGATCCGGTGGTCGGCGGTCAACGAATCGTGTTCAGTCCTGCTGCTGCCGCGCGCCTCGACGACGATGCTCGCCGCGCCATTCTGCGCCACGAACTGACCCACGTCGCGGCGCGGGCGGCCACGGTCGACGGTTCACCGATGTGGCTGCTCGAGGGATATGCCGAGTATCTCGCGCATCGCTCGACCGGCGCCCCGGGGCGCGAGATGGCGCCGACCCTTGCCGCACAGATCGATGCCGGGGATACGCCGGACGCGTTGCCCGCCAACGAAGATTTCGCCGAGCGCGGCAATCACGGTTCGCTCGCCTACGAGACGGCCTGGTCGATCAATGCATTCGTTGCAGACGAGTTCGGTGAGGAGCAACTCACCGAACTGTATCGGGCACTGGCCACCGGAAGTTCGCGCGAGGAGGACGTGGACCGGACGCTGCAGGAACAGTTGGGCGTCGACACCGAAACTTTCACGAGCCGGTGGTCCACCTGGCTGGGCAACCGGTTCGCATGAACGGCATTCGACCGAATACGGTGAGCAGATGCGCCGAACCCTGCTGGTGACGAACGACTTTCCACCGCGTCCCGGTGGGATCCAGTCGTACCTGCACACCTTCACGAAACAGTTGCCGGGCAGCGAACTGGTCGTGTACGCACCCCGATGGCGAGGAGACTCGCACGAGAAGTTCGACGCGCGGCAGCCGTTCGAAGTGGTGCGTCACCCGACGACGCTGATGTTGCCCACCCCGTCCGTATCGGCGCGTGCCGCCGATTTGGTCCGGGACCACCGATGCGACAGCGTCTGGTTCGGTGCGGCGGCGCCACTGGCGCTCCTTGCCCCCGCCATGCGCAAGGCAGGCGCGGAACGAATCGTGGCGAGTACCCACGGACACGAAGTCGGTTGGTCGATGTTGCCGGCCGCCCGGTCCGCGCTGCGTCACATCGGAGAGAACACCGACACGGTCACGTACGTCAGCAAGTACACCCGCGGACGCTTCGCTGCGGCGTTCGGGCCCGACGCCGCCCTGGAGCATCTGCCCTCGGGCGTGGACACGGACACCTTCCGACCCGACCCGTCGGCACGAGAGGAACTACGTCGGCGATACGGTCTCGGGTCTCGGCCCACGATCCTCTGCCTTTCACGTCTGGTCCCGCGGAAGGGGCAGGACAAGCTCATCGAGGCTCTGCCGCGGATCCGAGAACGCATCGACGGGGCCGTGCTGGTGATCGTCGGCGGTGGACCGTACGAGGATCACCTTCGTTCGCTCGCACGTTCGGTCGGTGTGTCGGACCACGTGGTGTTCACCGGCACGGTCCCGTCCACGGAATTGGCCGCGCACCACACGGTCGCCGACGTGTTCGCCATGCCCTGCAGGACCAGGGGAGCGGGCCTGGACGTCGAGGGTCTCGGAATCGTGTACCTCGAAGCGTCCGCATCCGGTGTTCCGGTCATCGCCGGACGCTCGGGTGGGGCGCCGGAGACCGTGCGCCAGAACGAGACCGGTCTCGTCGTGGACGGAACCTCGATCGGGTCGGTCGCCGAGGCGGTGGTGTCGGTGCTGTCCGATCCCGACCGCGCGGCAGCGATGGGCGCAGCCGGTCGTGAATGGGTGAAGTCGCAGTGGCGATGGGACGTGCTCGGCGGAAAGCTGCGCTCACTCCTCGCCGGCTGATCGATCCGAAAGACACGAAACTGCCCCTGCGACCTTTCGGTTGCAGGGGCAGCTTCGTGTGCGATCTCGGTACGCGCTACTTGGCGTAGATGGCATCGATTTCTGCAGCATGAGTCTCGTGTACGACGTTGCGCTTGAGCTTCATGGTCGGCGTCAGTTCACCGGTCTCTTCGCTGAAGTCCGCGGGGAGCACTCGGTACTTCTTGATCGCTTCTGCGTGTGACACGAGCTTGTTGGCCTGGGCCACTGCTTCGTCGATCTCGGCGGTCAGATCCGCATCGGTCAGCAGGTCTGCGGCCTTCGTGTCCGCGGGCTTGCCGTTGCGCTCGTTCCACGCCGGCAATGCCTCGGCATCGATGGTGACGAGCGCGCCGATGAACGGCTTCTGGTCGCCGACGAGAATCGCCTGGCTGATCAGAGGATGCGACCGAAGACTGTCCTCGAGCTGACCGGGCGAGACGTTCTTGCCGCCGGCCGTGACGATGATTTCCTTCTTGCGGCCGGTGATGGAAATGAAGCCGTCGCTGTCGAGCGATCCGAGGTCGCCGGTATGGAACCAGCCGTCCTCGAGTGCCTGCGCGGATGCCTCGTCGTTTCGCCAGTAGCCACCGAAGACCACCGGGCCCGACAGCAGGATTTCGCCATCCTCTGCGATCCGAACGGTGTTGCCGTCCAAGGGCTTACCGACGGTGCCGATCCGCTGGTTGCCGATCGTGTTGACGGCGAACGCGGCCGTCGTCTCGGTGAGTCCGTAGCCTTCGTAGATGGTGATGCCGATGCCGCGGAAGAAGTGGCCGAGCCGGGCGCCGAGGGGTGCGCCGCCGGAGATGGCGAGTTCGCACTCACCGCCGAGAGCGGCCCGCAGCTTCGAGTAGACGAGCTTGTCGAACAGAGCGTGCTTGGCCTTGAGCAACAGTCCGGGCCCGCCGTTGTCCTGAGCCTCGCTCCAGGCGATCGCAACGTCGTCGGCAGCGTCGAAGATCTTGCCCTTGCCCTTGCCCTCGCCGTGTGCCTTGGCACGTGCGGTGTTGTAGACCTTCTCGAACACACGGGGCACCGAAAGGATGAACGACGGTGCGAACTCGCCGAACGTCGGAACGAGGTTCGGGATGTCGCTGGTATGTCCGAGAGCGGCGCCGGCGTCGAACGAAGCGATGCTCAGCGCGCGGGCGAAAACGTGCGCCATCGGCAGGAACATGAGCGTGGTCGTCCCCGGACGGCAGAGCATTTCCCCGAAGTTCGACGCGAGAATGCCCCGAGATTCGGCGACCAGGTTCGAGTGGGTGAGCTGGCAGCCTTTGGGCCGCCCGGTGGTGCCCGAGGTGTAGATCAGGGTCGCGGGATCTGCAGCCTTCAGTGCGGACACCCGTGCGGTGACGTCGTCGTCGGAGACGTCGGCGCCGAGCGCGGTGAGTTCCTCGACGACTCCGCGCGCGCCGTCGGAGCCTTCGATGCGGTAGACGGTGCGAAGCGCAGGTGCGGCCTCGGCGACCTCTTTCACCAGTTTCGCGTGGTCGGCGTTCTCGACGATGAGGTCGATCGCTTCCGAGTCCTCGAGGATCCAACGGACCTGTTCGGCCGACGAGGTCTCGTAGATCGGGACGGTGACGCCGCCGGCTGCCCAGATCGCGTAGTCGATGAGGGGCCACTCGTATCGGGTGGCCGACATCAGTGCCACTCGGTCACCGGCCTGGACTCCGAGTGCGATCAACCCTTTCGCTGCCGCCCGGACCTGCGATGCGAACTCCGCAGCCGTCACGTCGTTCCAGGCGGAACCGACCTTCCGCCGGTAGACCACGAGATCGGGCCTCGAGGCGGCATGGGCGAACACCGAGTCCACGGCGGATTCGTCCTCCGCGATCGTGAACGACTGTGGTGCGCTGAACTCGGGCACTGAAGACCTCCGACACTGACGTACTGACAAGTAGGTATTGCTTCGGAACACCTTAGACCTACTGTTTCGTCGTGTTTCGACGACGGTTTCCGCGGCGCCCGCGTGCGTGATCCGGAGGTCTGTTCACCGGCCGCGGGAACCGGTGTGTGAAGCTGTCCGTGTGAGCAGCATTCAGGTCGCAGACCAGACGTTCGTCGCCGCAACGCCCGAGCGCGTCGCCGGTGCACTCGGTTCGCCCTCGCGCTGGCGTCGTTGGTGGCCCGACCTGCAGGTGAAGGTGGGGGAGGATCGAGGCGAGAAGGGGATCCGCTGGTCGGTCGACGGCCCCGTCGTCGGGACGATGGAGGTGTGGTTGGAGCCCGCGCTGGACGGCGTGATCATCCACTACTTCCTCCATGCAGAGCCTTCGACCGAAGAACTGCGCGCGAAATTCGATCCGGCCGCGAGTAACCGTGAGCGTCGTGTTCAGGGCAAGGTCATGTCGTTCGAAGTGAAGAAGGAACTCGAAGCGGGCCGGCCGGCCGGCGAACCTCCACGCTGATCGTTCGTCGGGTTCCGGTGTCGCCGTACTCCTGTTGTGCCGGACATGTCCGATCGTGTGTGATAGGCAGGCACACGTACCGATCGACCGGCCGAGCGGCGTAGCCGAAAGTGGCCGGATCCAGGGAAAGGAAGCGTTCGTCGCATGCCCGAGAAGACCAAGAGGTCGATCAGCATCGAGGCCCCGGCGGTCGACGTGATGAACGTGATCGCCGATTTCGACGACTATCCCACCTGGGTCGCCGCAGCCAAGTCCGTGGAAGTACTGGAGACCGGCAGCAACGGTCGCGCCGATCGCGTCCGCTTCGTGCTCGATGCAGGAATGGTCAAGGACACGTTCGTGCTCGAGTACGACTGGGCTGCGGACGGTAACTCGGTGGCGTGGAATCTGGTGTCCGGCGAGATCCAGAAGGCTCAGTACGGTGCCTACACATTGGTCGAGGAACCGGACGGTGGCACGACGGTGACCTACGAGCTGACCGTGGACCTCAACATCCCGGTGATCGGCCTGTTCAAGCGCAAGGCGGAGAAGGCGATCACCGACACGGCTCTGAAAGAACTGAAGAAGAGAGTCGAAGGCTGATTCGCGACAACTTGCGCGGCAACAACTCTGCCGCCACTCGGCTCCAGTTCTTCGTCGGCAAAGGCGGGACCGGAAAATCCACCCTCGCAGCCGCAACCGCGGTAGCAGTCGCGGCCGATCGCCGGGTTCTGCTCGTCTCGATCGACCAAGCGCACTCCACGAGCGAGGTACTCGGATCGTCCGCTCAGGCGCGTCCGGCCGGTCTCGAAGTGCTCGAGCTGGACACACTGACGCTCGCCGAGGACCGATTCCGCGACCTCGGTTCGCTTCTGGCGCTGAGCGGTAACCACGAACACGGTGCTCAGTTCGATTCGTTGGCCCCGGAAGAGTTGCTCGGCGTTCCCGGAATCGAAGGGCTGTTGGGCCTGCGCGAAATCGTCGACCGTGCACAGACCGGCGACTACGAGTTGATAGTGGTGGACTGTCCGGCGACAGCCGACTCGTTGCGTCTGCTGGGCGGCCCGGCGATGGTGGCCGACTACATCGAACGAGTGTGGCCGCAGCAACAGCGCATGATGGCGGTGTCCGGCACGGATCCTCGGCTCCTGGTACTGGTTTCGCTCGTCGAGCGGGTCGTCTCGAGCCTCGAGCGCATCCGTGGGCTGCTGTGCGATCGGGAGTCCACGTCCGTTCGGGTCGTGACCACGGCGGAATCGATCGTCTTGCTCGAGACGAGGCGCATGCTCAGCGCCCTCGCACTGTCGCAGATGAACGTCGACGCGGTCGTCGTGAACAATCTACTTCCGCAGTTCGATTCGGCGGAGGGCAGTGGAGCGGCGTACGAGTGGTCCTCCCGCAGGCGAGCGTCTCAGGATGCGGTGGTGAAGGAGTTCGCAGATGCTGTGGGCATCGCACGAACCCGCTCGGTCACGGTGTGCCCGGAGGAGCCGGTAGGGTTGGCCGATCTCGGGGCGATCGCGCAGCAGATGTACGACCGCCACGAGGACGCGGCCGCCCTGCTCGATGGCGATGTCCCGCCGATAAGGGTGGGGCTCGAATCCGGTGCAGGACTGGAGTCGGTGTATGTCATGCGGATGTACCTGCCCATCGTGGACGCGTCGACGCTGACCTTGGGGCGAGTGGAGGATGACTTGGTGGTGGGAGCCGAGGGAGTGCGACGTCGGGTGCGTCTGGCATCCGTCCTTCGTCGATGCACTGTGTCCGGTGCAGAACTGGACGGTCAGGACCTCGTCGTACGCTTCGTACCCGATCCGCAGGTGTGGCCGGTATGAGTGACGATCACGTACAGCTCGTCGCCGAACTGCGCGCCCTGACGGAGACTGTCCTCGACCGGGTCGAGCCGATTCTGCGCAAGGCCGCAGATCCGCTCGCCGATCAGCACGAACATTCCGATGACACCGCGAACCCGGAAGCCGATGCATCGCAGGTGGACTCCGGGTGCTCGTGGTGCCCGGTGTGCGCGGTCGCGGCTCTGGTACGCGGTGAACAACACGATCTCGTGACACTTGTCGCAAGCCAACTTTCGGCACTGATCGCGTTGCTCCGTCAACTGCTGGACGAGTACTGGCCGCGTAATGTTGCCGGGCCGGACGACACGGCGGCCGAGTCCGAAGCCGCCGAGCCCCGCAGTCGGTCGGGCCGTTTCGTCCCCATTTCGGTGACGATCAAGACCTGATCGCACGGTCCTCTGTGTGAAGTGGCGTCGCTGCGGTGACAATCGAGAACATGAACAGTGCGACTGCCATTCAGGCGCTCACAGTGGGGATCGACGTCGGGGGTACGAGCATTCGGGCGTCCGTCGTCGATTCCGGGGGTGACGTCCTCGACTCCATACAGGCACCGACACCCTCGTCGGCGAAGGCCCTCGAGAACGCGCTGGACCGAACAGTGCGTGAACTCGCGTCCAGACACGAGGTCGCGGCGGTGGGTCTGGCGGTCGCGGGATTCATCACCCCGGATCGAGCAACTGTCAGGTTCGCTCCACACCTTCCCTGGGTGGAGGCGCCCGTCGGGCGAGATCTGAGCAACCGGCTGAACCTTCCGGTCGTACTCGAACACGACGCCAATGCCGCAGCGCTCGCCGAACACCGTTTCGGTGCGGCGGCAGGCGGTCAGAACGTGGTGATGGTCGCGATCGGAACCGGCATCGGCGCCGCACTGTTGCAGGACGGAGTGCTGTACCGGGGCAGTCACGGTGTCGCACCGGAACTCGGCCACATTCAGGTGGTGCAGGGCGGTCGACCGTGTGCATGCGGAAAGCGTGGTTGCTGGGAACGCTATTGCAGCGGAACGGCGCTCGTGGACACAGCGATCGAGTTGCTGGCCGACGATCCTGCTCGTTCCACCGTGCTTGCGCGAGAAGTCGCGGTCGACCCGGGCTCGTTGACAGGACGTCGCATTGCCGGCGCGGCGCAGGACGGTGACCCGATCGCGTTGGACACCTTCGCCGAGTTCGCGCGCTGGCTGGGTGTGGGACTCGCGCTCGTCGGGGATGTGTACGACCCGGATCTCGTCGTGATTGCCGGTGGCGTGGCAGGCTCTGCCGCCCTCTACCTGGACGATGCACGCGAGCATTACAGTGCGCTCGCGACCGGTGCGGGACACCGCCCGCTCGCGCGGATCAGGGGCACGCAGCTGGGCGAGTCCGCGGGGTTGATCGGAGCCGCGGAACTGGCACGCGCCGCGATCGCGGTGTGATGTCCGATTTTTGTGATCGGCGCGCAGAAGGTATCCCTTGTGTAGCGACGCTCACGGGCCCGAAGTAGAGTCCTACGCAACGAACGTCGCACGTCATCGGGAGGAAAGCCATGTGGTATTGGCTCGTCAAGTACGTTTTCGTGGGCCCGTTGCTGTGGGCTCTCGGACGTCCTTCCGTGAAGGGGATCGAGAACGTTCCGGACACAGGCGGAGCGCTCCTCGCCAGCAATCACCAGGCCGTGCTCGACTCGTTCTATCTCCCTCTCATGGTGGAGCGGAAGATCACCTTTCTCGCGAAGAGTGAGTACTTCACGGGCAAGGGTCTCAAGGGTGCATTCCAGCGCTGGTTCTTCACCGCGGTCGGGCAGGTTCCGATCGATCGCACCGGAGCGGACGCCGCGCAGGACGCACTGAACTCCGGGCTGCGAGTGCTCGATCAGGGCAAACTGCTCGGCATCTACCCGGAGGGCACGCGGTCGCCCGACGGCCGTCTCTACAAGGGCAAGACCGGGATGGCGCGGTTGGCGTTGGAATCGGGCGTCAAGGTCATCCCCGTGGCGATGATCGGCACGGACAAGATGAACCCCATCGGCTCTCGGGTGTGGCGTCCCGCCAAGGTCACGATCAAGATCGGCAAGCCCATCGACTTCTCCCGATTCGAGGGAATGGGTGGGAACCGATTCGTCGAACGCGCCATCACCGACGAGGTCATGTACAAGTTGATGAAGCTGTCGGACCAGGAGTACGTCGACATCTACGCGGCAACCCTCAAGAATCCTCCGGCCGGATCGGCGTCGGAAAAGGGAACCGAGCCTGTGACGGCTCCGCAGCCCTCGGCGGATGCGACGGACGCCACGCGAATCCCCGACACTCAGGCAGGCTGAGCAGGTCGCGGTGCGGCTCCCGACAGGCCGGGCATAGAGTTTGCGGCCGTGCGCTACTTCTACGACTGCGAGTTCATCGAAGACGGTCACACCATCGAGTTGGTCTCCATCGGGGTGGTGGCAGAGGACGGTCGTGAGTTCTATGCCGTCTCGACCGAGTTCGACCCTTCGCGTGCCGGTAAGTGGGTCCGCAAGAACGTCCTACCGAAGCTGCCGCAGCCGTCTTCTCCGCTGTGGAAGAGCCGAGCGCGAATTCGCGAAGACCTCTTGGCGTTTCTGATTCCCCGGCCGGGCATCGTCCCCGAACTGTGGGCCTGGGTGGCGGCCTACGACCATGTCGCTCTGTGTCAGCTGTGGGGGCCGATGACCGCGCTACCTCAGTCGATGCCGAGGTTCACGCGTGAACTGAAGCAGTTCTGGGAGGACGACGGCAGCCCTGCGCTGCCGCCCGTGCCCGATGATGCCCACGACGCGCTCGCCGATGCTCGGCACAACCTGGCCAAGTTCGAAGCGATCCTCGCCGCACGTTCGCTGCGCTGAACCTGGGTGGGGGAGCCCCCTGGGTGACCTGAGTCGCCCACCAGAATCCGAACGAATATCCTGTAGTAGTGAACTGGACTGTGGACGTGCCCATCGATCGTCTTCCCGAGCTCCCGCCGCTGCCGGTCGAGCTTCGCGACAAGCTCGATGCAGCTCTCGCCAAGTCGGCCGCTCAGCAGCCGCAGTGGCCGCAGGACCAAGCCGCCGCAATGCGTACCGTCCTCGAGAGCGTGCCTCCGATCACGGTGGCCAGCGAGGTCGAGGCGCTCCAGGAGAAGCTCGCACAGGTTGCCCGCGGTGAAGCCTTCCTGCTGCAGGGTGGCGACTGCGCGGAGACCTTCGCGGACAACACCGAGCCGCACATCAAGGGCAATATTCGTACGCTCCTTCAGATGGCGGTCGTGCTCACCTACGGGGCCAGCATGCCTGTCGTCAAGGTGGCTCGGATCGCCGGCCAGTACGCGAAGCCGCGTTCGTCCAACCTCGATGCACTCGGCCTGCCGTCGTACCGCGGCGACATGGTGAATTCGATCGTCGCGGACGAGGCGGTCCGTGCTCACGACCCCTCCCGACTCGTCCGTGCCTATGCGAATGCCAGTGCGGCGATGAACCTCGTGCGCGCGCTCACCGGTGCCGGTATGGCGGATCTTCACAAGGTGCACGACTGGAATCGCGAGTTCGTGACGTCCTCGCCCGCCGGCGCGCGATACGAAGCGCTCGCGGAAGAAATCGATCGCGGCCTTCAGTTCATGAACGCGTGTGGGGTCACCGATCCGAGCCTGCATCAGGCCCAGATCTTCGCGAGCCACGAAGCTCTCGTCCTCGACTACGAGCGTGCAATGTTGCGTCTCGACGACCAGGGCGACCACCCCAAGCTGTACGACCTGTCTGCGCACTTCCTGTGGATCGGTGATCGGACCAGGCAGCTCGACGGCGCCCACATCGCCCTGGCGGAGTTGCTGGCCAATCCCATCGGTCTGAAGATCGGCCCGAGCACGACCCCCGAGATGGCCGTCGAGTACGTCGAGCGGCTCGACCCCACGAACAAGCCGGGTCGTCTCACCTTGATCTCGCGCATGGGAAACAACAAGGTCCGCGACCTGCTGCCCCCCATCATCGAGAAGGTTCAGGCGACCGGACACCAGGTGATCTGGCAGTGCGATCCGATGCACGGCAACACCCATGAGGCATCGACCGGCTACAAGACACGGCACTTCGACCGCATCGTCGACGAGGTGCAGGGCTTCTTCGAGGTCCACAACGGTCTCGGAACGCACCCGGGCGGCATCCACGTGGAACTCACCGGCGAAGACGTCACCGAGTGCCTCGGTGGTGCTCAGGACATCTCGGATCTGGACCTGTCAGGACGTTACGAGACTGCGTGTGACCCGCGTCTGAACACCCAGCAGTCGCTCGAACTGGCCTTCCTCGTCGCCGAGATGCTGCGGGGCTAGACGGTCAGGGGAAGGACACCAGGCCGACACTGCTGCCGGGTTCGACGAGCGATCCACCGCCTGGTGTCTGGTTGATGATCAGCGACATGTCGGTTTCGGCAACCTGTTTCACCGCGACGTCGAGACCCAGTCGGGACAATTCGTCGCGCGCCGAATTCACCGACCTGCCGAGCAGGCTGGGTATCTTGACCGAGTTGGACATCATGAGGGTGGCGCTGCTGCCGGCACGAACGGTCTCGCCGATTCGAGGGTCGGTTCCCATCGCGCGGCCGGCCTCGACGTCGGGGGAGTAGTCCTCCGTCACCGAGCGCACCGTGATTCCCACCGAGTCGAGAGCCTTGCGTGCCTCGTCTTCGGTCATGCCCTTCACGTCCGGAACGGCCACGGGCGGGCTCCCCTTGCTCGTGATCATGGACACCGTGGCGCCGACGGGGAGGACGGTGCCCGGAGCGGGATCGAGTGCCGCCACCCCGCCTTCGGGAACCGAGGCGCTGAACGCGTCACCGCCGTCCACCGGTGTGAAGGTGTGCTCCCGCAGTACCTGTTCGGTACGAGCACGATCGCCGTCGGCGGCGAGCGTCGGGACCGCCGGGCGTCCCAAGGACACGAGGAGGGCGACGGTTCCGTCGCGGGCAATTCGCGAACCTGCGACGGGATCGGTACCGAGTACCGATTCCTCCGCTACGGAATCCGAGTACTGCCCTCGTACCTCCGTGGCCAGTCCCGCTCCCTCGAGGGCGCTCGTGGCGGCGCCGCGGTCGAGCCCGTCGATCGGAGGGACAGCGGTGTAGCGGCCCGATCCCATCCACCAGCCGCCGAATCCGACAGCGAGGGCCAACGCGACCACGATGAGGAGCCACACCATCGTGGTACGCCTCGACCGACGTCGTTCGGCGTCGAAACTCGAGCCGTCGTAGCCGCCGGCGTCCTCGAATTCGTCTTCGAGTTCACCGTCGGAGTCGTCCAGCATGTCGCTGCGGGGGGTGAGCCCGGTGACCATTCGGGTGTGCTGCACTCCGCCGGCAACCGGTGGGGCAGCGGGCGGGTGCGCCGCTGCTGCCGGGACCACCGCGGTGGCACCGTCGACAGGGTGAAGGCCCGGTTCGGGGCTTTGCGGCCCAGGCGGCACATCGGTTGCCTGGGTGGCGAAGCGTTCGGCGCTCGCGTGTTGTGCCGAGCGGCGCGGTGCCGGTACCCGGTAGTCGGGTAGTTCGAGGGTGGTGGCCACCCGCCGCAGGGCGGCAACGAGATCTCCCGCGTTGGTGAATCGATGGTCCGGTTCGCGATGTGTCGCCTCGGCGACGAGATCGTCGAACTCGGCGGGGACACCGGCAATGAAGGAACTGGGACGTGGCACGTCCTGATTGATTCGTTGGTATGCCACCGAGAGTGTCGTGTCGCCCGTGAACGGGGTTCTGCCCGTCAGGAGTTCGAACAGCAGGATCCCGGTCGAATAGACATCGCTCCTGGTGTCCGAGACGCCCGTGGTGACTTGCTCGGGCGACAGATACGCGGCTGTACCCAGAATGACGCTGTTCGATGTGGTGTTGGCCGCTGCGGCGGCGCGCACCAACCCGAAGTCGGCGATCTTCACCTCGCCGGAGTCGGAGATCAGAATGTTCTCGGGCTTGATGTCACGGTGGACGAGTCCGCCTCGGTGCGCGACGGCAAGGGCGTCGAGAACCGGGCCGGCGACGGCGGCGACGGCGTGTGGCGGCATCGGGCCGCGCTCGCGGAGAAGTTCCCTGAGTGTGCCGCCTTCGACCAACTCCATCACGAGGAAGGCCCGGTCACCGTCGTGACCTTGGTCGTACACAGCGACGAGCGCCGGGTGTTTGAGGCGTGCCACGGAACGTGCCTCGAACTCGAATCGGGACACGAACGCTGGATCTGCGGCGAACTGCGGGTCCATGACCTTGATGGCCACCGGACGGTCCAGGCGCGTGTCGAGTCCTCGATACACGGTGGACATGCCGCCCCGAGCGATCGTCGCATCCACCCGATAGCGTCGTTCGAGCAGTTCGCCGATCAAGCTGTGTCCTCCCACTCATCCGATACCGAGCCTGGTGTGCCCGGCGCGTCCAATCGTAGCCAGCGGCACCGACCGGTAGTACGAGGCGCGAAACGACCCGATAATGTTGGGAGCGTGAGTGCCATTCCCTACAGTGCCGATGTTCTGGACCGATCCGTCTCGCTGCTGCAATTGCCCGACGTTGCGAAGAACCTTGGATTGGTAGTGACCCGCGTGCAGCAGATGCTGCGCGATCGAACCCTCATTGCCGTCCGCCGTGACAGCGTTCTCGGCGTGCCAGAGGCCTTCTTCGACGACCACGGCGAGGTCCTGCAGCGCCTTCCTGGCCTGCTCTCCGTGTTGCACGACGGCGGCTTCGACGACGAGGAGATCCTCGAATGGCTGTTTCGTGAAGACGACACCCTGCCCGGGACACCGATCGCCGCGATGCGCGGAGACCTTGCCAGAGAAGTGATCAGGCGTGCCCAGGCGATGGGTTTCTAGCAGAATAGGCTTCTGGAGCCGACCACGACCGATCGGCTGACCTCGAGGAGAGAGTGGAGCCTGCGATGAAGCCGACCGGAGTTGTGACGAACATCAACGTCGCCGACATAGGCGAGGCGAAGAGTTTCTACGCGGACTTCCTGGGCCTCACCGACGAGGCTTTCAACCTCGGCTGGGTGGCCAACCTGCAGTCTCCCGACGGCCGCGCGAGCGTGCAGTTGGTGAGTGGGGACGCGACGTCATCGGTGGACTCGTCGATCTCTGTCCACGTCGGCGACCAGATCGACGAGGCGTATGCCGACGCTCAGCGGCGCGGGTACGACATCGTCCACCCCTTGACCACCGAACCGTGGGGTGTGACGAGGTTCTTCGTTCGGGCTCCGGACGGAACCGTCGTCAATGTCGTGAGCCATTCCGACGAGTAGTGAAATACGGCCGACGAGTAGTGAGAGACGGTCGGGCTGCCACCCGAGCGACTTGAGGGAGTGTGACCGCCAGACGCCCGCCGACCGGTACGGCCGCGCGACGGTCGAGCACCCGAAAGTCGTTGCGCTCGATCTCGTCGAGGATCCGTGAATAGAGCGTGAATGCCGTTCGGATCCCGGGCTGGACCCGGTCGTCCAGCATGGCGATTCCAGGTTCCGCGGTGCGATAGGTGGCGCGCGTCGTGGCGATGAGATGAGCAAGCGCGCGCCGCACCGGTGGCGGTGTCGTGCTGGACTCCCGTGAGGCGATCAGCATGTCCCTGTCGACACCGAAGGCGGCGATCTCGTCGAGCGGGAGGTAGAGCCGGCCGCGCCGTAGGTCCTCACCGACGTCACGCATGAAGTTGGTGAGCTGGAAGGCCTCGCCGAGCGCTGCGGCGTGGGGGGCGGCTTCGTCCCTTGGCGCTTTCGTCCCGAGAACGGGTAGCAGCTGAAGCCCGATCACGACGGCCGAGCCGTACATGTACTCGCGTAGTTCCTGCATCGAATCGTATTCGGTGCGGTGCGAAGGAGAGCCGGGGATGTCCATGCGCATGGATTCGAGAAACGCGCGGAAGTACTCGACGGATATGTCGAACCGGTCCACGGCGTCGTAGAACGCGGGAAGAACCGGGCCCAATGCAGCAATACTCGCCGGCGGGGTCGACCGATCCAGCAAGCGGTTCTCGATTTCGTCGAGTAACCGGACGTCGGGACTGCTGTTCTCGTCCACCAGGTCGTCGACCACTCGTGCGAAACCGTAGAGGGCGTGAACCGCGGTGCGGCGGGCGCGGGGAAGCAGCCTGGTCGCGAGGAAATACGTCCTGCCGTGCTTCGCGGTGACCTGTGCGCAGTGCCTGTACGAATCGTCGAGCTGCGAGGGCCGGGTGGAGGTCACTTCGTGCCGGACACCGCAGCCGTCGCGGCGGTTTCGGATGCAGCGACGCGATCTGGTCGTGGTGCTCGAAGCCGAAGTGGATCGACGGTGCGAAGTGACATGGCGGCCACGACGGCCGCGAAGGTTGCCAGCATCACGTGGGGCAACGTGTAGAGGCCGATGGAACCGTCCGGCTGGAAGACGAGCATGAGCCAGGTGGAGAGCCCGACCAGGATCATCAGCGTGCGGTGTGACATGGCGAAACCTGCGGCCACTGCGAGCGGCCACGAGTAGTACCACGGAAGCGCCGCGGGCGAGAGCACGACGATCGCGACCAAGACGATCAGAATGCCCATGACAGCGTCGCGTTCGGTCTTCCGGAACCGCCACCATGCGGCGAGAACGATCCCGACGAGCACGACCGAGCAGATCACACGAGTGATCTCGAGAACTCCGCCGAGCCGTAGATCGGCGAACCAGGATGTTCCGACCGTGACGAAGTGCGCCATGATCGTGGGCAGCGACAGCCAGTTGATGATCTTCGCGGACCCGGAGAGTGCCGTCATCCAGCCGAGGCCGACGCCGGCGATCGCAGAGGCCCCGGCGAAGATCGCCACGAACATGGCGAAGCCGGTACCGGCCGTCTTTGTGAACAGTGCGAGGGGCTTCGGCGCTGGTCGTCCTTCGGCTTCGGCGCGTTCCTTCTCGTGCACCATCCAGATCCAGACCATGAACGGCAGTGCCGCACCTGCTGTCGCCTTGATGGCGACCGCCACGGCCACGAGCGCAATGCCACCCAGGTGTTTGCGTTCGAGCACGAGAACGATGCCCGCAGTCATCAGACCCACCATGAGCAGCTCGTTGTGAACGCCACCGATGAGATGGATCAGCACCAACGGATTCAGAACCGCCAACCACACCGCAATGGTGGGATTGCCGCCGAAGTGTCGTGCGAGTCGCGGAACGGCCCACACCATCAGCGCCAGGCCGGGCAGCATGGTGAGCCGCAGCAGCATGGTGCCGGCTATGACGTTGTCACCGGTGAGTGCGGTGATGCCGCGGCCGAGCAGTAGGAAGAGGGGACCGTAGGGCGCTGTGGTGGTCGTCCATACGTTGCTGACGTTGTCGAGCAGGATGCCAGGGCTGACGACCGGGCCGACGGCGTACGGATCGAATCCGTCTCGGAGGAGAGCGCCCTGGGCGAGGTAGGAATACGCGTCGCGGCTGAACATGGGCACTGCGAGGAGCAGAGGTGCGATCCAGGCGATCACGATGTTTCGCAGGTGGGACAGGCTCACTTGCTGGGCGAGTGTGCTCCGGCCGAGCCGGACCCAGGCGGTGATCATCGAGACGACCCCGAGCCAGACGATCGCGGTGGACAGAATCTGCCCGTGTCCGAAGCGGAGCCACGACAGGTACATCGACTCGAGCAGTGGGTCCTGGCGGCGAACGCTGCCGGCGCCGAATCCGCCGAAGGTGATGAACACGGCTCCGACGAAGCCGAGAAGTGACGCGTGCCCCTCCGGACTCCGGAGGAAGTCGCCGGTGGTCCGTAACCATGACCGGGTCGGCGCCACTGCGGGCGGTGCTTCGTCGGTGTCCGACGTGATGATGCTGTCGTCGGGCGTCACGGCTCCACGGGTAGAGGACGTCATATTCGGCGGATTCCTCCCCCCGAGGTCTTCGGCTGTAGTCGGCGCACACCGTAGGGCGCCCCGGATTCTGCGTGGTCGAGAGACCAGTTTAGAGGGTGATCGGACGGACTCCGACCGCGGCTCACCGACGTATGCCGGTAATTCGCTCGGCAGCGAGCCTTCCCGAGATCAGAACAGTGGGAACGCCGACACCCGGAACAGTCCCGGAACCAGCGAGAACAGCGTTTTCCAGACCCTTGACCAAGTTGCTGCGACGAAATGGTCCGGTCTGTCGGAAAATATGTGCCGCTGCGAACGGACTGCCGGCCGACATGCCCTGTGCGGCCCAGGTCTCGGGTGTGTCGACGTGATCGACTGCGAAGTGTTCGGAGATACCTGTGTAGCCGCGTTGCTCGAGCGTGTCCAGGAGTTCGGCGGTGTACGGCTCGGTGATCGATTCCCAGTGCAACGGCGCGCTGTGGAGGTTGGGACAGGGAGCGAGTACGGAAAGCGGCTCCCGAGGCTTGTCCGACCGGTGGGTGCGCAGATTCGGGTCGGTCACCGCGGGGCGGGTGAGGAGGAGCGAAGGGTCGGCCATCAGTCGGCCGCGGCCGCGGCGTGCTGTGATCTGCGCGAAAGTGGCATTCCACGCGTTGCCGAAGTCGATGGTGTGGTGTCGACGGGCGGGCCATCCGTCCGCGACCGTCGAATCGACAGTTCCGTGCAGCACGACTGCCGACGGGGAGATTCGCGCCTGTCTCGGGAGCGATCGTGTCACCGGCCCCAGTAGTCGGTCCACGACGGCGATGTCCGGCGTCAGAACGACGCTGTCGCACTCGATTCGTCGGCCGTCGTCCAGTACGACGGCCCGCACTCGGTTGTCGGACACTTCGAGCGCTCCGACAGACGTGTCGGTGCGAAGGTCACCACCCGCTGTCTCGAAGGCGTCGGCCATCGCCCCGGGGATCGAACGCATCCCTCCTTCGGGGAAGTACACGCCGAGGGACGTGTCCATGTGAGCGATCGCACCGTAAACGGCCAGAGCGCGCGCAGGCGGAACACCCGCATACAGGGCCTGGAAGGTGAATATCCGCCGCAGCCGAGGATCGGTGAGGAAGTGGTCGACCCGCGCGCCGAGCCGGCCGAATCCGCCGAGACGGAGGAGTCGGGCCAGATCCTTGGCCGCAGCCGGTGACGACACGAGATCGAGTGG
The DNA here is from genome assembly GCF_055231055.1 of Rhodococcus huquni. NCBI lineage: Bacteria > Bacillati > Actinomycetota > Actinomycetes > Mycobacteriales > Nocardiaceae > Rhodococcus > Rhodococcus huquni. Next base: position 263,024 of record NZ_JBUYWE010000004.1, read on the forward strand.
CGAATCGAAGTTCGAATCCATGAACCGGTCGAACTCGGCGTCGAAGATGTCGGCGAGCCAGTTGCGTAGCCGCATGTACCTGCGCGCTTCGGCCGGCCCGCACAGTTCGGCGACCGCAGCCGACATGCGCTCGGGATCGGAATGCACGTCCATCGCGGTGCCGTCCGCGAACCGCGCGTGGTAGGCGGGCTCGAGGCGACGAATACTCAACTTCGGGCGGGTGGTGCCACGATCTGCACCCACTGCTGCCAGCGCGTCGTCGACGAGTTCGGGCATGGTCAGAACCGTCGCGCCGTTGTCGATCGCGTAATCGGAGAACTCGTAGGTGCCGACACGGCCGCCCGGCGCGGAGTCGCGCTCGAGCAAGGTCACGCGCTTTCCCGCACCGAGCAGGTGGAGTGCGGAGGACAAGCCCGCCAGACCCGCACCGACCACCACGACGTGATCGGTCCGCCCCGGGATCGTCCGGATGTCGCCCACCGCGACCTACGACGCGCGGCGAGTGGCGGCTCTCGCCATCTCGGTGAGCGTCTCTTTGGCCGCTGTCGTCGTGGCACTGGATTCGAGCACGCCGAGTGCTCGATCCGTGAGGGTGGCAATCCGCTGTTCGACGTCGTCGATCGCGCCGACCCGGGTGATGACGTCCCGGAGTGTGTCGACCTCGGTGTCGGTCAGATCGCTTCCGATTCCGTCGCGAAGCAGTTGCGCGGCCGCCGGGTCGTTGGCGTCGGCCCGCTGCAGCGCGGTGGCGAAGAGCACGGTTCGTTTTCCTGCGCGAAGGTCGTCTCCGGATGGTTTACCGGTCACTGCCGGATCACCGAAGACACCGAGAACGTCGTCACGGAGTTGGAACGCGATGCCGATGTCGCACCCGAATGCTCGGTAGTCGGCAATGAGCGCAGTGTCGGCTCCGGCGAGTGCGGCGCCCAGATGGAGCGGTCTTTCTATCGTGTACGCGGCGGTCTTGTATCGGTTCACGCGCAGCGCAGCTTCGACGGATTCGTCGCCACCGGCCTCACCCGAGATATCGAGGAACTGGCCGCCGAGCACTTCGGTTCGCATGGCCGCCCACACCGGGGAGACCCGAGCAGCGGCCTCGGTGCCGATGCCGGACTCCCTGATCATGTCGTCGGCCCACGCGAGGGCGAGATCGCCCAGGAGAATCGCGACGGCTTCACCGAAGTGCGCAGCGTCGCCGTTCCACTGCTTGCGTCGATGGGCTTCGGCGAATTCGACGTGGACGGTTGGGTAGCCGCGTCTCGTGGTCGAAGCGTCGATGATGTCGTCGTGCACCAGGGCACAGGCCTGGACGAGTTCGAGGGCGGAGCACGCCCGCAACACGGGGTCGGCGCCCTCGCCGGTCGGGTCGCCACCGGCACCGATCCAACCGGTCCACGCGAACGACGGTCGGACGCGCTTGCCGCCGCGCAGGACGAAACTTTCGAGGGCGTCGACGGCCTCGCGGTAGCCAGCACCGAGTTCGTCCACCACGTCGGCTCTGGAGGCGAAGAAATCACGCAGGGCGGTCTCGACCTGTGCCGCCAGTGCGGTCGGTCGCGGTCCAGCAGACAGGATGGCCTCCAAGCTAGCGGTCCATGAGAATCAACGACCACCATAGTGAACGCATAAGTTGGCTGCACGCTGGGGATATGGCCGCGACCGCGGACGCAGTGTCCGGTTCACCCCCGATCGAACATATGCTTGACGGGTGACATTCGATTCCGTCAGGGGGCGGGCCAGCGAAGGTTGGGTGACTCGTACCCCGTCCATCGTCGACCGGATCGACGCGGCACCTGCCGGCCGCGTTCCGTTCTCGGTCGAGTTCTCTCCGCCTCGCGACGAAATGGCCGAGGCAAGACTGTGGCGTGCCGTTCGCGTGTTCGAACGGCTGGGACCGGCCTTCGTGTCGATGACTTACGGGGCCGGGGGATCCACCCGTGACCGCACCGTGCGAGTGACGGGCGAGCTGGCAGAGGAGACGACGCTTCTTCCCGTCGCACACCTCACAGCGGTGTCCCACAGCGTCGACGAACTTCGTTCCATGGTCGGCGCGTATGCGGACCGTGGGATCAGCAACATTCTCGTGCTCCGTGGTGACCCCCCGGGGGACCCGCTCGGTGAATGGCAGCAGCATCCAGAAGGCGTCGAGTACGCCGAGGAACTGGTGCGGCTCGTTCGGGACCTCGGTGATTTCCACGTCGGTGTCGCCTCGTTTCCGGAAGGGCACTACCGGGCTCCGGACCTGGCTCACGACACCCGCTACCTGGTGTCGAAGTTGCGGGCCGGCGCGGAGTATTCGATCACGCAGATGTTCTTCGACGTGGACGACTACCTGCGTCTTCGTGACCGCGTGAGCGCTTACGACGCCGAGCAGGGACGTAAGCCGATCATTCCGGAGATCATGCCGATCACGTCGTTGCGGTCGGTACGCAGAATGCTGGAACTGTCGGGGTCTTCGCTGCCCGCGCATCTCGAGCGGAAGTTCGATCTCGCGGCCGGTGACGGTCCCGAGGAGAACCGTGCCGCCGTACGAGAGATCGGCATCGACCTCGCGACGGAGATGAGCGAGCGACTCATCGCCGAAGGTGCGCCCGGATTGCACTTCATCACCCTCAACTACGCACGCGCCACCAGTGAGGTTCTCACTCGGCTCGGCGACAAGGTCGGTACCGCAGTGGACTCTGCCTCGGTCAGCTGAGTTTTCTACCCTTCCAACGTGTTCGGCCCCGCGAGTGGTCTCGATGCGACACCGCGACGAGGTAGGTCGCGGCCACGACGGATACAGGATGGGCGAGTGCGTCCACGATGTCCGACTCGTCGGGCGCTGCGCCTTTCTCCGCGTATCGCGTGATCATCCGTGAGCCGACGGCGCAGGCGTAGGCGCCGACCGCCCACCGTCTGACCGCTCCTCGTCCGAAGATCGCGGCGATCGGCGGCAGCACGTACGCAGACCAGAGAGTCGCCGACAACGCTGCTGCACCGGCGCGGCCACCGAAAGCGGACCACAGCCACCTGCTGTACCCGTCGCGCAACGATGTCCCGCCCTCGTACATTCGGCACGTCGCATACTCGCCCGCGGTCGCGACCGCGGTGCGATGTCCGGACCTGCGTAGTACGCGGGCGATGTCGAGGTCGTCCGTGACGCTGGAGGCGACGGCGCGATGGCCACCTACTGCGAGATAGGTCGCCCAGTCGAACACGAGAAATTGTCCGCACGCGACGACGGTGGACGTTCGTCGGTCTCGGTTGGCGAAGGCGATCGGAAGGGTCGATGCCCACGACCAGGCCAGCAGTGGCTGGATGAATCGCTCCGGCCACGACTGTGCGATCTGGAACGGCCAGGGTGAGAGCATGTCGCACCCGAGTCGGCGCGCTTCGAGGCACGCGGTGGCGATTGCGTTGGGGTGCAGGCGCACATCGGCGTCGAGAAAGACGATCACGCCCGTGTCGGGTGTGGGTGGTGCGGCGGCGACCGCGGCGACGCATGCCGCTGGTTTGCCGACCCAGCCGTCGGGGGGTTCGGCGGACCCTCGAATCACCAAGAGTCGGTCGTCTTCACCGCACGCGCGCTCGGCCGCATCGGCCGTGTCGTCCGAGGACTTGTCGTCGTAGACGATCACTCGAAGGGCGGACAGGCCCGTTTGTGCCCGCAAGTCGCCGAGAAGCGCAGGCAGCCTGCGGCTCTCGTTGCGAGCGGGAACGACGACCGTCACCGGCTCGCCGAACTGGCCCGGCGTGACCGTGGGACGCGGAAGTCGGGGGAGGGTGAAGGCGTTCGCCACCGCGGTGGCGAGTCCGAGTCCGGCGAGTCCGGCGGCTGCCGCTACCGGAAGTCGGCCGATTGTCACACGTCGGATCCGGAGGATGACGCCTTGCGGCCACCGCCCACAGCGGGATCCCTGTTTCGGCCGATCCAGGCGAGCGCGCCGACGATGACAGCGACCCCGATCGTCACGCCCCCGACGATTCCGGCCCAGCCGGCGAAACTGCGGGTGTTCGGATCCGCATAGCGAACCTCGGCGCGAATCGTGCTCTTCTCACCGGCCGGAAGCTTCCAGGACACGATCGAATCACCCTCGCGGGTGCCGTTGGTGGTGGCGACTCTGGCAGGGAAGGCGATCGTGAACTGGACGTCGGAGCCCGTGGCCGGCACAGCTTCCAGGTCGGCCTTGCCTTCGAGGGTCACGAAGTCACCGGAGCGGCGCAGCGCGATCTGCAGGGCTCCACCGGCTTGTTCGCTCATCGACCCGAGCTGCGTCACGTCGCCGAACGTGAGGTCGCTGAAGAATGCCTGGGTCCCGACGTAGCCGTCCCTCTTGTATTCCTGGACCCGAATCTTGTCGGCAAGCGAGTCCGGCGGCACGAGTTGAGGACCCTTGTCCTGTTCGTCGACGGGCACTGTGGCCGCAACGATCTGCCCGGACACCCGGTCGTTTGCCGACACACCCATGGAGACCTGGACTCGCAAGCAGGCGGTCAGCGCTGGGACGAGAAGGAGCGCGAGGACGACGATGGACAGGGCCCGACGCCCGGAACGTCGGGTCGTGGCCGTAATCGAGGGCAGTTGCACAGGGCTATCGTGCCAGTACAGGGGTGTCGGTGTCGGAGGATGGGGGGTGTGTTGCCCATCCGCGCGGCGGCGTCGGCCCCATCGGGGCGCATCTTGGCTCAGGACGGACGGGTTCGTTCGGACAAATACTTTCGGACGAGTGGAACTCCGAGCACCCCCATCGCCGCGAAACCGTAGACGGCGGAGAACCGCAATTCCGGCGCACTCAGGAAGACCGCGTGGGCGAGGGCGGACCCGAGCCACGTCCATACGAACAGCACGAGGGGAACCGCGTCGCTGCTTACGTGCTCGGTCCGGGTACGTCGAATCCGTGGATCGAACGCCTGCACGACCGCGACCATCAGAGCCGCGGCCACGATCCAGCCGACGTAGTTGGTGAGCGGAATGTGATCGATTCCGGGAAGCCCGGAATCGGTGACGCACCAGTTCCATTGACCGTCGGCCACCATCTGCGGGTCGAGGTACAGATCCCAGCCCACGACGCCGACGACGGTCAGAATCGCGCGCGCCCAGCGGGTTCGCGCGATTCGTTCGGCGACGCACCAGACCGGATAGAAGCCGGCGACCCAGGCGAGCGGCACTACGAGCGGTACGCCGGCGATGTCGGGGCCGAGTCGATCGAGGGCGTACGAATAGCAGCCGTAGGGGATGCCTGTCGCAGTGCCGATCACCTCCGACGCGAAGCCGATGCCTGCCGTAGCCGACAGCATGGCCAGCATCCAGGTCGTGCCACGTGTCGATGCGGCGTGCACGAGACATGCGGCGGCCGACAACAGAACCACGATCGCGGTCACCACGTCCCGCACGTCGCCCTGAGTCAGGGGATAGACGATCTGTGCTGCGATCGCAGAACCGGCCAGCACTGCCGAGAATCTGACCCCGGCACGTGACGGTGTCATGGTCGCGATCGCTTGCCGAGCTTCAGGACTCGTCGCGCCCGATCGGTGCGGAAGTCGCCCAGCGCGATTCGGGCGGCCGTGCGTCCACTCGCGCCCGAGACGCCGCCTCCGGGGTGCGTCGATGCGCCGGTGAGGTAGAGGCCGTCGGCGCCGGGCACACGATGGCCGGACAGTTCGGGCAGCGGCCGCCACATCATCATCTGGTCGAGCGACATCTCGACGTGCATGACGTTCCCGCCGATCAGGCCCATTTCGTCTTCGAGATCCGGAGGCGACTGAACGTGTCGCGCCCGAATCGAGTCGGTGAATCCGGGAGCGAGCGCCTCCATTTCACCAACGATGCGGTCCGCTTCACTCTCGGCAAGGTCGTTCCAGTTGCGATCGCCCGAGAGTCGATACGGATGCCACTGTGACCAGAGAGTGACCTGGTGCTCACCCGGCGGACTGATGGTCGGGTCGAGTCCGCTGAAACTCATCCCCAGGACTGCGGGACGGGGTGGTAGCTCGCCCGCGAGGGCCGCACCGTGTGCCTGCCGTAGCTGCGAGCGATCCGAGACGAGAAGCTGCAATCCGTTCGTCACCGCAGAATCGGTCGACGGGTATTGGGGGAGTGATCGGGTCGCGAGCCGCACCACCATTCCGATGCCCGGCCCGACCCGGATGCGTCGGCGCCATTTCGTGAGGACACCTGAATCGAAACCGCCCTGTTCCAGCAGGTCGAGTGTGGTGAGAACGTGACATCCCGCGATCACCGAGCGCGAGCGGATCTCACGGCCCGTGGCGGTTCGGGTGAGCCAGTGCTCGCCCGAGCGGCGAATCGAGACCACGGCGTCGCCCGTGGACAAGCTCCCGCCGTCGGATTCGAGTCGCCGGGCGAGTGCGGCGGTGAGCGCACCGCTGCCGCCCACCGCGCGGCCGGGCGGAGTCGTGTGCATGAGGGCGGCGAACCCGATCATCGGGGCGGTGCCGGGTTCGGACATCGGTGGCCCGGATTGAGCTCCGAACCAGGCGAGGGCCGCCCTCAGCGGTTCGTCGTCGAAGTACTCGTCGAGGAGTGCGTCGCCGGAGCCCAGGAACTGGCGGGACAGATCGCTGCCGCCACCTTCGGCCTCGAGACCCCAGAACGACGACGCCAGAGACGGTCCGGTCGGGGGGCCGGAGAAGGCGCGCATCACACGTGCGCTGCGCGGACCCCAGACCTGCACGAATCGTCGGTAGGCGTCGGCTTCTCTCGCGCCACAAGCTGCTTCGATCGAACGGCAGGTTGCGTCGAGGCTGCGCTCGAAGACGATGCCAGGGCGGTCCGAGCCTGTCGGCGGCGGTGCGAATGCCCATGGGTCGCAGTCGATGTAACGGAGGCCGTGAGCTGCGAGGTCGAGTTCCTCGATGATCCCGGTGTGTCGGATCATGATGTGCGCGGACGAACCGCGATCGACCTGATGGCCGGGAAAGCGCTCGACGGTCGATACGGCGCCACCGACGACGGTGTCGCGTTCGAGGACCTCGACCGATCTGCCGGCCCGAGCCGTGTAACAGGCTGCGACCAGTGCATTGTGGCCGGATCCCACTACGACGACGTCGACAGGCGCGCTCACGACGTCGCCTCGGCTTCCGTGAACGGAAGCCCGCGTCCGAGTACGGCGAAGGGGCGGCGGTCGCCCGCGAAGTGGTGGTGGCGAAGGACATCCTGAAACCCGAGTCGGCGGTAGAGGCGCCACGCGCGGTTGTCCTCCTCGGCGATCTCGGGGGTGGAGAGGAGGACACCTCGCTCCGGTCTCTCGGCGAGGAGGCGACGCAGTAGACGCTCGCCCGTGCGATGTCCCTGGGCGGACGGAGCGACGTGCAGTTCGGTCAGTTCGAAATAGTCGCCGAGTGTGGCGTCGATGGTGGTGTCGTCCCAGCCGGATCGTTGCATCCCCGATTTCACCTGTTGGTACCACCACTGTTCCGGGGAGCCGCGGTATCCGTAGGCGACGGCGACGAGCGGGGCACCGGTACCGGCGTCCGCAGAGGTGCGTCCGGGCTCGGCGGCAAGCGCGCCGACTGCCTGCCAGCCCGGGCGCCGCAGATGCTCGGTCCACATCGGCGCGCGGTGGTACTCGGTACCGAGGGGATAGTTCATCGCGGCCACGTAGATCGACAGCGCTTCGTGCATACGTGTCCGGAAGTCGTCCTCGTCCAGTTCGACGACGAGAGGCGTGCGGGCTTCGTTCGTGTCGACCTGTCTCACCTCATCTCTTGACGGTCTGTCGGTGGGTGCAGTTACATTGAATAGGTCGAACACACGTTCGATATCGGTGATCCGGTGATGCTCGAGGGAAGCGAGCATCACCGGATCCCGAGCAGTCGTCCCGATACATCCTCGAAACAAGGATGCGCCGGGGTCGAGATGGAGGTGTTGGAAGTGACGGCATACCCGCACGCGCATCCGGTCTCTCGTCGGGCATCGACATTGTTGAATAGGGCGGACGCACTTTTTTCAGAGGCCGTTGGTGCAGAAGTATCGGCAGATCGGTTTCATTGCGCGTATCTGGCTGCATTGAGAGGGGCCGGCGCGGTGTTGGCCGCGGCCGAAGGGGCGGATCGTGGGTCGGCTCGGCGGACTCGTTCGCGTAACGCGTGGGTGCTCCTGGTGCAGGCCACTCCGGAGTTCGGAGGTTGGGCCGACTATTTCGCCGGCTGGTCACCGACCCGCATTGCGATCGAGGCCGGTGTATCCGCCGCCGTGACCGAGTCGGACGCGAATGCTTTTCATGCCGCAGTCGGCGAATTCCTCCACGAGGTGGAGGACTTCATCGGGCTCGCTGGGCGACTCGATCTGCGCGCGTCCTGAGACGCTTGTGTCGCGTGGTGCAGCTGTGTCCCCTGGGGTTTTGTCGTCGTGTGAGCGGCGTTGAATACCTCTGTCGGAATCACCTGAATCGAACTGGTTCTCGGAGTAGGTGGTACGTGGCACGATGTACTCGTATTATTGAAAGCAGGTAGCCGGGAAAGTCGGTTACCCACCTTCTCGCACCGCGGGAAGGCTGCCACCATCCAGTGCCGGGGGAGGTACCGTGCCACTCTCCGAGCACGAGCAGCGCATGCTCGATCAGATCGAGAGCGCTCTCTATGCCGAGGACCCCAAATTTGCCTCCACAGTGCGAGGCGGCCGCATGCGTGCGGCATCAAGTCGACGTCGACTCCAGGCGATCGCGTTGTTCGTCCTGGGGCTCGTTCTGCTGGTTGCGGGAGTTGCACTTCCGTTCAAGCCGGGTGGATTCCCGGTGATCAGCCTGATCGGTTTCATCGTCATGTTCGGTGCCGGCGTTCTCATGTTGTGGGGCGGCGGGAAGAAGGCCGAGCAGGCACACGACGAAGACTCGGATCGCAGCGCAACTTCCAAGGGAGCGGGGCATCCAACGAAGCCGCGTGCTCCGAAGAAGAGCGCGGGAGGTGGATTCTCCTCCCGAATGGAAGACCGGTTCCGTAGGCGGTTCGAACAAGAGTAGATACTTTTCTCGACACGAAGGCGGCGTCACACCACCGGGTGTGACGCCGCCTTCGTGTGTTGCCGGCTGCCCTGCTCGAATGGGCGTCGCCATCGCGGAACCGACACGCCAGCGAATCTGACCGGATGGGCGACTCCGCCCAGTTTCACCCCCGGTCCCCACTTTCACCCACACCGGTGTGCGGTCCCTGTCTCTGGCGCCGAGTATTCGGACTGTATGGGACATTCACCTGCTGTTATCGCAGATGGGGAAACGTTGGAGGGGGCGATTTGGGCGTTTCTCGATGGGAGGATCGTCACCCTCGAAAGTTTCCCCCACCGCCCTTAATGTCGTGTGACCAGTAAGTACTTGGCAAACAGCCAGAAAACTCGAACGGATCTGCCTTGAGTGTGGGGGAAAGTGGGGTATTGTGGTGAGCAGCGGAGAGCAGAGGTGATCCGTTCGAGTGCAAGACGTTCGGCTGTGAACACAGTGGGAGGTGTCGAGTGTTTCTCGGTACCTACACGCCGAAGCTCGATGACAAAGGGCGACTGACATTGCCTGCAAAGTTCCGGGAAACGCTGGCGGGAGGGTTGATGATCACCAAAGGTCAAGATCACAGCCTCGCCGTGTATCCCCGGGAGGAGTTCACAGCGCTCGCACGACGTGCGGCGGCGGCTTCGCGAAACGATCCCGAGGCTCGGGCGTTCGTTCGAAACTTGGCCGCTGGAACCGACGAACAGTACGCAGATGCCCAGGGGCGAATCACCCTCTCGGCAGATCATCGGCGATACGCAGGCCTTTCCAAGGAATGCGTGGTCATCGGCTCGGTCGACTTCCTCGAGATCTGGGATGCGCAGGCATGGCAGACCTACGTGGATGTGAACGAGGAGAACTACTCGCAAGCGACGGGCGTATCCCTCGGAGGGATCGTTTGACCGCACTCTCGCGGTGAGTGCCGCGAGGCCTCTGTCCGACGGGACCCTGACGCACTTCCCCAGCGCCAGGTTCCCACTTCGGACAGGGACCCCGAAGCATTCACTCGACCCCACGACCACAGAGTCGGCGGGCCAGGTAACAGAAGTAGCAGCGAGGAAGCAGGCCGGAGGACAGCATGGTGGAAGACGAGGCGACCAACTCCTCGCCGACCGGTGCCTTCGGCCACGTTCCGGTTCTCCTGCACCGAGCCGACGAACTGTTGTCTCCAGCACTGACCGGTATCGACGCCGACGGAACCGACGCAGTCATGATCGATGCGACGCTCGGCCTCGGCGGTCATTCCGAACACTTTCTTCGGACCTACTCGAACATGCGCATGGTGGCGCTCGATCGCGATCCGAACGCGCTTCGCATCGCCGCCGACAGGCTCGCCGAGTACGCCGACCGCATCACGTTCGTCCACACTCGATACGACGGAATCGTCGACGCCCTCGAGCAGGCCGGTCTCGCCCCGCACGAGTCAGTGCACGCGATTCTCTTCGACCTGGGTGTGTCGTCGATGCAACTCGACGAGGCGGATCGAGGCTTCGCGTACTCGATCGACGCACCGCTCGACATGCGAATGGATCCGACAGTCGGTATCACGGCTGCCGAAGTTCTCAACACGTACTCCCACGGTGATCTTGCTCGCATCCTCAGTACGTACGGGGAGGAGCGCTTCGCAGGAAAGATCGCGTCTGAGGTGTTGCGGCAGCGGGAGAAGGAGCCGTTCACCACGAGCGCTGCACTCGTGGAATTGCTGTACCGCGCGATTCCTGCTGCAACGAGGCGCACGGGTGGTCATCCGGCCAAGCGCACATTCCAGGCTCTGCGGATCGAAGTGAACAGTGAGCTGGAATCACTGCGAGCTGCCGTGCCCGCCGCGCTCGACGCGCTCACAGTCGGTGGCCGGGCCGTCTTCATGTCGTACCAGTCCCTCGAGGACCGCGTGGTCAAGCAGGAGATCACACCGCGCGCGAAGTCGAAGAGTCCGGAAGGGCTCCCTGTCGAACTCCCCGGTATGGGACCCGAGTTTCGAATCGTCACCCGGGGTGCAGAACGTGCCTCGGAACAGGAAATAGAAGAGAACCCACGATCAGCCCCGGTACGTCTGCGTGCCGCGGAAAGAATTGCCAGGAGGGCGGCGGCATGACTGTTCAGGTGAGTTCCCCACGTTCGACGCGTGGCGGTCGCCGTTCGAGCGCGGCGCAGCGGGCGTACGAACGACGTACCCAGCGTGCAGGGGTCCGTAGCGATTCCGGAGTCTCTGCGCAGGCAGGGAAGGTTCGTGCCGGCACGATGGCGGCCCGGATCCCGTTCGTCGCGACCATCATCGGGATGTTGGCGCTCGGCCTCGCGCTGACCCTGCTCCTGACGACGCGAGCGGCAGAGGATTCCTACGGGCTCAGCGAGGCGCGCGAGCACAACCAGAGCCTCGTCGAGCAGAAGGCGGCACTCGAACGCGACGTCGAGACCGCCAATTCCGCGCCCAAGCTTGCCGAGGAAGCGGCCAAGCTGGGCATGGTGCCTGCCATCGATCCGGCCCGTCTGGTGGTCCACGCCGACGGTGCGGTCGAGGTGGTCGGCACCCCGGCCCCCGCTTCCGGTGCTCCGGTCCCGCCGCTCAATGCTCCGGCACCGTCCAATCAGACGCGGAACACGATCACCACACGTACCGAAGGGTCCTCCAGGCAGGCCCCTGCTGCGCCCGGCCGGTCCGCCACGCCGACTCCTCGCAATGACACGGGGATCCAGGCGGAGGGTGAACAATTGGTTCCCGTGATTCCTTCTACGTCTTCATCGGGTGGTCGCGGGTGACCCGAAGCGCTCCACGAGGTAGGCCACGGCGCCCCAACGCCGGAGGAACGAATTCGTTTCGATTCCGCCGGCGGATGGGGCGTCTTGCAATGTTCGGCGCCCTCGGCCTGGCCGCTGCGCAGCTACTCTGGGTGCAGGGCGTCGATGCGCCACGTCTGTCGGCGGAAGCGGCGAACCAGCGCACCACGACCAAGGTCGATCCTGCGGTGCGTGGCTCCATCGACGACCGCAACGGCAATCCCATCGCCTTCACCATGGAAGCGAAGGCGCTGACGTTTCAGCCCGCGCGCGTCGAGAAGGAACTGGAAGAGGCTCGTAAGAAGAGTCCGGATGCGCCCGAGGTCGAAGAGCGACTCGACGCCATCGCCAAGGAGATCCACGACAAACTCGGGGACGCCGCGCCGGAGAAGGACGTCCTCGAGAAGCTGCACAGCGACGAGACCTTCGTGTACTTGGCGCGAAGCGTGGACCCGGCGGTTGCCGCCGAGATCAGCGAGAAGTACAGCGAGGTCGGTCTCGAACGGCAGGACATTCGCGAGTACCCCGGCGGGTCGTTGGCTGCGAACCTCGTGGGCGCCACCGGCTGGGACGGTCACGGTCTACTCGGACTCGAGGATTCGATGGACTCGACCCTTGCGGGTACCGACGGGTCGGAGACGTACGACCGGGGTTCGGACAACGCTGTCATTCCTGGAAGCTGGCGCGACAAGCAGCCGGCGGTCGATGGTTCGAGCGTTCAGCTCACGATCGACTCCGACCTGCAGTACTACGTGCAGCAGCAGGTTCAGATGGCCAAGGACAAGTCGGGGGCCAAGAACGCGTCGGCGGTGGTGCTCGACGCGAAGACGGGCAAGGTCCTGTCGATGTCGAACGATGGGACGTTCAACCCGGCGATCGGGGTCGGCAACAATTCCCGTACGGCCGAGATGGGCAACCTTCCCGTGAGTACTCCGTTCGAGCCCGGATCGGTGAACAAGATCATCACGGCCGCGGCGGCGATCGAGTACGGCCTGACGAAACCCGACGAGGTGCTGCAGGTTCCGGGAGGCATCGAGATGTCGGGTGTGACGGTGCGAGACGCGTGGGAACACGGCGTCGTTCCGTACACGGCGACGGGCATCTTCGGTAAGTCGTCGAACGTGGGCACCCTGATGCTTGCGCAGCGAGTCGGCGAGGACCGATTCGCGGACATGCTGAAGAAGTTCGGGCTCGGCCAGCGCACCGATGTCGGCCTGCCCGGCGAGAGCGGCGGCAGCGTGCCACCGCGCGATCAATGGTCGGGCGGTACTTTCGCCAACCTGCCCATCGGTCAAGGCCTGTCCATGACGTTGCTGCAGATGACCGGGATGTACCAGGCGATGGCCAACGACGGTGTGCGGATACCCCCACGGATCGTCGAGGCCACGACGGACGCGGACGGAAACCGCACCGAAACAGAGCAACCTGAAGGCGTAGAGGTCGTGAAGCCGGAGACGGCACGCACCGTGCGCGACATGTTCCGGGCAGTGACACAGCGTGACCCCACGGGTGTTCAGCAAGGATCGGGCGCGGGTGCGTCCGTCGACGGATACCAGATCACGGGTAAGACCGGCACGGCGCAACAGGTCGATCCGGCCTGCGGCTGCTACTCGAACTCGGACTACTGGATCACTTTCGCCGGGATCGCGCCTGCCGACGATCCCCGGTACGTGATCGGGATCATGCTCGATGCGCCGCAGCGAGGTACGGACGGTTCGGGTGGAGCCTCGGCGGCGCCCTTGTTCCACAACATCGCGTCGTGGATGCTCCAGCGTGACAGCGTTCCGATGTCACCCGATCCGGGCCGTGAACTCGTGTTGCAGGCCGACTGACGGCCTCGGGTGCGCAGGTACCGCTTGCCGAGTCCAGCTTCGAAGGAAGGCGCGGTAATCTGACACGTCGACGTAGCGTCGGGCGCCCACCGAGTGGATCGACCTGCAGTTGTTCGACGACCGACCGATGAACGACGTCCGAGCTGTTCGGATGTCCCGAGAGGAGCCAGGTGCCCGAGCCGTCCCGTTCTCAGACATCGCCGAGTTCGGTTGCCGCCGTCACGAGTCTCCGTCCCACTCAGCCCGTGGTCACGGCGCTCGGCGACCTCGCCTCTCTTACCGGCGCGCGGATCGAGTGGATCGGCGCAGAGCCCGAAACCGACGGTGGAGCCGTCACGGTCACCGGAATCGACCTGCGGGCTCAGGCGGTCTTTGCCGGTGACCTCTTCGCGGCCTTGCCCGGAGCGCGGATGCACGGTGCGCGTTTCGTGGCGGACGCGGTTGCGCTGGGTGCGCGCGCAGTGCTCACGGACGATGCCGGTCTCGACCTCGCCAAGGAGACCGGCGCGGACACCGGCGTACCTTTTCTGGTTCACGAGAACCCCCGTGCGCTCCTGGGCATGGTGTCCGCCACGATCTACGGACACCCGACCGAGAAGATGACCGTGATCGGAATTACCGGGACCTCGGGTAAGACGACTACGTCGTACCTCGTCGAGGCGGCGATCACGGCGGGCGGGCGTACGCCTGGGCTCGTGGGCACCATCGAGACTCGCATCAAGGGAAACCGGGTGCCGAGTGCGCTGACCACACCGGAGGCGCCGCAGCTGCACGCACTCTTCGCAGTGATGCTCGAGCAGGGAATCGACACCGCGGTGATGGAGGTGTCCAGCCATGCCTTGGCGCTCGGTCGGGTGGACGGAGTCCGGTTCGCCATCGGTGCCTTCACCAATCTCTCGCAGGATCACCTGGACTTCCACCGCGACTTCGAGGACTACTTCGCGGCCAAGGCTCGGCTGTTCGAAGGCGGGTCTCCGGTTCGGGCGCGCAAGGCTGTCGTGTGCGTCGACGACGAATGGGGGCGACGCATGGCCGGCATCGCTCGGGACGCGGGCGCGGAAGTCACCACCGTCGCGACCGTTCCGGTGGGCCCGCAGCCGGCGCAGCCGGCGGACTGGCGAGCGAAGGGCGGCAGCCTCGACACCACCGGGATGCAGAGCTTCGATCTCGTGGACCCGGCGGGTCGCTCGAGCGTCGTACGGTTGCGGCTGCCCGGCGACTACAACGTCGCCAACGCCAGCCTTGCCGTCGCAATCGCGGAGGCGGCCGGCGTTCCGGAAGACGAATCGATAGGCGCATTGGCTGCCGTCGACGTGCCTGGCCGAGTGCAGCGGGTCGACCGTGGTCAGGATTTTCTCGCGGTGGTCGACTACGCGCACAAGCCCGCGGCTCTCGGTGCGGTCATCGGAACCTTGCGTGGGCAGTCGTCCGGCCGCCTGGCCGTCGTTGTCGGCGCCGGGGGAGATCGCGACAAGGCCAAGCGTGAGCTGATGGGTGCCGTTGCCGCACGTGGCAGCGAACTGCTGATCGTCACCGACGACAACCCCCGTACCGAGGATCCGGTCGACATCCGCGCGGCCGTACGTGGGGGAGCAGAAGAGGTACCGGCCACGGAACGCGGTGAGGTTCGCGAGGTGGCGGACCGAGCGTCGGCCATTGCGACGGCCATCGAATGGGCGCGCACCGGCGACGTCGTACTCGTTGCAGGCAAGGGCCACGAGACGGGACAGGAAGTGGACGGGGTGAAGCATCCGTTCGACGATCGCGCGGTAGTTGCCGACGCGATCGACCGGAGAATCGGAGGCGGGAAATGATCCCGATGACCCTCGCACGCATCGCCGAGGTCGTCGGCGGTCGTCTCGTGAACGTGGACGATTCGTCGCGGCTCGTGACGGGCAGCGTCGAGTTCGATTCACGGAAAGTCGGTCCTGGTGGCCTGTTCCTGGCGCTCCCGGGGGCCCGTGTGGACGGTCACGACCACGCCGCCGCCGCAGTGGCGGCCGGTGCGACGGCAGTGCTCGCTGCTCGAGACGTCGGCGTGCCCGCGATCGTGGTGCCGACCTTGCCTCCAGCAGATCCCAGCCGGGCGATGGCCCTCGAACACGACACCGACGGGTCCGGCGCTGCGGTCCTCGCAGCTCTCGCGGCTCTGGCCAACGCGGTGGTGACCGAATTGACCTCTTCCGGACTGACCGTGGTCGGCGTGACCGGATCGGCGGGCAAGACCTCGACGAAGGACCTGATGGCATCGGTGTTGAGGCCGCTGGGTTCGGTGGTTGCCCCGCCCGGGTCCTTCAACAACGAACTCGGACATCCCTGGACCGCGCTGCGTGCCGATGCAGACACCAAGTTCCTCGTACTCGAGTTGTCGGCGCGGGGGACCGGTCACATCGCCGCGCTGGCACGCACGGCCCCACCGACACTGGGCGTCGTCCTCAATGTGGGCACCGCGCACCTGGGTGAGTTCGGTTCGCGCGAGGCGATTGCGGCGGCAAAGGGCGAGCTCCCCGAATCATTGCCTTCGGCGGACCTCGGCGGAGTCGCGATCCTCAATGCGGACGACTCGCTCGTGACGGACATGGCGAATCGCACCCCGGCAAGGGTGGTCCTCGTAGGGCGTTCCGCCACTGCGCAGATCAGGGCGACAGATGTGCATCTCGACGAGCAGGCACGCGCGAGTTTCACACTCGCGACGCCGGCCGGGAGTGCGCAGGTCGAGCTGTCGGTGCACGGCGAACACCAGATTGGTAACGCACTGTCGGCGGCGGCGGT
Organism: Rhodococcus huquni; assembly: GCF_055231055.1. Lineage (NCBI taxonomy): Bacteria > Bacillati > Actinomycetota > Actinomycetes > Mycobacteriales > Nocardiaceae > Rhodococcus > Rhodococcus huquni. Next base: position 279,381 of record NZ_JBUYWE010000004.1, read on the forward strand.
TGCGCTCGAATGCGGTGCGACGGTAGAGCAGGTTGCCACCGCTCTGTCCGGCGCGTCGGCCGCCTCGGAACGGCGGATGGACGTGCGTGACCGTGCAGACGGGGTGACCGTCGTGAACGACTCGTACAACGCGAACCCGGACTCGATGCGCGCCGCACTCAAGGCACTCGTCTCGATGGCGCGTTCGAGCCGGGAGGGCAAGCGTCGAAGCTGGGCGGTTCTCGGTGAAATGGCCGAGTTGGGCCCGGAATCAGTGGTCGAGCACGATGCCATCGGACGATTGGCAGTCCGGCTCGATGTGAGCCGGCTGATCGTGGTGGGCACCGACCGGCCGGCGCGGGCGCTCCATCAGGGCGCGATCATGGAAGGCTCCTGGGGTGACGAGTCGATGATCGTGCCGGACATCCCGGCAGCCATCGCGGCGCTCGAAGCCGAATTGGCGCCCGGAGATCTGGTGTTGGTGAAGGCATCACAGTCGATAGGACTGTGGGAAGTTGCAGAAGCGGTGTTGGCCGATGACGGTCGGCGCGCGAAACAGACGGAAACCGGTTCGGAGGCAACACGGTGAGACAGATCCTCTTTGCGGCAGGCATTGCGCTCGCCGTGTCGATTCTGCTGACGCCGGTGTTGATCAAGGCGTTCTCTCGGCAGGGGTTCGGCCAGGAGATCCGTGTCGAGGGCCCCAAGACTCACCAGTCGAAGCGCGGCACACCCACGATGGGCGGCGTCGCGATTCTTGCAGGTCTGTGGGCCGGCTACTGGGGCTCGCACCTTATCGGGGTGGGGTACAACGCAGACGGACCCTCGGCTTCAGGTCTGTTGGTCCTGGGATTGGCGACCTCGCTCGGCATCGTCGGATTCCTCGACGACTTCATCAAGATCCGCAAACAGCGCAATCTCGGACTGAATGCGACCGGAAAGTATGTCGGACAGGTCGTCAGTGCGATCATTTTCGGCATACTGGCGCTGCAGTTCAGGGGCGGAAACGACCTGACACCGGGTAGCGCCAACTTGTCCTACGTGCGCGACATCACGACGGTCACGCTGGGCGCCATCGTATTCGTTCTGTTGACGTGCCTTCTCGTGATCGCATGGTCCAACGCTGTCAACCTCACCGATGGCCTCGACGGACTCGCGGCCGGCTCGATGAGCTTGGTGCTGGGCGCTTACGTGATCATCACCTTCTGGCAGTACCGCAATTCGTGCGAAACGGCTCCGGGCAAGGGCTGCTACGACGTCCGGGATCCGTTGGACCTGGCGCTGATCTGTGGTGCGGGCGCCGGCGCGTGCATCGGCTTCCTGTGGTGGAACGCCGCACCGGCGAAGATCTTCATGGGAGACACCGGGTCGTTGGCCCTTGGTGGCATGCTCGCGGGGCTGTCCATCACGACCCGCACCGAACTGTTGATGGTGGTGATCGGCGCGCTGTTCGTTGCCGAGGCGGCTTCCGTGGTCATCCAGGTGGCAGTGTTCCGTTCGAGTCGGCGGCGAGTGTTCCGAATGGCGCCTTTCCATCATCACTTCGAGCTTGCCGGGTGGGCGGAAACCACGGTGATCATCAGATTCTGGCTGCTCGCGGCGATTGCGTCCGCGATAGGCCTTGCGCTGTTCTACAGCGAGTACCTGGCCGCGATCGGAGGCTGAGCGCGTGGTCCACAAGACGACCGTGACCGACCTGGGATTTCTGCGAGGCCGATCGGTTCTGGTCGCCGGGGCCGGCATCTCCGGCCGGGCGGCCATTGCGCCGCTCGGCGACCTGGGGGCCGAGATCACCGTCACGGACACCTCCGCGGACGCGTTGGCACGATGCGCAGAACTCGGCGCGGAGACGGTGCCTCTCGATCACCTCGTCGAGGCTCCTGCACGCGTGGCGGAGTTCGCTCTCGTCGTCACCAGCCCAGGATTCCGTCCGGATTCGCCCCTTCTTTCTGCCGCGGCAGGGGCGGGTGTTCCGGTGTGGGGCGACATCGAGTTCTCCTGGCACGTCGACCAGTCGACCCTCTACGGCCCACCGCGTCGCTGGCTGGTGGTCACGGGAACCAACGGCAAGACCACGACCACGTCGATGCTGAACTCGATACTGGGTGCAGCGGGAATCCCTAGCGCGGCCTGCGGAAACATCGGGCTTCCGGTGCTGGACGCGCTACGCGTCGAGTCCCCGCGTGCCGAGGTCCTCGCGGTGGAACTCTCCTCGTTCCAGCTGTACTGGGCGCCGTCCGTGCGGCCCGAGGCCGGGGTGGTCCTGAACATTGCAGAGGATCATCTGGACTGGCACGGCGGAATGGACGGTTACGTCGAGGCAAAGGCGCGGGCCCTGACAGGAACGGTCGGTGTCGTCGGTCTCGACGACGCCGTTGCGTCGACGCTGCAGAGTACGTCGCCCGCGCAGCGCACGGTCGGATTCCGGCTCGGCGCACCAGGCCCGAACGAACTCGGAGTCCAGGAGGGACATCTGGTGGACCGGGCGTTCGGTGACGCCGTGCGTCTGGCGCCCGAACAGGGCATTCTTCCGCCCGGCCCGGCGGGGCTGGCGGATGCGCTCGCCGCGGCGTCCCTCGCACGGGCGATCGGAGTCGGGCCCGAGGACGTCGCGAGCGGTCTTGCCGACCACGTCGTGGGCCCTCACCGGGGCGCGACGGTGGGTGTGTTCGAGGGAGTCACCTACGTCGACGATTCGAAAGCCACCAACCCGCATGCCGCGCAGCCTTCCGTCCTTGCGCACGATCGGGTCGTCTGGATCGCGGGTGGCCTCCTGAAGGGGGCCGGCGTCGACGAGCTCGTGGCCGAGATCGCGGACCGTCTGGTCGGTGCCGTCCTGCTCGGGCGAGATGCGACCAAGATCGCAGACGCCCTCGCACGACACGCGCCGGATGTGCCCGTCGTCCACGTCGCGACGGGAGACGATGCAGAGGTGAGCGCAGTCGGACAGGTCGGAGCACGTCGAGTCGCGCTGCCTTCCGACGCGGATGGTGACGCCGTGATGGGAGTCGTGGTGCGTGAAGCCGCCGCGATGGCCACTGCGGGTGATGCCGTGGTGCTCGCACCGGCGGCGGCATCACTCGACATGTTCACGAGCTACGGACATCGAGGCGACAGTTTCGCCGCGGCCGCCGCGGCGCTCGTCGCGGAGACACTGGACAAGTCCGACATCGGCAGGGCATGAGCATGAGCAATCGGCCGGCCCGCGAACAAGGACCCCGGAAGGCGCGGGGGAAGACGCAGAGCGTGCCTCGCACGCGCATCAGTGCATGGCTCGCTCGTCCGCTCGCCTCGTACCACCTCGTCGTCACGATCGCCTTTCTCCTGACGGTGCTCGGACTCGTCATGGTGCTGTCGTCGTCGAGCGTCGAGGCGTATGCGCGCGAAGGCTCTGCGTACTCGCCTTTCGTTCGGCAGGCACTGTTCGCAGCACTCGGCCTGGTCCTTTTCTACGTGGCGCTTCGAATACCGATTCGTCGCATGCGTGCGTTGTCGTTTCCGGCCTTCGCCGGCACGATCGTGCTCTTGGTTCTCGTCCTCATTCCCGGTATCGGCACCCTGCAGCAGGGCACCCGCGGTTGGTTCGTGCTGGGTCCGGTGTCGCTGCAGCCCGCAGAGCTGACCAAGATCGCGCTCGCTCTGTGGGGTGCACACCTGCTGGCCTCGCTTCGGCGCGAGCGGACCGGGATCAAAGAACTGCTGGTGCCCTTGGTGCCGGCGGCGTTGGTCGCGTTCTTCCTCATCATTCTGCAGCCGGACTTCGGCACCACGGTCTCGCTGGCCATCATTCTCGTGGCTCTTCTCTGGTTCGGTGGCCTACCACTCAAGATCTTCTTCAGCGTGGTCGGTACTGCCGCTGTCGCCGCATTGATCCTCGCGCTCACGGCCGGCTATCGCTCGGCGCGTGTGCAGGCTTTCTTCAATCCGGGCAACGACCCGCAGGGCATCGGCTACCAATCGAGGCAGGCGATGTTCTCGCTCGCCGACGGTGGAATATTCGGACGCGGCCTCGGTCAGAGTCGCGCGAAGTGGAGCTATCTTCCCAACGCGCACAACGACTTCATCTTCGCGATCATCGGCGAAGAACTCGGCTTCCTGGGCGGTGCGGCCGTCATCGGCCTGTTCGCTCTGTTCGTGTACACCGGCTTGCGGATCGCCTCCCGGTCGATCGACCCGTTTCTTCAGCTCCTCGTGTCGACTGCAACCGTGTGGGTGACGAGCCAGGCCCTCATCAACATCGGCTATGTCGTGGGACTCCTTCCGGTCACCGGCCTGCAGCTGCCACTCGTCTCGGCCGGCGGTACCTCGACGGCGACGACGCTGTTCATGTTCGGTGTCATCGCGAACGCTGCGCGACACGAGCCGGAAGCAGTGGCAGCACTGAAGTCCGGCCAGGACGGACGATTCGGTCGCCTCCTTCGACTGCCGGTGCCCGAGGCGTATTCGCCGGTACGGCCTGCCGCTGTGCGTGCCGAAGCAGTCCGCAGAGCGGAGGATCGGCGGCGTGTGGATCGAGGCCGGGCCGCCCCCAGACGTGGCGCCGGGAGTGGACGGGATTCGAACCGCGGGCGTGCCATCCCGAAGGGAAGGCCGGCGGCGGATCCCCGATCCAGGAGCGCGGATCAGAGGTCGAGAGGTTCGAGCCAGCGGGGTAGGGGCGCAGTCGATCCCAGACGGGTCGACCGTGCGGAACCAGGAAGGCCACGGCGCCAGTACGAAGGCGGTCGCGGGCAGCGGAGCTCGGACGGCCGAGCAGGAGAGCGAGGATTTCGTAGGTGAGCGGCGACAAGTCTGCTTTGTCGGTGATCGTGGCCGGCGGCGGTACCGCTGGACATATCGAGCCGGCGCTCGCGGTCGCGGACGCGATCAAGGCAATCGATCCGACAGTGCTGGTGACGGCTCTCGGGACCGAACGTGGTCTCGAGACGACACTCGTGCCGGCCCGTGGATATCCGCTGGAACTCGTTCCGCCGGTCCCGCTGCCCCGGAAGCCGACCATGGATCTGCTGAAGCTGCCGGCCCGAGTTGTGAAGTCGGTACGGCGCACGCGTGCGGTGATGGACGAAACGAATGCCGACGTGATCATCGGATTCGGCGGATACGTGGCACTGCCCGCATATCTGGCGGCCGGACGCGGACTTCTGCGTCGTCGTCGGAAGATCCCGATCGTCGTTCACGAGGCGAATGCGAGTGCCGGCATCGCGAACAAGATCGGGGCCAGGCGCGCTGCACGTGTTCTCGCGGCCGTCGCCGGGTCCGGGGTGGCAGCACGAGGCGCGTCCGACGCCGAGATCCTCGGTATCCCGGTCCGTTCGTCGATCACCGAACTGGATCGCGCCGCTTTGCGCGCGCAGGCCCGTGAGTACTTCGGTCTGCCGGCCGAAGGTCCGGTTCTGCTCGTGTTCGGTGGGTCGCAGGGTGCTCGTTCGCTCAACGTCGCGGTGTCGGGCGCCGCGAAGGAACTCTCCGCCGCCGGGATCGCTGTGCTGCATGCTCACGGGCCGAAGAACACCATCGAGGTCGACTCCGGGGGCGGCGCGGCCCCTTACGTGGCGGTGCCCTACCTGTCGCGGATGGACCTCGCCTATTCCGCTGCGGACGCGGTGGTCTGCCGGTCCGGTGCGATGACGGTGGCCGAGGTGTCGGCGGTGGGTCTGCCTGCGGTGTACGTACCGCTGCCGCACGGCAATGGCGAGCAGGAACTCAACGCGCGACCGATCGTGGCAGCAGGGGGTGGGATGATCGTGGCGGACGCCGACCTCACTTCCGAGTACGTCGTGTCGCACATCGTTCCGCTGCTGCAGGATCTGGCACGGATCGAGGAGATGGGTCTGCGCGCGTCCAGCGTGGGACACAAGAGTGCGGCCGACGATGTCGCACGAATCGCGCTCGAGGTCGCGCGCGATTCGAACATGCACGATCCGAACAGGGGAGCCCGATGATCGACTTGCCCGCACATCTGGAACGGGTCCACATGGTGGGCATCGGCGGGGCCGGAATGTCCGGGATCGCTCGCATTCTGCTCGCGCGGGGTGGCCAGGTCTCCGGATCCGACGCCAAGGAGAGCCGAGGCGTTCTCGCGCTGCGTGCACGTGGGGCCGAGGTGCGCATCGGACACGATGCGAACGCGCTGGACTTGCTCCCGGGCGGTCCGACTGCGGTGGTCACCACACACGCTGCCATCCCGAAGGACAATCCGGAGCTCGTGGAGGCGGCTCGTCGTGGGATCCCGATCATTCTGCGACCTGCGGTTCTGGCGGCTCTGATGGAGGGCAACCGGACCCTGCTCGTATCGGGTACGCACGGCAAGACGTCGACGACGTCGATGCTCGTCGTTGCGCTGCAGCACTGCGGCGTGGATCCCTCGTTCGCGGTCGGCGGCGAGCTGAACGAGGCAGGCACCAACGCGCACCACGGAAACGGTGACGTATTCGTCGCCGAGGCGGACGAGAGCGACGGCTCGTTGCTGCAGTACAACCCCAACGTCGTCATCGTCACCAACATCGAGGCCGATCATCTGGACTTCTTCGGGACACCGGAGGCGTACGTCCAGGTCTTCGACGACTTCGTCGATCGTCTCCCGGCCGGTGGACTCCTCGTGGCATGTCTCGACGACCCGGGCGCGGCCGCATTGGCAAAGCGCGTGGCGGCGCGCACGGACTCCGGGATTCGGGTGCTCGGCTACGGCTCCGCGACGGCGGCGGACGGTGACAAGGCGTTCGAGCCCGTCGACGGCGTCGACGTCGGTGTCCGACTGCTCGGATTCGAGGCGCGTGACGTCGGCGGCGTCATGCAGTTCCAACTGGCCGGCGAGGATTCGCTGCGGACGGTCCGAATGGGCGTGCCCGGCCGACACATGGCGCTCAACGCTCTGGCCGCCTTGTTGGGTGCGTGTGATGTCGGCGCCGATGTGGACGAGGTCGTCGAAGGGATCGGCGGATTCGGGGGAGTGCACCGCAGGTTCCAGTTCACCGGCCGCGAGCGCGGAGTGCGGGTGTTCGACGACTACGCCCACCACCCCACCGAGGTGCGCGCTGTTCTGGGTGCCGCTGCCGACCTGGTCCGCCAGGGCGATACGACCGGCCGCGTCATCGTCGTGTTCCAGCCGCATCTGTACTCGCGCACGGCCACCTTCGCCGAGGAGTTCGGGGCGGCGTTGTCGTTGGCCGACGAGGTGGTGGTCCTGGATGTGTACGGTGCGCGCGAAGAGCCACTTCCTGGCGTCAGCGGTGCACTCGTGGCCCGCGCGGTATCGAAAGCCGTTCATTACCAGCCGGATCTGTCTCTGGCGCCACGACAGGTTGCCGGTCTGGCGACTGCCGGGGACGTGGTGATCACCATGGGGGCCGGCGACGTCACGATGCTGGGTGGTCAGATTCTCGACGCACTGCGGGCCGTCCCGCAGCCTTCGTCCACGTGAACGCGCGGAAGCGGGGGGAGCGGCCGGAACGGTCGAGTCGTGGGCGCCGGCCCGAGGGGGCACGTACGCGCACCAGAGCCGATAACGAGCGCAGAGATGCGATTCGTCGAGCACGGCTGGAAGCAGAGGCGAAGGTTCGCAACAGCGGCAGCCGTCGTCGCGGTGCGAACGGGGACGGCAGCGTGGACGACGGCGAGCCGCGAAAGTCGCGGAGCGCCTGGTACCGCCGTCCGAGGTTGATGGTCCCGTTGGTGGCGCTGTGCGTCGTCGGGCTCGTGGTGGTCGCCTGGTTCACCCCGCTGATGTCTGTTCGCGACGTGGAGGTCGGGGGACTCGAGACCATCCCTGCCGACGAGATTCTCGCGGCACTGGACGTGCCGCAGGGGCAGCCTTTGCTCCGGGTCGATACCGGAGGTGCTGCGGCCCGTGTCGCGCAGATTCCCAAGGTCGAGTCGGTTCGAGTCCAGCGGCAGTATCCGTCCACCGTCGAGGTCACCGTCACGGAGCGCACGCCCGTGGTGTTCGTGGACGGGCAGGACGGCACGCACCTGCTCGACAAGGATGCGGTCGACTACGAGATTGCGCCACCCCCTCCGGGCCTCCCGAGATTGGTCACGCAGTCGCCGGGGTTCGGCGACCCGAACACGGAGGCGGCGTTGGACGTGTTGACGTCCATGCCGCAACAACTTCGGGACCAGGTCGGCGAAATTTCGGCGGATTCGGTGTCGCACATTTCGGCCACGTTGCACGACGGCCGCGTCGTCGTGTGGGGTGGAACGGAGAGTTCGCAGCGCAAAGGCGCCGTGACCTTGCCGTTGCTGACCCAACCGGGTCAGACGTACGACGTGTCGAGTCCGGATCTCCCCACTGTTCGTTGATCGTGCGATCCGCCGAGTGGGTGCGATTCGTCAAATAACCGACGTGTCGTCGGCGCGCCTAGTGGCGTGAGCGGATGAGTACCCATAGCGTTTCGCTCCAGTGGCCTACTTGACATAATGCTAACCCTGTGGTTGAGGTTTAGGGTTTGTCGAATCGGACACGAACTATTTTGTACGAGAGCGCGATACACACTCACGGAAGGCGAGAGCCGATGACGCCCCCGCACAACTACCTCGCCGTAATAAAGGTCGTCGGCATCGGCGGCGGCGGCGTGAACGCAGTCAACCGAATGATCGAGCAAGGACTCAAGGGAGTCGAGTTCATTGCCGTCAACACGGATGCTCAAGCGCTGCTGATGAGCGACGCCGACGTCAAGCTCGACGTCGGACGTGAACTCACCCGCGGACTCGGCGCCGGCGCGGATCCCGAAGTGGGACGCAAGGCAGCCGAGGATCACAAGGACGAGATCGAAGAGGTACTCAAGGGTGCCGACATGGTCTTCGTCACTGCCGGTGAAGGTGGTGGCACCGGAACCGGTGGCGCCCCCGTGGTCGCCAGCATCGCCCGCAAGCTCGGCGCGCTCACCGTCGGTGTCGTGACGCGTCCGTTCTCATTCGAGGGGAAGCGTCGTGGCGGCCAGGCCGACACGGGCATCCAGTCCCTTCGTGAGTCTTGCGACACCCTCATCGTCATCCCCAACGACAGACTGCTGCAGCTCGGTGACGCAGCGGTGAGCCTGATGGACGCGTTCCGTAGCGCCGACGAGGTTCTCCTCAACGGCGTCCAGGGTATTACCGACCTGATCACCACTCCGGGCCTGATCAACGTCGACTTCGCCGACGTCAAGGGCGTCATGTCCGGCGCGGGAAGTGCCCTCATGGGTATCGGTTCCTCGCGGGGCGAGGGTCGCGCGATCAAGGCGGCGGAAGCAGCGATCAATTCGCCACTTCTCGAAGCTTCGATGGAAGGTGCTCGCGGCTGCCTCCTTTCGATTGCCGGCGGCAGTGACCTCGGCCTGTTCGAGATCAACGAAGCGGCTTCGCTGGTCCAGGAAGCCGCACACATCGACGCGAACATCATTTTCGGAACGGTCATCGACGATTCGCTCGGTGACGAAGTTCGCGTGACGGTCATCGCGGCAGGGTTCGACGGCGGTACGCCGACCCGGAATCCGGTCGAGGCCGGTGCGGTGGGCCGCAATGCAATCGGTGCGGGCCGGGCAGGCGAGGTCGGTCAGACGGCCGAGCGCGAGCGTCCGGTCTCCGAGCCGGTATCGGTCACGCGAGAGACGATCTCGTCGCCGTCCGGTTCGCACTCGGGTCCGAGTCATGACTCGCGGCACGGATCGAGCAACCTGCCGCCCGCCTCCGGTCGCGGGGAGCAGCGCGCGCCCGTGGTCGAGGAGGACGGCGAGGACGACGTCGACGTGCCTTCCTTCATGCGTCGTTGAGATCTCGATAGGTAAACTCGGTGGACGTGAGTGAATCGTCTGTGAAGCCAGCGTCCACCGACAAGCCCAGTTTTCGGGTTCGTCGAGTCGTCACCTCTCGTGCAGGTGGCGCCTCGGCGGCTCCGTACGACTCGTTCAACCTGGGTGACCACGTAGGTGACGATCCCGCGGCCGTGGATGCGAACCGTCGTCGGCTCGCGCGAGAAATCGGCGTGCCCTTCGATCATCTGATCTGGATGGAGCAGATCCACAGCCGCACGGTGACCGTAGTTTCGGGCCCGTCCGACTCGCCGATCGAAGCGACGGACGCGGTGGTGACCACGGTCCCCGGTCTTGCACTGGCTACTTTGAGTGCCGATTGTGTGCCGGTCCTGTTGTCGGACGACGAGGCCGGTGTCATCGCGGCGGTACACGCCGGACGGATCGGCGCCCGCATCGGAATAGTTCCGCGCGTGCTGGACGTGATGGTCGAGCAGGGTGCGCAGCGCGACCGAATCGGCGCGTTCATCGGCCCCGCAGCCAGTGGTCGTCAGTACGAAGTGCCCGCACACATGCAGGCGGACGTCGAACGTCACCTTCCCGGTAGTGCGACCCGCACCGTCAAGGGCACACCCGGACTCGACCTGCGAGCGGGCCTGCGCAAGCAACTCCTCGATACAGGTGTCTCCGGCGTTGCAGAAGATCCCAGATGCACTATCGAAGACCGCACGCTGTTCAGTCATCGTCGCGGCGCGCCGACCGGGCGCCTGGCAGCGGTGATCTGGATGGATACCGAGTCGCGGTCGTGAGTAGCACGCCGAACTCGGATCGGGCGTCCGAGATTGCGTCCGCGTTGACGGCTGTGCGCGAACGCCTCACTGCCGCATGTGAGTCCGCCGGCCGAGATCCGGCGCAAGTGCAACTCTTGCCTGTGACCAAGTTCTTCCCCGAGACCGACGTTCGTATCCTCTACGAACTGGGATGCCGCGAATTCGGTGAGTCCCGTGAGCAGGAGGCGACCGGAAAGGTCGAGGAGTTCGAGACGTCCCGTCCCGACGCGGACGTTCGTTGGCACATGATCGGGCATCTGCAGCGAAACAAGGCCAAGTCGATTGCGCGGTGGGCGTACGCGATTCATTCGGTCGACAGTCCGCGCCTGGTGGGTGCTTTGGACAAGGCAGCCGCAGCGGCCCTGGACGAGGGGCTCCGGAGCCATCCACTCCGAGTCCTGGTGCAGGTGAGTCTCGACGACGACCCCCAACGCGGGGGAGTGCCGGTTGCCGAGTTGGAAGAACTTGCAGCGCAGGTGGAATCGAGCACGGCGCTGAACCTGTCCGGTCTGATGGCGGTTCCGCCCCTCGGGTCCGACGCGGAGAAGGAGTTCGAACGCCTGGCCGGGATCCGGGAGAACTTCCTCGCCGATCATCCCGATGCGACGAATCTCTCATCCGGTATGACGAATGATCTCGAACATGCTGTGCGACATGGATCGACCTGCGTGCGTGTCGGTACCGCGCTGTTGGGATCTCGCCCTATAGCCTCGAAATGATCGCCGAGGTGATCGCCCAACCCGTCCACACTGCGACCGGTCGTAGTCGGAAGAAGTCCGTCGCGCCAAGGAAGGTCGATCAATGAGCAACCTGCACAAGTTCAAGGCTTACTTCGGCATGGTCCCCCTCGACGACTACGAGGACGACTACCTCGACGAGCCCGATGCCCGTCGCCCCCGTGGCGGACGTGACCCCTACCTGGACCGAGACGAGCGTGACTTCGCGGAGCCCGGTTTCTCGAAGGCCGGATACGCACCCTCTCGGCACGACGACCTCGACGACGAATTCGATCGGTACGAGACGGTTCCGCGGCACGGAGTGCGTGCGGAGTCCGCTCGATCGGCACGTCCCGGGCCGGGGTCTGCGGTACGCGCCGGCAGTACCCGTGGGGCGCTCGCTGTGGACTCCCGTCCCGAGCGAGTGGAGGCGCGACGCGGCCCCCTGTTCGACGAGGGTGGCCCCCTGTCGAAGATCACCACGCTTCGTCCCCGTGATTACGGCGAGGCACGCACGATCGGTGAGCGTTTTCGCGATGGCACCCCGGTCATCATGGATCTCGTGGAGATGAGCAACGCGGACGCCAAGCGTCTCGTCGACTTCGCGGCGGGTCTTGCTTTCGCCTTGCGGGGCTCCTTCGACAAGGTGGCCACCAAGGTCTTCCTGCTGTCGCCCGCAGACATCGACGTTTCGGCCGAGGAGCGTCGCCGCATCGCGGAGACCGGCTTCTACAGCCAGAAGTAGCACCGGCGCTTCTGTGATAGAGGTGACCTCTTCTTTGATAGAGGCGAAGATGTCGGGCAGAGTGTGGGTGTGGCCTTGTTCTCGGTGATCTACCTGTTGTTGTTCATCTTCTGGATTCTCCTGATCGGCAGGATCGTCGTCGAGTTCATCCGCAACTTTGCGCGGGACTGGCATCCGACCGGTGTGGTCGTTGTCGTGCTCGAAGCGATATTTACTGTGACGGACCCTCCGGTCAAGCTTCTGCGCAGGCTGATTCCCCCCATTTCGCTGGGTGGTGTCCGACTCGATCTGTCCATCATGGTCCTGCTTTTCATCGTGTTCATACTGATGTCCGTCGTTCAAGCGCAGGCGCGTGCGACGGGAATGGTGTGACAGAATGGACCCCATTGCACCAGTGATGGTCCGCCATTGCGTACGATGCGTTGTAACTGAATGCTTGCTAGACCGCCGAAATGACGCGTGAAGGGATCCTTCCATGCCGCTGACTCCAGCTGATGTGCACAATGTCGCGTTCAGCAAGCCTCCTATCGGGAAGCGTGGCTACAACGAAGACGAGGTCGACGCTTTCCTCGACCTCGTCGAACAAGAGCTTTCTCGACTGATCGAGGAAAATGCCGATCTCCGCCAGCGGGTAGGTGAACTCGACAAGGAGTTGGCCGACGCGAAGAAGGCCCCTCGCGCAGCAGCTGCATCCGGTTCGGCCGCTGCAGCAGCATCTTCTGCGCAGAAGTCCGAACCTGTTCGGACCGAGCAGCCCAAGCCCACCCCTGCACCCGCGGCTGCGGCTCCGGTTGCCGCAGCGGCGCCTCAGGCCGCAGGCCAGCAGGGCGGCGGCGACCCGCACATGCAGGCCGCCAAGGTGCTCGGTCTCGCGCAGGAGATGGCTGACCGTCTCACCAACGATGCCAAGACCGAGTCCGAGCAGCTGCTCGGAAGTGCACGCACCAACTCCGAGCAGCTCGTCACCGACGCGCGCTCGCGTTCGGAGTCGATGGTCTCGGACGCGCGTCAGAAGTCCGAGGCTCTGCTGAGTGATGCGCAGACCCGGTCCGACACTCAGCTGCGTCAGGCCAAGGAGAAGGCCGACGCGCTCCAGGCGGACGCAGAGAAGAAGCACACCGAGATCATGGCGACGATCAACCAGCAGCGTTCGGTGCTGGAAGGTCGTATCGAGCAGCTCAAGACGTTCGAGCGCGAGTACCGCGTACGCCTGAAGTCCTACCTGGAATCGCAGCTCGAAGAACTCGAGCAGCGCGGGTCGGCCGTTCCGGTCGACGGTGGACAGGATTCGTTCGCGCAGGGTGGTTCGCAGTCGTCGAACTACAACCAGTCGTCGTACGCAAAGGGAAACAGCTGACCGAAGGGATGCGGGGCGGCCGCGCCGGATAGAGGTGAACCGTGCTGGTCATGACGTTGATCTTGGCGGCTGCCGGGTTCGCACTGTTGGTGATCGCCCTGATGACCGGTTCGGTTGTCTGGGCCTGGGGCTGCATCCTCGTGTGTGTTGCGGGCGCCGTCCTCTTGTTGGCAAGTGCATTGACCGGCAAGAAGGCGGCGCCTCCGACAACCGCGGGTGCGCGTGAGCCCGGGGCAGGTCGTCATTCGCGTCCGAAGTCGGAGAATTGATTTCCGTCTTGTCCCACTGGACCGAAATCTTCGGTGGACTAAACTGCAAGAAGCGTTGATCCGGCCATCACCGGGGAGCATTCGGAAGAACAGGCGACACAGCTCAGCGTGAGTGATGTCGTCTCAGTAGAACCGAACGGGTGGACCCGTCACAGTCCCGTACCGAGAGGCCTCTCTCCGAGAGGCAAGCGGGGTGGTACCGCGGTGTCGGCGTACGTGCGCCGGGCGTCGTCCCCGTGCCGAGTAAGCCAGGCACGAGGAGAAGCGCGATGACAGAATCTGTACACCACGACGATTCATCGACCCCGAATACCTATCCACGGGTGAGCTACGGTGCTCCGCGCGATTCCACCGTTCGGTTCGCACAACTGGAACAGGAAGTGCTTGCGGGGTGGGCCGCCGACGACACTTTCAGAGCGTCGGTGCAGCAGCGCAGTGACGCGGAAGAGTTCGTCTTCTACGACGGCCCACCGTTCGCCAACGGTCTCCCGCACTACGGGCATCTCCTCACCGGTTACGTGAAGGACCTCGTCCCGCGTTTCCAGACGATGCGCGGCAAGCGAGTCGAGCGCCGCTTCGGCTGGGACTGCCACGGCCTGCCGGCAGAGCTGGAAGCCGAGAAGCAGCTCGGAATCAAGGACAAGTCCGAGATCGACTCGATGGGGTTGGCGAAGTTCAACGACTTCTGCCGTGCCTCGGTTCTGCGATACACCGACGAGTGGCGCGACTACGTCACGAGGCAGGCGCGCTGGGTCGATTTCGACAACGACTACAAGACGCTCGACCTGGACTTCATGGAGTCCGTCATGTGGGCGTTCTCGGAGCTGCACAAGAAGGGCCTGATCTACCAGGGATTCCGCGTGCTGCCGTACAGCTGGTACGAGCAGACTCCCCTGTCGAATCAGGAGACTCGGCTCGACGACGCCTACAAGATGCGTCAGGATCCGGCCGTGACGGTGGACATGCCGTTGCGGGGCGACGGCCCACTGAGCGGTGCAAACGCGATCATCTGGACCACGACGCCCTGGACGCTGCCGTCCAACCTCGCGGTCGCCGTGCACCCGGACATCGACTACGTACAGGTCGCAGTCGACGGCAAACGGTATGTGCTTGCGAAGGATCGCCTCGCGCACTACTCGCGTGAGCTCGGCGAATCGCCCGAGGTCGTCTCGGAGCACAAGGGTTCGGAACTCGTCGGGTTGTCTTACGACCCGCCGTTCGACTTCTTTCTCGGCCACGAGAACGCGCACCGGGTGATCGCCGCCGACTACGTGACCACCGAGTCCGGTACCGGAGTAGTCCACCTCGCGCCGGCATTCGGTGAGGAGGACATGGAGTACTGCGCCGCGAACGGCATCGCCGTGGTGCAGCCGCTCGATGCCGGCGGACGCTTCACGTCGATGGTTCCGCCCTACGAGGGCATGCAGGTGTTCGATGCGAACCCGCAGATCATCAAGGATCTCAAAGCGGCTGGAAAGTTGCTGCGTCACGAAACGATCGAGCACTCCTACCCGCACAGTTGGCGCAGCGGACAGCCTCTGATCTATATGGCCGTGCCGTCGTGGTTCGTCGCGGTGACCAAGTTCCGGGACCGGATGGTGGAGCTGAACCAGGACATCACCTGGGTTCCGGAGCACATCAAGGACGGTCAGTTCGGCAAGTGGTTGGCCGGCGCACGCGATTGGAACATCAGCCGAAACCGTTACTGGGGCAGTCCGATCCCGGTGTGGATGTCGGACGACCCGGAGTACCCGCGTACCGATGTGTACGGGTCGTTGGACGAGCTCGAGCGCGACTTCGGTGTCCGCCCGAACGATCTGCACCGTCCGGTGATCGACGAACTGGTTCGGCCGAACCCGGACGACCCGACGGGGCGTTCGATGATGCGGCGGGTCCCCGAGGTGCTCGACTGCTGGTTCGAATCCGGCTCGATGCCGTTCGCGCAGGTGCACTACCCGTTCGAGAACACGGACTGGTTCGACAGTCACAACCCGAGTGACTTCATCGTCGAGTACAACGGGCAGACCCGTGGCTGGTTCTACAACCTGCACGTGCTGGCGACTGCACTCTTCGATCGGCCGACGTTCCGGACCGTCGTGGCGCACGGCATCGTGCTCGGCGACGACGGGCTCAAGATGAGCAAGTCGAAGGGGAACTACCCGGACGTCAAGGAGGTGTTCGACCGGGACGGCTCCGACGCGATGCGGTGGTTCCTGATGTCCTCGCCGATCCTGCGTGGTGGCAACCTGGTCGTGACGGAGCAGGGCATCCGCGAGGGTGTCAGGCAGGCGTTGTTGCCGCTGTGGAATGCGTGGAGCTTCCTGCAGCTGTACGCGCCCGCATGCGGTGAATGGCGGACCGATTCGACGAACGTGCTCGATCGCTACATCCTCGCCAAGCTCGCAGAAACCCGCGACGCCATCACCGAATCCCTCGAAAGCAACGACATCGCGGGCGCGTGTGACGAGCTGCGGACTTTCTGTGACGCACTCACCAACTGGTACGTGCGCAGGTCGCGCTCGCGATTCTGGGACGAGGACGCCGACGCGTTCGACACTCTGCACACCGTGTTGGAAGTGGTGACGAGGCTTTCCGCGCCCCTGCTTCCGCTCGTGAGCGAAGTGATCTGGCGTGGACTCACAGGCGAACGTTCGGTGCATCTGGCCGACTGGCCCACCGAGACCGAACTACCTTCCGATCCGGATCTCGTCTCGTCGATGGACGAGGTGCGGTCGGTGTGTTCGACGGTGCTCGGATTGCGAAAGGCGCAGAACCTCCGAGTTCGACTCCCTCTCCCCGAAGCGACGGTGGCGACACCGGACGCCGAGCGCTTGCGACCGTTCCTGGGTCTGATCGCCGACGAGGTGAACGTCAAGAACGTCGACCTCAGCACGGACGTTGCAGCTCGCGGCCGCTTCGAGCTGGTCGTCAATGCCCGCGCGGCAGGACCACGCCTCGGCAAGGACGTTCAGACCGTCATCAAGGCCGTGAAGGCGGGGGACTGGTCCGAGAATTCCGAGGGTGTGGTGACGGTCTGGCCAGCGCGCTCCGCAGGCTCCGCGACGGACGCGGGCATCGAGTTGTTGCCCGAGGAGTACACCCAGCGGCTGGTGGCAGCGGAACCCGAGTCGACGGCGGCACTGCCCGGCGGTGCCGGCCTCGTGGTCCTCGATTCGACGATCACGGAGGAATTGGAGTCCGAGGGTTGGGCCAAGGACCGCATTCGTGAGCTGCAGGACGCACGTCGTGCGGCGGGGTTCGACGTGTCCGATCGAATCCGAGTGGTTCTCGACGTTCCCGCGGACAGAATCCAATGGGCGACAACGCACCACGACCTCGTGGCCGGGGAGATCCTGGCCGTGGAACTCACCTTCGACACCCTCCCGGCCGGCGACGGCGTCGTCGAACTCGGCGAGGGAGTGAGTGCTCGTCTCGACAGAGTGTGATGTCGGTGTGCACCGGTAGCGTCGGGCTGTGAGTCGGCGCTGGGTCCTGCATCTGGACATGGATGCATTCTTCGCGTCGGCCGAGCAGCTGACCCGACCCACTCTGCGTGGCCGTCCGGTTCTCGTCGGAGGGCTGGGCGGCCGCGGTGTGGTGGCCGGAGCGAGCTACGAGGCGCGCGTTCACGGGGCCCGCTCGGCGATGCCGATGCATCAGGCTCGGCGCCTGGTGGGTGGCGCAGTCGTGGTGCTGCCGCCACGCGGTGCGCTGTACGGCCTTCTCGGTAAGGCGGTGTTCGACGTCGTGCGTTCCAGGGTGCCGATCGTCGAGCAGCTGTCGGTGGACGAGGCATTTCTGGAACCGAGTGAACTGGCCGGCGCCTCACCCGATTCGGTGGCCCGCTTCTGCGAGGACTTGCGTGCCGACGTGCGTGACGAAACCGGCCTCGTGGCATCGATCGGAGCGGGTGCCGGCAAACAGGTGGCGAAGATCGCGTCCGGTCTGGCGAAACCGGACGGAGTCAGCGTCGTGTCCCCGCAGGAACAGCACGCCGTGCTCGATCCACTTCCCGTACGCAAGCTGTGGGGGATCGGGCCGGTCGCGGAGGACAAGCTGCGTCGGTTGGGGATCGAGACGATCGGTGGATTCGCCGCGACGCCCGAGACCGAGATCGCCTCGATTCTGGGAGGCACGATCGGGCCGGGACTGCATCGGCTTGCGAAGGGGATCGACGACAGACCCGTTGCGGAGCGCGCGGAATCCAAGCAGGTCAGCGCCGAAACCACATTCGCCGCAGACATCGTGACCCTGGCCGAGCTGCGTCTCGCCGTCGATTCGGCAGCGGGATCGGCGTTCGCGCGACTGCAGAAGGACGGACGCGCCGCCCGCACCGTCGTGGTCAAGTTGAAGAAGTCGGATATGAGTGTGCTGACCCGTTCTACGACGTTGCCGTACGCCACTCTCGATCGTCAGGTGCTCGTCGCTGCTGCTCAACGACACGTCATGGATCCGCTCGAGATCGGTCCCGTGCGGCTCGTCGGTGTCGGTTACTCCGGATTGTCCACCGTCCGCCAGGGATCCCTTTTCCCGGAGTTGGAGCTCGACGTACCCGGGTACTCGTCGAGCATCGAGGAGGCGGATGAAGGCGCCGGTGAGCTCGAGCCTCCTCGGTCCGCGCACACATACCGGGGTTGGCACGCGGGTGTCGATGTTGCGCACGTCGAGTACGGTCACGGATGGGTCCAGGGTGCCGGCCACGGTGTGGTCACGGTTCGCTTCGAGACACGTACCAGTGGACCGGGCGTTGCACGGACCTTCGACGAAGGCGACGAACGCCTCGAACGGGTAGGAGTGGAGGGCTCCCTCTTGTGAGGATGCCCTTTGCTGCTGAAGCCTTACTGTTGGGTAAGGTTGGCCCGAGCAGTATCTCGATGATTGGATCTCGGGGGAAATACGGACCCCGAGAAAACTCGACAACGAAGGACACTGAGTTGAAGCTTCGCAAGATGACGGTCGCCGGAATCGCGATCGCCGCCGCACTGACCATGTCCGCCTGTTCGGATGACTCCGGCAGCTCGGCGGACGAATCCACTTCGAGCTCGGCGGCTGCCACCACCACAGAAGAGGCCGCAGCCGAGGTGCCCACCGCTGCCGAGCTGAACCAGCTCCTGGTCAAGGGTCTCGACCCGGCCACTCCTCTCGAGGAGAAGACCAACATGGTCGAGGGCTCCGAGCAGGATCCCGAGCTCATCAACCAGGTCGCCGCCGCTGCTCAGCAGTTCGGCGCTCAGGTCGAGGTTCTCGACCCGGTCGTCGACAACGGCGATGGAACCGCCTCCGGCCAGCTCCAGCTGACCGTCAACGGTGAGGTCCAGCAGGGTGGCCTCGCTGCCATCTTCATCCCGTCCGAGGACGGCTCGTGGAAGCTGTCGAAGACCACCGCATGCCAGATCGTGGGCATGGCGCAGCTGCAGTCCCCGGCGTGCCCCGCGGCCTGATAGCGACGTCGACTCCCTGAGGGGAGCCACACGCAGAAGTGCCGGCATCCACCATCGGGTGGGTGCCGGCACTTTCGTGTATCGGTGCTGTCAGACGGCCAGTTTCTGAACGGCGGTGTTCGTCATGTCGGTGAAGACCGTCGGGTCGATCTCGGTCTGGCCCGCTGCGGCGAGCTGAACGATGTTGTTGCCCACGACGGCGACCACGACATCGGAGGTGAGCGTGAAGCCCTCGCTCGACGTCACCAACCGAAAGGCGACCGATGCATCGCCCACACCCTCGTGCTCGCGGGCGCCGAGACGATAGGTGATGTCGATACCGTCCACGTCCGTTCCGGTGTACTCACCGCACCCGGCGAGCGTGTCCTGAACGGTCTCGAAGGCACGCGAAGTGGCCTCGTGGTCGGGATACGAGGCGATGTCCTCGTCGATACTCGAGAAATTCGGACCGGTGAACGTGCCGTCGGCTGTACCGACGGTGCCCTCCGTTTGCTGGGCGATCGGGGAGAGTACCGCCGCGCATGCCTGCGGATTCGTGCCCGACTTGTCGGTCTCCGACGTGTCTTCTGCCGGGGGCAATCCCAGATCCTGCTCCGGGTCGGGTGCCGGGACGAACCCGACGGGTAGATCCGCGGCCGTCAGGAGGAGTGGCTCGAGACCCTCGTTGCCCGGACCGGGCGCTGCCGCATCGTTCGGGGGCGCCGTCACGGCCGGGCCGAGAGCGTCCATTTCCGGTGCATCGTCCCGTCCGGTGGAAGACGAGCATCCGACGAGACCGGTAATCAGTGCGGTGCAGACGACGGCGCCTGCGCGACGCGGGAATGTCATGGCGTCCCCCAAGCGACGTTGTTGGTGATCGACTGCATCAAGCGGGTGGTCCCATCGGGATCGCTGTAGTGCTGCTCGCCGCCCACGGAGACCGCGCCTTGAACGGGCAGTGGCTTGTCCAAGTCCACCACCATGTTGCCGGTTCCGGACATCGTGTACTCGTCGATGTTGAGCGAGCCGGCATCACCGTCGAGCATCCACACATCGGACTGGGGCTTCTGATCGACGGTGACGTCGATGGTCAGACGATTTCCTTCGCGGGCGGTGAGTGTCGCGGTAGTGGTCTGATCGAGGGCGATGCCGCTCGTCACCTGCTGTCGCACCGTCCACTGGGCCCCGACCCCGATGGGTGTGTCCGGGAAGGGCAAGGAGCGGTACACGGCCTGATAGAAGGCTTGCTCGATCGCGGAGCGGGCAACGTCCGGAGCGTCGGCGGCAGGCTGCAGTCGCAAGGCCGTGACAGCTCCGTTGGGCGAAACGGTCAGGTCGACTCCGGAACCCTCGCTGTGCGAGAGGGCGCCGTCGAGAGTGCCGTCGGGCGTGGCGGCGTCGCCGAGAGTGAGTTCGACAGTTCGTGCGTCGGAATTCCCTTCCTCCGGGGCCGAGCCGCCTTCCTTGTCCGAGCCGTCGGCGTCCGCCACCCGGACGGCCAGCGGGAGGGTCAACTCGGGAGAGGAGAAGTCCTGCGGAGGCTGGCCGTCGATCTGCTGAGACACCTGGGAGCTGGTGGTCAGGACCGAGTCCTGGGTCGTGTCGGTGGGCGGCTGATGTCGAACGACTTCACGAGGTTCCGCTCCTTCCGAGACGACATCCACCTGGGCCGCCGAGATGGGGACGGTCACTTCGGAGGGGGCGGCGTCCGAAGCCGGCGCGGCCGGCTCGGCGGCATCGCCGTCGCTTCCGCACGCGGTGATCATGGTTGCAAGGGACAGCGTCATCGCAACCAGGCATGATCCGGTACGCGACGCTTTCGACTTCAGTGGCACGGCACCAGGCTAGTAGCCAAGGGTCCGCGTGAGCCCGAGGATCGGCGCGTAAGGGATGATGGACGGGTGAGTCACGACCCTGCTTCCGACAACCGGACCGCCGAGGAGCCTCCCGTTTCGAACGGCGCACGGCCCAGCGAACCACCCACCGACGCCGACGACACACCTGCGAAGACTCGACATCAGCGGCTACCGCTCCTGATCGTCGTCGCCGCCGCGATCCTCGCGCTGGATCTGATCACCAAGATCGTGGCCGTCGCGAACATTCGACCGGGCGAGCCGGTGTGGTTGATCGGCGACATCGTGTCGTTGCGTCTGGTCCGCAATCCCGGTGCTGCTTTCTCGATGGCCACCGGCATGACCTGGGTGTTGACGCTGGTAGCGGTCATCGTGGTCGTGTGTGTGGTGCGGATGGGGCGTACGTTGCATTCGTCCTGGTGGGCGCTCGGTCTCGGTCTGGTGCTGGGCGGCGCCCTCGGAAATCTGGTCGACCGGTTCTTCCGGGCGCCAGGGTTCATGCAGGGGCACGTGGTCGACTTCGTGTCGGTGGGGTGGTGGCCCGTGTTCAATGTGGCGGACTCCGCCATCGTGTGTGCCGCAATTCTGCTCGTGGCGCTGACACTGTTCGGAATCGAGCCACGAGGAACCGAGAAGGGAGAGAAGTGACGAGAGAAACCCGGTCCATGCCGGTACCCGACGGCCTCGAAGCCATGCGGGTGGATGCCGGGCTGGCGCGCCTTCTCGGTCTGTCGCGGACGGCAGTGGCGCAACTCACAGAAGAGGGTTCGGTTCTGGTCGACGGCACGGCGGTCGGGAAGTCCGATCGACTGTCGGCCGGTTCGTGGCTGGAGGTACAGCTGCCCGAGCCGCCGCGGCCGCTGACGATCGAAGCTCAGCCCGTCGAGGGCATGGAGATTCTCTACGCGGACGACGACGTGGTTGCGGTCGACAAGCCGGTCGGTGTGGCGGCGCACGCGAGCGTCGGCTGGACGGGACCGACAGTGATCGGTGGACTCGCGGCTGCAGGATTCCGCATTTCGACCTCGGGATCGCACGAGCGCCAGGGAATCGTTCACCGGCTCGACGTGGGCACGTCCGGCGTGATGGTCGTGGCCACTTCCGAGCGGGCCTACACCCTCCTCAAGCGAGCTTTCAAACAACGCACCATCGACAAGCGCTACCACGCCCTGGTCCAGGGCCATCCGGACCCGAGCAGCGGAACCATCGACGCCCCGATCGGCCGTCACCGCAGCAACGACTGGAAGTTCACGGTCACGGCGGACGGTAAGCCGAGCGTGACGCACTACGACACAGTCGAGGCGTTCCAGGCGGCCAGCCTGCTGGACATCCACCTCGAGACGGGACGGACCCACCAGATCCGGGTGCATTTCGCGGCGCTGCGCCATCCGTGCTGTGGCGATCTGACATACGGGGCGGATCCACGCCTGGCAGAGCGTCTCGGGTTGGAGCGGCAGTGGCTACATGCGCGATCGCTCGGATTCGCACACCCGTCGGACGGCCGTTGGGTCGAGATCACGAGCAAGTACCCGAAGGACCTCGAGGACGCGCTCGAAGTCCTGCGGGCCACCTGAGGTGCGCCGGGCGGGGCAGGTGATTCTCGCGCTCGGGCTGCTCGGTGCGGTTCTCTTCGCCGTAGGTACAGCCAATCCTCCGACTCCGCGGCCGATCACCACGGACGGTCTGGGCCCGGACAGCGGTGAGCTCGTCTCGGACTACGCGAGTCGTGGCCGGGAGAGCCTCGCTGTACTCGACGACTCGGGTCTGCATTGGGGACTGGTGTCGTTCGACCGGGCTGTCGGAGTCGAGCGTATCCAAGCGGTCGCGGACACCGCCCGCGTCTCTCAGGTCGTTTTCCAAGTGCCGATCGACCGCGTGCAGACGCCGGCGGTGCCGGTCGCGGTAGGTGCTTCGGATGCCGCTCTCGCGCGTGCCGGAGCCCTCGCTGCAGGTCGCCTGCAGCAGACTGCCCCACCCGACGGCCGGGCGGCAGAAATCGCCCGAATCACGTCCGAGCGGTTGGCAGCCGGGTGCGAGTGTGTCGTTGCCGCTCTGGTGCGCGCCGATGCGGAGACGCTGCACGCCCTGGCCCGCGAGCCGGACGTGCGCGTCGTCGAAGCGCTCGGGACGGATTCCCCGTATGGGCAGTTCGCCGTGCGACCCCTGCTGCCCGAGTACGTGGACGTGGTGCGGCCCGGCCCCGACGACGGCCCGGTGCCCGAGTGATGAAGGCTGTCAGGTCCGTCGGGTTCGCCGATGCGGGAATTCTGTTCGGTATCGGTGCGTACGCGATGTGGGGTGCGTTTCCGGCGTTCTTCGGTCTGCTCGAACCTGCGGGCGCCGTCGAGATTCTGGCGCACCGGGTGGTGTGGACGCTCCTGATCATGCTCGTCGTTCTCGCGGTGATGGGCCGGTTGGGGTCACTGCGGGGGCTCGGACTCAGAACGTGGGCCCTCGTCGCGGGAGCGTCGGCCGCCATCTCGATCAACTGGGGGACCTACATATACGGGGTCGTGTCCGGACGGGTGGTCGAGACTGCCCTCGGCTATTTCATCAATCCGCTCGTCAGTGTGATGCTGGGTGTCGTTCTGTTCCGCGAGCGATTGCGACCGGCTCAGATCGGCGCTCTGGTTCTCGCCGCCGTTGCGGTCGTCGTGATCACCGTCGACTACGGCCACCCACCCTTCATCGCATTGACGCTCGCGTTCTCGTTCGCCACCTACGGGTTGATCAAGAAGGTGGTTCCGCTCGATCCGCGGACGAGCCTCACGGCCGAAGGCGTCATCGCTGCACCGTTCTCGTTCGGATATCTCGGCTTTCTCACCGTGACAGGCGCTTCGACCTTCGTCGGTCACGGCGTGGGACACACTGCATTGATGGTCTCGGCCGGAGTGGTCACCGCCGCCCCGCTCCTTCTCTTCGGTGCGGCTGCGCAGCGAGTGCCGCTCAGCACGATGGGGATGTTGCAGTACCTGACACCCGCTCTCCAGATGGCCTGGGGCGTAGCCGTTCTGCACGAGGACATGCCGGCTTCGCGGTGGATCGGATTCGTTCTGATCTGGGCGGCACTCGTCGTGTTCACGACCGACACGTTGATACGAGCCAGACATGCGCGAAGACGCGAGACGACGGTGCAGAAGTGACGGCTGTGACAGTCGTTTCGTGAAGTCCGTGGCCCACCGCTCGACATGCCCGACACCGCCTGCAGATGGTCCGATGCTGTCGGTCCGAGGGCCTACACTCGGGATGTTCCCAGACCTTCAGAGAGGCGCACGTGGCTGACTCGTTCGTACATCTGCACAACCACACCGAGTACTCGATGCTCGACGGTGCCGCGAAGGTCGGGCCGTTGTTCGACGAGGCAGCCCGGCAGGATATGTCGGCGGTGGGTATGACCGACCACGGCAACATGTACGGCGCGAGCGAGTTCTACAACGTCGCGAAGGACAAGGGCATCAAGCCCATCATCGGGATTGAGGCGTACGTCGCGCCGGAGTCGCGATTCAACACCAAGCGTGTGTTGTGGGGAGAGCGCAGCCAGAAGTCGGACGACGTGTCGGGCAGCGGCGCGTACACGCACATGACGATGTTCGCGGAGAACGCGACCGGAGTTCGTAACCTCTTCAAGCTGTCCTCGCTCGCATCCATCGAGGGGCAGCTCGGCAAATGGGCCCGCATGGACGAGGAACTCATCGCCGAACACCACGAGGGCATCATCGCCACGACGGGCTGCCCGTCCGGCGAGATCCAGACCCGGTTGCGGCTCGGCCACGAACGTGAGGCGCTCGAGGCGGCCGCGAAGTGGCAGGAGATCTGGGGCAAGGAGAACTTCTTCCTCGAGCTCATGGATCACGGGCTGTCCATCGAGACGCGGGTGCGCGAGGGTCTACTGAAGATCAGCAAGACCCTCGACATTCCGCCACTCGCCACCAACGACTGCCATTACGTCACGAAGGAAGCGGCCGAGAACCACGAGGCGCTGCTGTGCATCCAGACCGGTAAGACGCTGTCGGACCCGACTCGATTCAAATTCGGTGGTGACGGCTACTACCTGAAGTCGGCTGCCGAGATGCGGGCGATCTGGGACGACGAGGTGCCCGGGGCATGTGACAACACGCTGCTCATCGCCGAGCGCGTGCAGTCCTACGAGGACGTGTGGACGCACCGGGACCGGATGCCCATCTTCCCTGTCCCGGAAGGGGAGACGCAGGGGAGCTGGCTTCGTAAAGAGGTGCAGCGAGGCCTCGACTGGCGATTCCCGGCCGGTCCTCCGCAGGAGTACCTCTCGCGGGCCGATTACGAGATCGGCGTCATTCTCGAGATGGGGTTCCCCGCTTACTTCCTGGTGGTCGGTGACCTGATCAACCACGCGCGTGAGGTCGGTATCCGCGTCGGTCCGGGCCGTGGTTCGGCCGCAGGGTCGCTCGTTGCCTACGCGATGGGTATCACCAACATCGATCCGCTTCCGCACGGTCTGCTCTTCGAGCGATTCCTCAACCCAGAACGTGTGTCGATGCCCGATATCGATATCGACTTCGATGATCGCCGTCGCGGCGAGATGGTGCGCTACGCGACGGACAAGTGGGGCAGCGATCGCGTTGCCCAGGTCATCACCTTCGGCACCATCAAGACCAAGGCTGCGATCAAGGACTCCGCACGTGTGCAGTTCGGGCAGCCGGGCTTCGCAATCGCGGATCAGATCACCAAGGCGTTGCCGCCGCCGGTCATGGCCAAGGACATCTCGGTCGCCGGCATCACCGACCCGACTCACGAGCGCTACAAGGAAGCGGTAGAGGTTCGTACCCTCATCGATTCCAACCCGGACGTCGCGAAGATCTACCAGACCGCCAAGGGACTCGAAGGGCTGATCCGCAACGCGGGTGTGCACGCCTGCGCGGTGATCATGTCCTCGGAACCGTTGATGGACGCGATTCCGTTGTGGAAGCGCAACCAGGACGGCGCCATCATCACCGGGTGGGACTACCCCTCGTGTGAGGCCATCGGTCTGTTGAAGATGGACTTCCTCGGTCTGCGAAATCTCACCGTCATCGGCGACGCGATCGACAACATCAAGTCGAATCGAGGCATCGAACTCGACCTCGACACACTTCCTCTCGACGACCCGGCGACGTACGAGTTGCTCTCGCGCGGAGACACTCTGGGTGTGTTCCAGCTCGACGGCAGCGCCATGCGCGACCTGTTGCGCCGTATGCAACCGACAGGGTTCGAGGACATCGTCGCTGTGCTCGCGCTCTATCGGCCCGGCCCGATGGGCATGAACGCGCACAACGACTACGCAGATCGCAAGAACGGCCGGCAGGAAGTAACGCCGATCCATCCCGAGTTGGCGGAGCCTCTCAAGGAGATCCTCGGCGATACCTACGGCCTGATCGTCTACCAGGAGCAGATCATGCAGATCGCTCAGAAGGTGGCCGGTTACTCGCTCGGACGTGCAGACATCCTGCGTCGTGCCATGGGTAAGAAGAAGGCCGAGGTGCTCGCGGCCGAGTTCGAGGGTTTCGAGAAAGGTATGCAGGACAACGGCTTCTCGAAGGCGGCGATCAAGGCCCTGTGGGACACGATTCTCCCGTTCGCCGGCTATGCCTTCAACAAGTCGCACGCCGCCGGTTACGGGCTGGTGTCCTTCTGGACCGGTTACCTCAAGGCCAATTACCCGGGTGAGTACATGGCCGGTCTGCTCACGTCCGTCGGTGACGACAAGGACAAAGCGGCGATCTATCTTGCCGACTGCCGCAAGATGGGCATCACCGTGCTTCCGCCGGATGTCAACGAATCCGAGGTCAACTTCGCGTCCGTGGGCGAGGACATCCGATTCGGCATGGGTGCGGTCCGTAACGTGGGCGCCAACGTGGTCAATTCGATCATCAAGGCGCGCAACGAGAAATCGAAGTTCGTCGACTTCTCCGACTATCTGAACAAGATCGACGCGGCGGCCTGTTCCAAGAAGGTCACCGAGTCACTGATCAAAGCCGGGGGATTCGATTCTCTGGACCATCCACGCAAGGGCCTGCTGCTCGTGCACGCGGACGCGATCGATGCGGTGATGGGTACCAAGAAGGCCGAGGCGATCGGTCAATTCGACCTGTTCGGTGGCGACGACGCGGACGAGTCGATCTCGTCGGTGTTCAACGTGAAGATTCCCGACGAAGAGTGGGATTCGAAACACAAGCTGGCTCTCGAACGCGAGATGCTCGGGTTGTACGTATCGGGCCACCCGCTCAACGGCATCGAGCACGTGCTGTCGGCGCAATCCGACATGGCCATCCCGACGATCCTCGAAGGTGACGTCAAGGACGGCACGCAGGTGACCGTCGGCGGCATTTTGGCCTCGGTCAACCGGCGTATCAACAAGAACGGCCTGACCTGGGCTTCGGCGCAGCTGGAAGATCTTGCCGGTGGTATCGAGGTGCTGTTCTTCCCGCAGGCGTACGCGGCGTACGGCATGGACGTCAACGAGGACACGGTTGTTCTCGTGAAGGCGCGCGTGTCGATCCGCGACGATCGGATCTCGCTGATCGCCAACGATCTTGCTGTCCCGGATCTGTCCGCGGTGGGCGTCGCCAAGCCGCTGTCGGTGAGTCTGCCGACCCGGCTGTGCACACCGGACAAGGTGGGAGCGCTCAAGCAGGTTCTGACCCGACATCCGGGGACATCCGATGTTCATCTGCGTCTGATCAGTGGATCCCGAATCACGTTGCTGAAGGTGGACGACGTCTACAGGGTGGAACCGTCGTCCGCGTTGATGGGTGATCTCAAGGCGCTGCTGGGTCCGGGCTGCCTGGCCGTGTAGGCGCCGGCGTTCTTCCGTGAGCAGTCAGCGCGGCCGTGAGAGGTGAGCGCGGCGTGCCCACCATACGACGACCGCCGCGCTCGTAGCGGCAAGCACTGCCGGCTCGAAAGACCTGAGCACAGCGAGACATCCGACGAGAACGAGGACGCCTACGACCATCGCCTCGAGTTTGTACAGCGGCCATCGTGTACCCGCAATGTCCACGCCGGGGGTGTATGTGTCCTGCCCGGCGCGTCCGTAGTGGGTGGTGGCCATGGTTTCAGGGTAGGCGGATCGCAGAGTTCGGGCCAGCGAAAACTCCAGGCCGATCCAGTGTGGACGCAGGATCAGATCGTTTCGGTGGCTGATGATGCAGTTCGGGTGTTACATGGAGACATGCCACTTTCAGGTGAATTCGAACCGAGCACATCCAAATGGGCCGCAGATCAGGCCGAACTGATCGAGAATTCCGGAGGCGCAGAGGGTACGAGCCTTCAGGGGATGCCCGTCGTACTCCTCACGACCAAAGGTGCCAAAACCGGAAAGATTCGGAAGACACCGCTGATGCGCGTGGAGCACGACGGAAAGTACGCAGTCGTGGCCTCTCTGGGCGGCGCGCCCAAGAATCCGGTCTGGTACTACAACGTCAAGAAGCACCCCCAGGTGGAGTTGCGTGACGGCACCGAGAACCAGGACATGGTCGCCCGAGAGATCACCGGTGACGAGAAGGCGACGTGGTGGGAACGAGCTGTCGCCGCATTTCCGCCGTATTCGGAGTACCAGGAGAAGACGGATCGAGAGATTCCCGTCTTCGTCCTCGAACCTGCGTCGGAGTAGGGGAGAGCCGGTTCGGTAGTTCGTACTCGACAGTTCGTACTCGGGAAGTATTCGACCCCTACGGAGGTACCGTGAGCGACAGCACTGTGGCCGATCAGATTGTTCGACAATTGATCGATGCCGGTGTGCAGAGGATCTACGGCATCGTCGGAGACAGTCTCAACCCGATAGTCGACGCCGTACGGCGTGCGGGGAATGCCGAATCCGGTGGTATCGATTGGGTTCACGTACGCCACGAGGAAGGTGCCGCCTTCGCCGCTGCTGCCGAGGCGCAGGTCACCGGGAAGCTTGCGGTGTGTGCGGGTTCCTGCGGTCCGGGCAACCTCCACCTCATCAATGGTCTGTACGACGCCGATCGCTCGGGTGCGCCCGTACTGGCCATCGCCGCCCAGATTCCGAGCGAGCAGATCGGTCTCGAGTACTTCCAGGAAACCCACCCGGACCGGTTGTTCGTCGAGTGTTCTCGGTACAACGAACTGATCTCCACTCCGGCCCAGTCGCCGCGGGTGGTGGGTTCGGCGATGACCCACGCGGTCGCCGGGCCGGGCGTTTCGGTGATCACGCTTCCCGGTGACATCGCAGCGCTCCCCGCCGAGGGGACTCCGCCGAAAGTCCCCGCGACCGGCCGACCGCGCCTGGTGCCTGCCGACGACGACGTCGCTGCTCTCGCTGCGGCGCTCGACTCCGCGCAGAAGGTCGCGATCTTCGCGGGTGCGGGAGTCCGCGATGCGCGCGACGAGGTTCTCGAACTCGCGGACGTGCTGGGAGCGCCGGTCGGTCACTCCTTGCGGGGCAAGGAGTGGATTCAGTACGACAATCCGTTCGATGTCGGAATGACGGGGCTGCTCGGGTACGGGGCGGCCCACGACGGCATGCACGGTGCGGATCTACTTCTGTTGTTGGGCACCGATTTTCCGTACGACCAGTTCTTGCCGGACGGCGTGGTCACGGCTCAGGTGGACAGCAACGCCCAGCATCTTGGTCGACGGACAGCGGTGAGCGTCGCCGTTCACGGAGACGTCGCGAGCACCGTTCGTGCTGTGCTGGGGACCGTGAAACGCAAGACCGATCGTTCGTTTCTCGAGGGGATGCTGGAGCGGCACGACACCCTCATGTCGAAGGTCGTCGGTGCGTACACGAAGCCGGCGGGGCAGCGGACGCCGATTCATCCCGAATACGCCGCTTCGATACTCGACGACGTGGCTGCCGACGACGCGATCGTCACTGCGGACACCGGAATGTGCAACGTCTGGGCAGCGCGCTACGTCAATCCCAACGGTCGTCGCCGCTTCCTGACGTCCGCGCTGCACGGAAGCATGGCCAATGCGCTACCCCACGCGATCGGAGCGCAGTTCGCGGCGCCCGGCCGTCAGGTGATCTCGATGTCGGGCGACGGCGGTTTGTCGATGCTCCTCGGCGAGCTGGTGACCGTGTCGATGTATCGCCTTCCCGTGAAGATCGTGCTCTTCGACAACTCGACGCTGGGCATGGTGAAGCTCGAGATGCTGGTGGACGGGCTTCCCGACTTCGGGGTCGACGTTCCCGAGGTGGATTACGCCGCGGTAGCCGCGGCTCTCGGCATCTTCTCCACGCGAATCGAGGATCCGTCGAAACTCGAATCCGGACTGAAGGAGGCATTGGCTCACGACGGGCCGGCGCTCGTGGACATCGTGACCGACCCGCTCGCGTTGTCGTTGCCGCCGTCCATCACGGGGCAGCAGGTGGGCGGGTTCGCCCTGGCGATGTCGAAGATCGTGATGAACGGCGGGGTCGGTGAGGCCGTGAAGATGGCGAAGACGAACATCAAGAACATGCCCCGACCGTCCCAGTTCGGTGGTCTCGGCTGAACCCGCGTGTTCGGGGCCGTGCGCTGAGTGGAATCATGGGTAGGTGTCCACCTCGCCCGATACCGCAGAGCCCGACCACACAGACCAGACCGATGTTTCCGCCGTGATCGACGCGCGCGAGATCGATGCTGCAGCGGATCGAATTTCCGAGGTCATTTCCGCGACGCCGCTGCAGTTGAGCGAGCGACTCTCCGTGGCTACCGGCGCGAGGGTCTATCTCAAACGTGAAGACCAGCAGGTGGTGCGGAGCTACAAGCTGCGCGGCGCCTACAACCTGATGGCTCAGCTGACGGACGACGAGCGCAGTGCGGGTGTCGTCACGGCGAGCGCCGGCAACCATGCTCAGGGCGTCGCCTTCGCCTGCGCCGCAATGAAGATTCACGGCCGGATTTATGTGCCGGCGAAGACTCCCAAGCAGAAGCGGGACCGCATCCGGGTTCACGGCGGCGAGTTCGTCGAGCTGATCGTGACGGGTGAGACCTTCGACGCCGCGGCTGCGGCAGCGAAGGAAGACGTCGTCCGGACGGGCGCCACGATGGTGCCGCCTTTCGACGACGCGCGGACCGCGGCAGGGCAGGGAACCATCGCGGTGGAAGTGCTCGAACAATTGGGGGAGGCGCCCGACTACGTCGTCGTTCCGGTCGGCGGCGGCGGGTGCATCGCCGGGATTGCCACGTACATGCACGAGCGTTCTCCGGAGACGGCAATCGTCGGCGTGGAGCCTTCGGGGGCCGCCTCGCTGACCGCGGCTCTCGTGGCCGGCGGACCGGTGACACTCGAGGACATCGACCCGTTCGTGGACGGCGCGTCGGTTCAGCGGATCGGTGACCTCCCGTACGCGGTCGTGTCGCAGCTGGGCGC
Source organism: Rhodococcus huquni (assembly GCF_055231055.1). Classification (NCBI taxonomy): domain Bacteria; kingdom Bacillati; phylum Actinomycetota; class Actinomycetes; order Mycobacteriales; family Nocardiaceae; genus Rhodococcus; species Rhodococcus huquni. The sequence goes on from NZ_JBUYWE010000004.1 coordinate 310,613, forward strand.
GGCGGTGATCTCGCATTCGTCGCTGCCGCTGATCGCGGCACCTGCGTCCGTGCGCAGGCCGGGGGAGTCGTTCACCGTGACCCAGGTCGACGAGGGCGCGATCTGTACCGCGATGCTCGATCTTTACCAGAACGAGGGCGTCATCGCCGAGCCTGCCGGCGCGTTGTCGGTCGCCGTGCTCGAGAAGATGGCGATCGAACCGGGTTCGACTGTGGTGTGCCTGATTTCGGGCGGAAACAACGACGTGTCCCGATACGGCGAGATCCTCGAGCGCTCGCTCGTCCACCTCGGTCTCAAGCACTACTTCCTCGTCGATTTCCCGCAGGAGCCGGGCGCCCTTCGTCGGTTCCTCGACGAGGTCCTCGGGCCGGACGACGACATCACGTTGTTCGAGTACGTCAAGCGCAACAACCGTGAGACAGGTGCGGCACTTGTCGGTATCGAGCTGGGTGCCGCAGACGGATTGTCCGCGCTGCTCGAGCGGATGGAAAGTTCACGTATGCAGGTGGAGCGACTGGAGCCCGGAAGTCCCGCTTACCGGTATCTGACCTAGCCCCTGGCGCCCAGGCCGTCCGAGGACAGCAGCCGCGCCACCACTCGGTCGTAGAGGTCGGGGTCGGGCAGGGGGAGGTCGAGCAGCGCGGACAAGTAGATGCCATCCCCGACGAGGCGCACGATCTCGGCCTGGACGGGGTCTTCGATTTCGGCTCGTAGTCCCTCGTCCCAGGCCCGCATCACTTCGGTGACCGCACGCTGGATGTCGTCTCGTTTTCCGTCGACGCTGCGCAGGGCCGCGATCGTGGAACGGTACAGCGCAAGTTCTTCGGCCGTGCTCGTATCCGGCATCTGGAGATACCACTCGGTCAAGGACGTACCACCGGCCGCAGCATCGGCTACCTGAGCGTCCGCGCGCTCGCCGAGTCGGTGGACCATTCCGATGAGTAGGGCTTCCTTGCTGGGGAAATGGTAGAGAAGCCCGCCTTTGGACACCCCGGCCTCGGCGGCAACCCCTTCGAGGGTCACTTGCGCAAGTCCGGTGTCGAGCAGGAGCTTCTCCAGGGCGTCGAGGAGTCGGTCACGTGTGTCGGCGGCCATGCGGTGACTGTACTCGGGAATGAACTGTACCGGCTGGACGGTTCACTGTTAGTGTGTGTACCGGCCGGACGGTTCAAAGAGTCCGCCGTGTCGAGTTTTCCGTCGAATCGAAAGTCGAAGTAGCCATGTCCGTGATCGTGCAGCCCACCTCGGCACCGACCGCCCGTGCGAGCGCCAGGGATTGGGCGGGCCTCGTGATTCTTGCGTTCGCCGTGCTGCTCATCGCGGTGGACGGCACAGTGCTCGATCTCGCGCTCCCGTTCATCAGTTCCGATCTCGAACCCAGTAGCAATCAGCTCCTGTGGATCATCGACGTCTACTCGTTCGTACTCGCCGGCTTGCTCATCACGATGGGAACGTTGGGCGATCGAGTCGGCAGGCGCCGGTTGCTGATGATCGGCGCTGCCGGATTCGGTCTGGCCTCCGTGCTCGCCGCGTGGGCGCCCACCCCGGAACTGTTGATCGCAGCCCGTGTTCTGCAGGCGCTGTCGGGTGCGACGCTCATGCCCGCCACCCTCGGGCTGATCCGCACGATGTTCGCCGACCCGCGTCAGAGAACCCTGGCGATCGGAGTCTGGGGCGCGATGGCCGGTGGAGGCACGGCGGCGGGCCCATTGATCGGTGGGTGGCTCCTCGAACACTTCTGGTGGGGATCGGTCTTTCTCGTCAACCTGCCGGTGCTCGCCGTTCTCCTGCTGGCGGGCCCTATCCTCATCCCGGAGTCCAAAGACCCTGCGCCGGGCCGATTCGACCTACCGAGCATGGTCCTGTCCATGCTGACGATGCTTCCGCTCGTCTATGCGGTGAAGGAGATGGTGGTGCACGGGGTCGATGCGACGCTGTCGGTGACGGCGGCTGTCGGTGTCATCTCGGGTATTGCTTTCGTGCGTCGTCAGCGCAGCATGGAGAACCCGATGATCGATCTTGGTCTGTTCGGTAAGCGCACGTTCTCGACCGCGGTCATCGCGAACCTTCTGTCGATCTTTGCGCTGTCAGGGCTGCTGTTCTTCGGATCGCAGTACCTTCAGTTGGTGCTCGGCTACTCGGCGCTCGACGCCGGCCTGCTGATGCTGCCGGGCATGGTGATGAGCGCAGTGACCGCCCTTGCGGCTGCCTGGCTGGTCCGCTGGTGGTCTGTCGGATCCGTGCTCGGAGCCGGCATCGGTACGGCCGCCGTCGGTGCGGCGGTCATGGGTGGTCTCGGTACGGATTCGGGTCCTGGCCTGTTCGTGTTCGGATTCTTCCTCGCGGGTGCTGGAATCGGATTCGCGCTCACGTTGACGTCCGACCTCGTGGTGAGCTCGGTGGAACCAGAGCGTGCGGGCGCTGCATCGGCGGTGTCCGAGACTGCGTACGAACTGGGTGTTGCCTTGGGCGTAGCCGTGCTGGGAAGTGTGGTGATGGCAGTGTTCCGGGGTGGTGTCGACACGTCGATGCTGGGCGCCGATGGCGCCGAGGCAGCGAACGGAACGCTCGGCGGCGCCATGGCGGAGGCCAAGTCGCTGTCGGAGCCGGCGGCCGCGATGCTGCGCGAATCAGCAGGAGCGGCATTCGTCGACGGCATGCACGTCGCGTCCGGGGCAGTCGCCCTGGTCCTGTTCGGCACAGCCGTTCTCGTATTCCGGCTCCTCCGTCGCCCGTGAGTGGTCGACGAGTCCCTGGACTCGCTAACCGCGCACGGGGGTGGCGTCGAGAACGACGAAGGAATGAGGCGGGATCGATGTCGCCGATCCCGTCTCGTCCTGTGTCGGTGCAACCCACCACAGCAGTGGTGAACCGCCGACAGGAACTGTCACCGTCTCGGCGGCGAGGTTGCACGCGATTCGCAACTCGCCACGATGGAGCACTATCCACCGCGACTCCTCGTCGTAATCGATTACGAGGTGTTCGAGCCACGGGTCGGTGAGTTCGGAACGCGCGCGGCGCAGGGCGATCAGCGACCGGTAGCAGTCGAGCAGTCGGGTGTGATCCGGAGACGCCAACTCGGACCAGTCGAGTTTGGAGCGTTCGAAGGTCTCCGGATCCTGGGGGTCGGGCACGTCGTCGCGGTCCCAGCCGTGCTCGGCGAACTCTTCCCGCCTGCCGGTCGCGGTTGCGGATGCCAGCTCGGGCTCGGGGTGTGAGGTGAAGAACTGGAACGGGGTGCCGGCTCCCCACTCCTCGCCCATGAACAGCATCGGAGTGAACGGAGAGCACAGCACCAAGGCGGCCTTTACCGCCAGCTGGCCATCGGTGAGGTACGTGCCCGGGCGATCGCCGATCGCGCGATTGCCGATCTGGTCGTGCGTGCACGTGTACGCGACGAGCGAACTCGCCGGAGTGCGACGCGTATCGATCGGGCGGCCGTGCAGGCGCCCGCGGAACGTCGAGAAGGTGCCGGTATGGAAGAAGCCTTGCCGGTAGGTGTCGGCCAGACACTGCAGTGATCCGAAATCTCCGTAATAGCCCTGACGCTCACCCGACACCGCCGCATGCACGGCGTGATGAACGTCGTCGTCCCACTGGGCGTCCAGCCCGTAGCCGCCCGACGATCTGGGCGTGATCAGCTTCGGGTCGTTGAGATCGCTCTCCGCGATCAGGGTCAACGGCCGTCGCAGGTGCGCGGCAAGACGTCGGGTCTCCGTTGCGAGATCTTCGAGTAGGTGAGTGGCCGTGTTGTCCGTGAGAGCGTGCACGGCATCGAGCCGGAGCGCGTCGATGTGGAATTCGGCGAACCAGCGGAGTGCATTGTCGATGATGTAGCTGCGAACCTGGTCGCTCGACGGGCCGTCGAGGTTGAGGTTTCGACCCCACGTGTTCGCCGCTTCGGACAGGTAAGGACCGAAGCGGCCGAGGTAGTTACCCGACGGGCCGAGGTGGTTGTAGACGACATCCAGGACGACGGCCAGGCCGCGCGCATGGCAGGCGTCGACGAGGCGGGCGAGACCGTCGGGGCCACCGTAGGTTTCGTGAACGGCGTACCAGAGCACGCCGTCGTAGCCCCAGTTGTGGGTTCCGTTGAATCCGTTGACGGGCATCAGTTCGACGAAGTCGACACCGAGTGCCGCGAGGTGATCGAGCTTCTCGATCGCCGCATCGAACGTGCCGTCGGGTGTGAACGTACCGACGTGGAGTTCGTAGACCACGCAGCCGGCGAGTTGTCGGCCGGTCCAGCGGGAGTCGGTCCAGGTGGAGGGATCGACACGATGCAACTGCGAAGGCGCATGTACGCCGTCGGGCTGCCGCGGCGAGCGCGGGTCGGGAAGGACCAGCGGGTCACCGTCGGCCGTCCGGGCGTCGTCGATGACGAATCCGTAGCGGGCATCGGGTGCTGCGTCGATTCCGGCATGCCACCAGCCGTCGTTCGTCGCCGCCATGTCGTGGAGGGTGCGGTCGACCTGTACGTGGACGGTGGTGGCGAGCGGGGCCCAGACCTCGAAGGTGTGCACAGTTCCAGAATGCCCCCTCGGGTCGTACGTCGCAGCCGATCGCTGCGGCCGAAACACCCCGGGTGAATCGAATGCCGTATAGATGTATCGAATATCGCTATAGTGCATCGAATGAGCAAGAACGCCGAACAACCTGGCCCTACGAGGGCATACAGCTCTCCGCTGCGTGTGGATGCCGCCCGCCGCACCAGGAATGCGATCCGAAACGCGGCTGCGGATCTTTTCCGTGAACGGGGATACGTGGGGACCACCGTGCGGCATATCGCGGAGCGTGCAGACGTGGCGGTGCGGACCGTGTCCGCAGTGTTCCCCGGTGGAAAATCGGAACTCTTCCACGAGGTGTTGGGCGCCGCCGGCGCGCTGCCGGAGATCGTGTTGGACGGTCCGCGGGATCCGAACACCGACGACGCCACCGTCGTCCTCGACCATCTGGTGTGGCAGGCCACGGAGATTCACGAGAACACCGGACGTCTCGTACTCGCCGCCGTGGAGTCTTCCGGCGCGGACGAGGAGATGGCTCGATTCTCCGCCGAGCACGCGAGCGAAACAGCGTCGAACGCCATGACGATCGCCGAGGGGCTGGCGGCGAGCGACTTGCTGCGCTGGGACGTCACCGTTCAACACGCTGCCGACGTTCTGTACACGGTGGTGTCGCCACAGGTGCACGATCTGCTCCGTCGTCAATGCAACTGGGACACGGTGGCATACCGAAACTGGGTGAAAGCGACCATTCGGTCGAGTCTGCTCGAATAGGTCGCTCGGGCCTGTGGTTCTATAGTCCGAACCTGCCGTCGGGGTACAGGAGCAGGCGAGTAGTCACCGAGGGGAAATCGCCAGTGCCGTACTTTCTGTTCGGACTCGTCACCATGCTGTTGTGGGTGTTCTGCATCGTGGATGTGGTCACCCGTGACGAGCGCGAGATCCAGCATCTACCCAAGATGGGCTGGCTCGTGGTGGTGATCATCCTGCCGACGCTGGGCTCCTTGCTGTGGTTGTTCGTCGGACGCGGTCAGGGTTTCGGTGCGCAGGCTCCGGTGGCGCGCAGCGGATACGGCGAGTACGAGCGGCCCGGCCGACACGTGGCCCAGAATCCCGAGGACGACGAGGAGTTCCTTCGTCGCTGCAGAGAGCGCGCCGAGGAACAGCGGCGCGTCGGCCGCAAACAACGAGAGCAGGACGACACCTGACCGCCCCGACCAATGTCACACCGGTTCGCGCGAGCTGAACGTGTGTGACATTGGTCGGGGGTGGGGTCAGGGGAGAAGCACGAACTTCCCGGGTTCGTGCGGTGCTGCCAACTGTCGGTGAGCCTCTGCGGCATCGGCCAGTGCGAACACTCGCGCGACGCGGACGCGTACCGCGCCGTCCCCGGCAAGTTCGATCAACTGTGGACGTGCGTTCCTGCGATTCTCGACGCTGGTCGCGTTACCGCCACCCACCGAGGTGATTCCGCGTTCCACCGCAGTCGGTCCGGGAACGGTGGTGGCGATTCGGGTGCGGTCCGAGACCAACTCGATCGAGACGTCGGCAGCTTCTTCCCCACCCACGGTATCGATGGCCGCGTCTACGCCGTTCGGCGCCGAGACCCGCACTCGATCGATCAGGCCTGGGCCGTACTCCACCGGTGTGGCTCCGAGTTCGCGAACGTAGTCGTGGTTGTTTGCACGCGCGGTGCCGATCACGATCGCACCTCGTGCGTGGGCCAGTTGGACGACGACGGATCCCACCGCGCCGGCTGCGCCGTGGACGAGAACGGTGTCACCGGCGGCGACCGCAACCGTCTCGAGGAGATCCGCAGCCGTGACGCCCGCTGCGAGCAGTCCGGCCGCCTGCTCCCAGGAGAGGTTGACAGGTTTCGGAGACACCGACGTCTCTGGAACCACCACGGCATCGGCGTAGCTGCCGCCCTTGGCGGGGTAGACGATCACCTCGGTTCCGACCGCTACGCTCACGCCCGCACCGACGGCGTCGACCACCCCGGCTGCTTCCGACCCGAGCGTGATCGGCAACTTCGATTCGTCGGCGTCGAAGAGTCCGCTGTAGCTCTTGTAGTCGTAGGGGTTGACGCCGATGGCGCGAATGGACACCTGTACTTCTCCCTGGCCTGGTTCGGGCAGATCGGTGTCGACGACCACCAGTGCTTCCGGGCCCCCGAACGTGTGGGCGACAACTCTGCGATGAGGCATGAGACTCCGATCATCGGTGTGCGCTGTGTGCGCGTGTGCTTCGGCTGGCTGTGCGCTACGTGTTCCGGTGTAGCAGGGAGACCGGGTATCGGTCGAACATTTCGGTGATTCGGACCGTTCCCGAGTGTGAATCCCCGGTCAGTACGTCGATCCACCTGCCCGGGGGAAGGTCCACGGCCGTATCGCCCCAGCCCGTCTCCTCGATCGTCACGGACAGACGCGTGGCCAGCGCCAGCACGCGAAGTGGGTCGTCCGACGGTCCGCGACCGAATGCGATCAGGCGCTCGGATTGCGGTCCGGCCGCGAAGATCGGTGAGTACGCGCCGTGGACGAACGACTCCGGGTGGGACCGACGCAGGCGGAGGGATTGCCGCACTACGTGCTGTTTCGCCCGACCGGTGTGGTCGACGGTAGGTAGCGAGGCATCGGCGGCGTTCGCTCGGAGCCGATCGAAATCCACGAATCGCCGATTGTCGGGATCCACGAGCGAGTCTTCCCAACACTCCGTTCCCTGGTAGACGTCCGGGATGCCGGGTCCGCAGAGTTGGAGGAGCTTCTGCCCGAGCGAATCGGACCATGCGTGCGGAGCGAGTTGGGCGGCGAGTGCACCCAGGGAATGGCCGACCGGACCGTCGATCACGGAGTCGAGCCATTCGTGCAGACGCGCTTCGAAATCGACGTCCACTTCGGTCCATGTCGTGCGAGTGCCTGCCTCCCGGACGGCCTTCTCCGCGTACGCGTGCATTCGCTGTCGGAATCCAGGAACGGACTCGGCTGCCTCGTGGACCGGCCACACGCCGAAGAGGTTCTGCCACAGAAACAGTCCGGTGGCCGGATCTGGGCACGGTGCGCGTTTCTCCCACTGTTCGACGCAGCGCGCCCAGAGATCTGGAACCTGGGACAAGACGCCTATGCGCGCGCGCACGTCCTCGCCCCGTTTGGTGTCGTGGGTCGACAGGGTGGTCATGGTGCGGGGCCAGTCGCGTGCACGTTCGGCGTTCGACAGGTGAAACTCGATGAGGGGCATGCCGAATCGTTCTGGATTCCCGCCGACTTCCTGCGACGACACCAGGCGGGCGGTGCGATAGAACAGGCAGTCTTCGACGGTCTTCGCGGTGACTGCGCCGCACACTTGCTGAAGACGGACCGAAGCCTCCCTGCCGCCGGACAGCGCCTCGCCGACCGCATTCCACGCCGCACCGAGCTCCGGGCGTTCGGTCGACAGCTCCCCGATCACGCGGGGCAGCATTCCGTGCAGCGGCGCGTAGTCGGTGCGATACACCGGTATCCGCGCCACGAGTTCCGCGAGCGCCTGCATCAGCTCGTCGCGGTCGGCTGTGGTGGTGGAGGATTCACGCTCGACGGCCCGGGCCAGCCGGCGAATCTCGCTGGAGAACTGCTCGGTTGCCACGTGGCGCCCCAGGTCGAGTTCCTGATCGCGCAGGCTCGTCGCGTCGCCAGGGTCTCCTGTTCGGTCGTCCATCAGCGCCGTCAGACCTGAAGCGCCGCGCTGGTCGACGAACACCGCGCCGAGTTCGGACAGTGCGTCGTACCCGGTGGTCCCGTCCACCGGCAGCGTCTGATCGAGCGGTTCTCGTGCCCCGAGGATCTTCTCGATCACAAGCAGACGATCCGGACCGATCAAGTCCCGCAGGCGTTCCAGATAGCCTCGGGGGTCGGCCAGGCCGTCTGGATGGTCGACCCGGACGCCGTCGACGAGTCCTTCGTCCACCCACGTCGCCACTTCACGGTGGGTGGCATCGAACACGACCCGGTCCTCCTGGCGAACCGCGGCCAACGAGTCGACACCGAAAAATCTGCGATACCCGACCACGCCGGCATCCCACGGGACAAGCCGATAGTGCTGGGCCTCGTGCACGGTACGAACATCGTCGCCGTCGGTACCGGGAGCTATCGGGTATCGGTGTTCGTAGAACGCGAGTCGCGGTTCGTCGCCGCTGCGATCGATCGACAGAGCGAATACGTCGGCTTCGGAACCGAGAACAGGGAGCGCGAGTTTGCCGTCCGCCCCGTTGTCACTGCGCCAGTCGACGTCGAAGAACCGCGCGTGGTCGGAGTCTCGGCCGTAGGTGAGAACGTCCCACCACCACAGGTTCTCCTGCGGAACAGAGATACCGAGATGGTTGGGCACCGCGTCCACGAGCAGGCCCATCCCGCGTTCGTGTAGCGCTCTCGACAGGGCGACGAATTCGTCCCGGCCTCCGAGCGCTGCGGAGACGGTGGTGGGGTCGGTGACGTCGTAGCCGTGGGTGGACCCGGTGGTAGCCGTGAGAATGGGGGACAGGTACAGGTGCGACACACCCGAATCGTCGAAGTAGTCGACCAATTCGCGCACCGCGGCGAACCCGAACCCGTCGCCACGCAACTGGAGTCGATAGGTGGACGTGATGTCGCGTTCGATCGGCAAGGTCCTCACCTGCTTCTGCGTAGTACCGCGAGGGCGCGTGGGGCGATGGTGAGCGCAGTGCCGGCCGCGATCACCTTCTCGCTCGCACCGGTAGCCGATTCTGTGTCGAGGACAACGGTCCACTCGTTCGCATACTCGGCATTCGGCGTGACGAACTCGATCGGGCCGTCGTGCGCGTTGAAGCACAGCAGAAACGAGTCTCCGACGATCCGTTCGCCACGCTGGTCCGGTTCCGGTATGCCCTCTCCGCTGAGGAACACCGTCAGCGATCTCCCGAACCCGCTGTCCCAATCTTCGGGGGTCATCTCTTCACCGGTAGGGGTGAGCCAGGCGATATCGCGAGTCTGATCGCCGCTGCGAATCGGCTTGCCTTCGAAGAAGCGTCTACGGCGAAACACCGGGTTGTGGGTGCGCAGACGGATTACGCGCCTGGTGAATTCGACGAGCGCGGCGTTGGTGTCCGCGAGCGTCCAATTCACCCACGACAGTTCCGAATCCTGGCAGTACGCGTTGTTGTTCCCGTGTTGGGTGCGCCCGAACTCGTCGCCGTGAGCGAGCATCGGGGTTCCCTGGCTCAGGAGCAGGGTTGCAAGGAGGTTGCGGCTCTGCCGATCACGGAGCGCGAGAACGTCAGGGTCGTCCGTGGGCCCCTCGACGCCGCAGTTCCATGAGCGATTGTGGTTTTCGCCGTCGTTGTTGTCCTCGCCGTTCGCCTCGTTGTGCTTCTCGTCGTACGAGACGAGATCGCGCAGAGTGAAGCCGTCGTGGGCGACGACGAAGTTGATACTGGCACCGGGGCGGCGGCCGGTCGCCTCGTAGAGATCCGACGATCCGGTGAGTCGGGATGCGAACTCGCCGAGGGTGGACGGCTCGCCTCTCCAGTAGTCGCGAACGGTGTCCCGGTACTTTCCGTTCCACTCGGTCCAGAGGCCCGGAAAATTTCCCACCTGATATCCGCCTTCGCCGACGTCCCACGGCTCGGCGATCAACTTCACCTGGCTGACGATCGGATCCTGCTGCACGAGATCGAAGAACGCGGAAAGGCGGTCCACGTCGTGCAATTCACGTGCGAGGGTCGACGCCAGATCGAATCGGAACCCGTCCACGTGCATCTCGGTGACCCAGTAGCGCAGCGAGTCCATGATGAGTTGCAGTGTGTGTGGATGACGGGCGTTCAGGCTGTTACCGGTGCCGGTGTAGTCCATGTAATGAGCCGCGTCGTCTTCGACCAAGCGGTAGTAGGCGGCGTTGTCGATGCCCCGGAAGCAGATGGTGGGTCCGAGGTGATTTCCTTCGGCAGTGTGGTTGTAGACCACGTCGAGGATCACCTCGATTCCGGCCTCGTGAAACGAACGCACCATGGCCTTGAACTCGGACACCGCGGCGCCCGGCTTTTCTGCCGACGAATACCCGGTATGCGGTGCCAGGAATCCGAACGTGTTGTAACCCCAATAGTTTCGGAGCCCGCGATCGAGCAGCATCCGGTCGTGCATGAACTGGTGAACGGGCATCAGTTCGATCGCGGTGACGCCGAGACCGGTCAAATGCTCGATGACGGCCGGGTGGGCCAGGCCGGCATACGTGCCCCGCAACTCCTCCGGTACCGCGGGATGCGTGGCGGTCATACCTTTGACGTGGGCTTCGTAGATGACCGTCTCGTGGTAGGGACGACGAGGTGCACGGTCCGAAGCCCAGTCGAAATACGGATTTATGACCACGGTGGTCATCGTGTGTCCGAGCGAGTCGTGGCCGGCCGGCTTGCCGTCATCGGCCCCGGCATCGTCGGCCTCGCCGGATTCCGCGTCGTAGGAGAACAGTGATCGGTCGCCGTCGAATGTTCCATCGAAGGCCTTGCCGTAGGGGTCGAGAAGAAGCTTGCTCGGGTCGCATCTCAGACCGCTCGAAGGGTCCCACGGCCCGTGAACCCGGTAGCCGTACCGCTGACCGGGAGCGACGTTGGGCAGGTACGCGTGCCAGACGTAACCGTCGACCTCGTCGAGCGCGATCCTGGACTCGGTGCCGTCCTTCGCGATGAGGCACAACTCGACGGCATCCGCGGCTTCGGAGAACAGCGAGAAGTTCGTCCCCGCACCGTCGTAGGTGGCGCCGAGGGGATAGGCGCTGCCCGGCCACACGGCCGACACCCGGCCCGTCGACGAGTTCTCTGCCATGTCTGAACACTAGCCGCGTAGGCGATCAGGTTCGCGTCGACGCCGATCCCGCGTGCGCTGCCGCAACCATTCCCGAACAGATGGTCGCGATGTCCTCGTCCGTGCAGATGTAGGGCGGCATCGCATAGATCAGGGTACGGAACGGACGGAGCCACACTCCCGCATCTACCGCCGCGCTCGTGGCAGCGTCCATGTCGACAGGGGCGCCCATTTCGATGACGCCGATTCCGCCCAGTACTCGCACGTCCACGACCCCGTCGATCTCGCGGGCGGGTTCGAGTCCCCGTTCGAGCCCGCGGGTCAGGGCGGCGACCTCGCCCTGCCAATCGCGCGAGAGTAGGAGTTCGGTCGATGCCACGGCCACTGCGCAGGCAAGAGGATTGGCCATGAAGGTGGGGCCGTGCATCAGCCCGCCTGCCTCGCCCGCGCTGATGACAGAACCGACCTCCGAGGAGCACAGAGTGGCAGCGAGTGTCAGATAACCGCCGGTGAGCGCCTTGCCGACACACATCACGTCCGGTGCCACACCCGCGTGGTTCGCGGCGAACAGTTCGCCGGTCCGGCCGAAACCGGTCGCGATCTCGTCGAAGATCAGGAGGAGATCGTTGTCGTCGCAAAGCCTCCGCAGTTCGATCAGATACTGCGGATCGTGGAACCGCATTCCACCCGCTCCCTGAACGACCGGCTCGACGATGATCGCGGCCAACTCGTCGCGATGCTCGGTGACAATCGCTTCGAGTTCGTTCACGTACGAAGTTTCGAAGTCGGTCGGCGGTTTCGGCGCGAAGATCTGGCGGGTGAGCACGTCGGTCCACAGTGAGTGCATCCCGCCGTCCGGGTCGCACACACTCATCGGCGCGAACGTGTCGCCGTGATATCCGCCCCGCCACGTGAGCAGGCGATTCTTGTCGGGGCGACCGCGACTGCGCCAGTATTGCAGCGCCATCTTCACGGCGACCTCCACGGACACGGAACCCGAATCTGCGAGGAATACCCGGTCGAGTCCGTCCGGTGTGATGTCGACGAGCAACTCGGCCAGCCGGGCCGCGGGCTCGTGGGTGAGACCGCCGAACATCACATGGCTCATGCGCCCGAGTTGAGCTTTCGCGGCCGCATCGAGGGCCGGGTGACCGTAGCCGTGCACGGCGGCCCACCAACTGCTCATTCCGTCGATCAGTTCCCGCCCGTCCGCCAAGCGCAGCCGTGTGCCGCTCGCACTCTCGACGACGAGTGGACGGGTGGACGCCGGTATCGCACCGTACGGATGCCACAGGTGTTCGGCGTCCAGTTCGGAGATCCGAGCGGGGGAGAGCTGAGTCGGGGTGAGTCGGGTGGTGGGCAATCCAGTCACCTTCCCGACGATAGCGGCCACGAATCGGGCACCACCACGCGGGTTGAACAGTGTTCAAGTCGAGTATGGTCGAGGACCGTGGGCACCGAATGCACGTCATTGACCTGGCTGGACGAGATCGCGGGCGCTCGTCGAGACGCCGGCCTGCGCCGTGAGCTCCGGCCTCGCCGAGCGGTGGGCGAGCCGGTCGACCTCGCCTCCAACGACTATCTCGGCCTGGTCCGCCACCCCGATGTCGTCGAAGGCGCGATCGACGCCGTTCGGCGCTGGGGCGGCGGGGCGACCGGTTCGCGGCTGGTCACCGGATCGACCACCGAACACGACTTGCTCGAGCAGGAATTGGCCGAGTTCGTCGGCGCCGAATCCAGTCTGGTGTTCTCGTCCGGATACGCCGCAAACCTCGGCGCGGTGACAGCTCTCGCCGGTCGCGATGCCCTGGTGATATCCGATGCGGGCAGTCATGCCTCGCTCGTCGACGCGTGCCGGTTGTCGCGGTCCCGCGTGGTGGTCGCCCCACACAACGCTCCCGGCTTCGTCGCCGATGCGCTGGCTTCGCGCACCGAGGCCCGCGCACTCGTCCTCACCGATTCCGTGTTCAGTGCCGACGGCGATCTGGCACCCCTGCTCGACTTGCACGCCGCGTGCCGGGCGAACGGTGCGCTGCTGCTCGTCGACGAAGCGCACGGGGTCGGAGTTCGCGGCAACGGTGGCAGGGGACTCGTTCACGAGGTGGGGTTGGCAGGGGAGTCGGACGTGGTGGTGACAGCGACGTTGTCGAAGTCCCTCGCTAGTCAGGGCGGCGCCGTGCTTGCTTCAGGCAAGGTACGCGCCCATTTGATCGATGCGGCGCGCACTTTCATCTTCGACACCGGATTGGCGCCGGCGGCGGTGGGCGCGGCGCGCGCTGCACTCGGCGTTCTCGTCCGGGAACCCGAACGAGCACATCGAGTTCTCGCCCGCGCACACCAGCTCGCCGAGATGACCGGTGCCACCACACCGCAGTCTGCTGTGGTTTCGGTGATTCTGGGTGATCCGCAGCGCGCATTCGATGCGGCCGCTGCATGCCGAGCGCGCGGGCTGCACGTCGGTTGCTTTCGGCCACCGTCGGTTCCGGAGGGAACGTCACGTCTGCGGTTGACTGCGCGAGCGACCCTGAACGAGGACGACATGACGCTGATCGAATCGGTCCTGGCCGAGGTGCTGTCAGGCGCGCACGCATGAGTGTTCTCATGGTGACGGGCACCTCCACCGATGTCGGCAAGACCGTGGTCACCGCTGCGTTGGCCGCCGCCGCGACCGCATCGGGGCGAACGGTGGCGGTGTGCAAACCTGCGCAGACCGGCGTCGCCCCCGGGGAACCGGGAGACCTCGCGGAGATCGAGCGGCTCAGCGGTGTCACCGATCTCGTCGAATTGGTCCGGTATCCGGATCCGTTGGCTCCCGATACGGCTGCGAGGCGATCCGGACTGCCGATGATCTCGTGCGCGGACGTGGTCGGTGCGGTCGAAGTGCTTGCCGACTCGCACGACCTGGTTCTCGTAGAAGGGGCGGGCGGTCTCCTGGTGCGGATTGGGACGGACGGGTTCACTGTGTCCGACGTGGCGGCCGAGCTGGGTGCGCCGGTGGTCGTGGTCGCTTCCGCTGACCTGGGGACGCTCAACCACTCGGAGTTGACCGTTCGGGCACTGAGATCCGCGGGCGTGACGTGCGGTGGCCTGGTGATCGGCTCGTGGCCGGAGGAGCCGGGCCTCGCCGAACTCTGCAATCTCGAAGACCTTCCGGCCGTGACGGGTGTTCCCGTCGTCGGGCGGGTCCGTGCCGGAAGCGGCCGACTCGGTCGTGAAGAATTCATCAGGACCGCCGCGGGCCGGTTCGATCCCGAGTGGCTCAGCGCTTGGTTTCGTACCGGGTCAGTACCACGCCCTCGGGGAACGTCCGGGTCTCGACAAGTGTCAAATTCACCCAGTTTTCGAGGGCGGTGAAGAAGGGCGTGCCGCTGCCCACGAGGACGGGTGCCGTGGCCAACACGTACTCGTCGATCAGCCCGGCCCGCATAGCGGCCGCTGCGAGTGTGGCGCCGCCGACGTCCATCGGACCGGCGTCCTCTGCCTTGAACCGGGTGATCTCGGTGACCGCGTCGCCGGTGATCAGGCGGGCGTTCCCGTCGACCGTGCTGATCGTCGAGGAGAACACCGCCTTCGGCATGTCCCGCCAGCGGTGGGCGAACTCGATCTCCGCCGGTGTGACATCGGGCTGCTGGTCGGCGGTCGGCCAGTGGGAGTTCATCGTCTCCCACAGTTTGCGCCCGTACAGCGCCAGGCCCGTCGTGCTCACCCGGTCGGACCACCACTGGAACAGCTCGTCGCTCGGCACGCTCCAGCCGATGTCGTCGCCGGGTGCGGCGATGTAGCCGTCGAGGCTCACATTCATGCCGAAGGTCAGTTTCCGCACGGCATCAGCCTAATCGTCGGCCGGTCTCCGCGGACTCAGTCGGACAGGATGCGTGCCACGAACGGCGTCGTGTCCGGCAGTGACGCCGGCATGGTCGGCAGGTGCCCGGTCGGATAGGTCCTGAACTCGAACCGCTCGCCTGCAGCCGCGAGTTGTGCCGCCAAGGCGAAGGTCATGGGGGCGGGCACCATCGTGTCCGCGAGTCCCTGTCCGATGAACAAGGGGCGGTCGTATCCCGTGGTGGGTACGTGCAGAGCGCTGTGTGCGGCAGCGAGAAACACGGCATCGTCGAGCGAACGCGACAGGAGGTCGCCGATGGTCGTGCCGACGAGGTGCTCTGCTGCCTCCTCGTAGCAGTACTTCTCCGCAACCTGCAGGGCGGCGCGTCCGTCGGCGCTCAGGAACGAATCGATGTCGACGTCCGGTCGTGCGGCGCGGAGCCCGGCGAGTGCGTAGGCGATGAACACGGTGCTGCCCTCCAGCGGGATCTCCGGGAAGTCGGGTCCGCCCAACACCGCCAGATTCTCGATGTTCGACGGAGGCCCGGTAGCGACCGCGCCACGGAAGTCGAGTTCGGGGGCGTACTCCGTCGCGACGGTGGCCGTGGCGAGAGCGGCGTGGCCGCCCTGTGACTGTCCGATCGTCACCCACCGCGACGACAGTTCGGACTCGACAGCCCGTGCCGCGCGAACCATGTCGATGACCGCGTGCGCCTCGGACGGGCCGTCGAGATACGGATGCAGTCCGGGCGTGCCGAGTCCGACGTAGTCGGTGGCCACCACCGCGTATCCCTGCGAGAACCAGTGCGTCACATACGCTCCGCCGATCTTGCCCGTTGTCGTCGGCGCACACTCGTCGGCGATTCCGACGGTCCCGTGCGCCCACGACACGACCGGCCAACCGCCCTCGGGGGCGGGGCCGGACGGCACGAACACAGCGCCGGTGCTCAGCGCCGGTCCGGTGGGTCCGGTGGTTCGATACGTCACCATGTGGGCACGCTCGGTTCCAGCCAGCCACGACTCGGCGGGTAGCACCCCGACGTCGACGACAGTGCCCGGCGAGAGATCCTGCGCACCCGCAGTGGGGGTCACGGTCATCATGGCGACGACAGTTGTCGCGAGAACAGCGATTGCCGACCGGATCATCACGTGGAGCCCCTCTGCTGGGTGAGCAAACGTGACTTCAGTGTGCTCCGTCAGCGGTGCGGCGTGGACTCTTTCAGTCTGGCGCGGATTCCGTCCACGAACAGGTTCAATCCGAAGTCGAATCGTGTGTCCGGGTCGCCGGCTTGTAGGTCTTCGTCGTAGTCGGCCAGCGCAGACGCAGGGGCGCCGGGCGCAATGGTGTCGCGGGTCAGCGCGCCGACCGAGGACATCTGCGTGTGGGACTGCTCGTCCACGGTGTGTCCGAGCACGTAGTAGAGCAACGAGTACGACGCCAACTCGGCGTGCTCGGGGCGCATTCCGGACAGTGCTGCGGCGCCGGCGAAGCTTTCCCTGACCCGACTGTTCGTCATGCGTGAGGCGTAGGTGGCGGAGACGAGTTCTGCCGCGTCGCGGTGGGCCAGCAGTGCCGAACGCAGGCGGTGCGTCAATGCGGTGAGGCGCTGCGACCATTCGTCGGGTAGACCGTCGGTGTCGTCGACGTCCTCGACGATGCGGTCGGCCATGGCGCCGAGCAGGGTCTGCTTGTTCGGGAAGTGCCAGTACAGGGCGCCGGGTTGGACGTCCAGCGAGGTGGCGAGGCGCCGCATCGTCAGGTCTGCCAGGCCGTATTCGTCCAGGATCGTCATTGCGCCGTTCAGGACGTCGGCTCGTCTGAGTTGCACTTCTTCCGCTCTCTGTCGATTCGGATAGCGGTACGGACCTTTGACACCATTCCACCACGGATCTAACGTGAACGCCGTTCAACTTGTACGGTGTTCAATTCTACGTTCGTTCAGCCCCCAGGAGATTCGTGTGACGTCGGCCCCGGTCCAGACAGACATCCTCGCCATCGCGCGTGAGCAGGTTCTCGAACGCGGAGAGCCCTTGAACGAAGCGCAGGTTCTCGAAGTGCTGCGGCTCGGTGAGGACCGCCTCGAAGACCTGCTGTCGCTGGCGCACGACGTGCGCATGAAGTGGTGCGGTCCGGAGGTGGAGGTCGAGGGCATCATCAGCCTCAAGACCGGAGGGTGCCCGGAGGACTGCCACTTCTGTTCGCAGTCCGGCCTGTTCCAGTCGCCGGTGCGGGCGGCGTGGCTCGACATCCCCTCGCTGGTGGAGGCGGCCAAGCAGACCGCGAAGTCGGGAGCCAGCGAGTTCTGCATCGTCGCGGCCGTGCGCGGACCGGACGACCGCCTGCTCGCTCAGGTCGCCGCCGGCATCGAGGCGATCCGCAACGAGGTGGACATCCAGATCGCCTGCTCGCTCGGCATGCTCACCCAGGACCAGGTCGATCAGCTCGCGGCGATGGGTGTGCACCGGTACAACCACAACCTCGAGACGTCGAAGTCGCACTTCCCGAACGTCGTCACCACGCACACATGGGAAGAGCGGTGGAACACGCTGCGGATGGTGCGCGAAGCGGGCATGGAGGTGTGCTGCGGCGGAATTCTCGGCATGGGGGAGAGCCTCGAGCAGCGCGCCGAGTTCGCAGTGAATCTGGCGGAACTCGAGCCCGACGAGGTGCCCCTCAACTTCCTGAACCCTCGTCCCGGAACACCTTTCGGTGATCTCGAAGTTCTCCCGGCGAGCGAGGCGCTCAAATCCGTCGCGGCATTTCGCCTTGCGCTACCGCGGACCATCCTGCGGTTCGCAGGTGGCCGTGAGATCACCCTCGGCGACCTCGGCGCGCAGCAGGGGATCCTGGGTGGCATCAACGCCGTAATCGTCGGCAACTACCTGACGACGCTCGGCCGGCCGGCCGAACAGGACCTCGATCTGTTGGTCGATCTCCAGATGCCCATCAAGGCACTGAACGACACGCTGTGATGCCACCGGTGGTGGCGGACGAGTCCCTCGGCGGCGGCGACCCCGAGACTCCACTCGGTCAGCTCTACAACGTCTACACCGGCCGCAGGGTCGTGCCGGGAGTCGATGACGTGGTCCCGACTGCGGCACAACTCGGGCTGGAGCCGCCCAGATTCTGTTCGGAGTGTGGGCGGCGGATGATCGTGCAGATCAGCCCGGACGGGTGGTGGGCGAAATGCTCACGTCACGGCGTGTTCGATTCCATCGGCCTCGGCCGGAGGTAGCGTCGGTCTGCGTGAAGGATCTTCGGGGAACTCCGCTCGGCGCGGCCGCGCTCGCCGGGTGCGCTGTGACGGTCGCCAGTGGCGTGGTCGGAATCGTGTGGGGTGTGGTGGCTCCGTCCGAGCACGACCTCGTCCTGTCTTCCGGACGGATGCTGCCGCTCACGGGTGAGAGTCTGCATCGATTCGATGCGTCGGCGATGCTCGCGTGTGCAGGTCTGTTCGTCGGCATCGTTTCGGCTGCCGCTGTGTGGATCACCCGGGGTGGCCGCGGGCCACTCGCCGTTGCCGGATTGCTGATCGGTTCGCTGGCCGGCGCCGCGGTGATGGCCGCGGCCGGGATCGGCGTCGCGGGTCTACGATTTCCGCAGCCTGCGAGTGTGCAGGCAGGCGATGTGGTCGCAGTGGCGCCCGGGCTGGGGACCCTTCTGGTGCTGATCTTTCAACCCATCGCAGCGTTGGTGACCACTGTGGTGTTGGCAGCTCTCAATCCCTACGACGACCTCGGTCTGTCCGGTCCCGACGACGAACCCACCATCGAGGATTTCGATGTCGATCACAGCACTTCGAGGATCGTGAGCTGAGCGTCAGGTAGGGGGCCGCAGGGCCGCGAACTCGTCTGTCACGCGAAGTGTCGAGTCGGTGAAGCGATACAACGCGGGTGGACGGCCGCCCGCCCTGCCCGACTTGGCCGTGTGCCCCGTTGCGGTGAGTACGCCGCGTCGGCTCAGTACGCGCTGAAGGTTCGTCGCATCGACCTGGTATCCGAGTGCCGCGCAATAGATTTCTCGCAGCGTCGACATCGCGAATTCCTCGGGCGCGAGTCCGTAGGCGATGTTGGTGTAGGAGAGTTTCGCGGCCAGTCGGTTGCGGGCGTGTCGAACGACGGTCCCGTGGTCGAACGACATGTCCGGTAGATCGGACACGGGATGCCAGGTGGTGTCCGGCGGGAGTTTCGGATCGGACGTCAACGGGACCAGCCCCAGGAACGTGGAAGCGATCCTTCGTGGTCCGGGTACGCGATCGGGGGCGCTGAACACGGACAGTTGCTCGAGGTGGGCGACCTTGCGGACGTCCACCTTCTCGGCCAGTTGGCGGTGCGCGGACGTCGACATGTCCTCGTCGCTGCGGAGGTTTCCACCGGGGAGCGACCAGGTTCCCTTGGCTGGTTCGAGGGCTCGTTGCCACAGAAGTACAGCCAGTTCTGGTTGCTCCTCACCGCGAACCTGGAAGACCGCAGTGAGGACTTCATGGGTGGCGGTGCTACTATTGGGCATGTTTTCGATCCTAAGTCGAAAACCTCGATTCAGGAAATCCGGGCCACCCCGCCCGGGTTCACGGTGAAGGAGCACGCCATGACGAGCACGTTGTGGGCGGGGAACACCTCGCAGATCCAGGATGGCCCCGGCGGATACACGGGTGTCGAGGGGAGCGAAGAATGGGCCGCCGAGATCAAACGCCTGGCGCGTGCGCGTGGGGCGACACTGTTGGCGCACAACTACCAGCTTCCCGCGATCCAGGACGTCGCCGACCACGTCGGTGACTCGCTCGCGCTTTCCCGGATCGCGGCCGAAGCTCCCGAGGACACCATCGTGTTCTGTGGCGTCCACTTCATGGCCGAGACGGCGAAGATCCTCAGTCCGCACAAGACGGTCCTGATCCCGGACGAGCGAGCGGGCTGCTCGCTCGCCGATTCGATCACGGCGGACGATCTTCGGGCCTGGAAAGAGGACTACCCGGACGCGGTGGTGGTGTCGTACGTGAACACCACGGCCGAGGTGAAGGGGCTGACCGATATCTGCTGCACTTCCTCGAACGCGGTGGACGTCGTCGCGTCGATCGATCCCGACCGCGACGTGCTGTTCCTTCCCGACCAGTTCCTCGGCGCCCACGTCAAGCGAGTTACCGGCCGCGAGAACATGCACATCTGGGCAGGCGAGTGCCACGTGCACGCGGGGATCAACGGCGACGAGCTGACCGCGCAGGCCAAGTCGCACCCGGACGCCGAACTGTTCGTGCACCCGGAATGTGGATGTGCCACCTCGGCGCTCTACCTCGCGGGCGAAGGATTCGTGCCCGAGGACAAGGTGAAGATCCTGTCCACCGGCGGCATGCTCGACGCGGCCCGCGCCACCGGTGCCAAGCAGGTTCTCGTCGCCACCGAGGTGGGCATGTTGCACCAGCTGCGCAAGGCCGCGCCCGATGTGGACTTCCAGGCCGTCAACGAGCGCGCATCCTGCCCTTACATGAAGATGATCACCCCGGCTGCGCTTCTTCGGTGCCTGGTCGAGGGCAAGGACGAGGTACACGTCGACGCGGCGACCGCGGAACGAGCGCGAGCATCGGTTCAGCGGATGATCTCCATCGGCAATCCCGGCGGAGGCGAGTGACGATGCCCATCCCGGGGATCTCCTGGGAGGGCCACGCCGATCTCGTGGTAGTCGGCGGGGGTGTCGCCGGCCTGACAGCGTCGCGGACTGCGGCGCGGTCGGGACTGCGGGTGCTCACCGTCAGCAAGGGGGGCCGTCTCGATACGGCAACACAGTTCGCGCAGGGCGGCATCGCGGTGGTCGACGGACACGACGCGGCGGACTCTGTCGAGCGGCACGTCGTCGATACCTGTGCTGCGGGCGCCGGACTGTGTGACGAGGCCGCCGTCAGGTCGATCGTCGCTGCCGGCGACGGTGCCGTGGCCACTCTCACGGATCTCGGAGCGGCCTTCGACCACGCGGTGGACGGCCGGTTGGCGTACACCCGCGAAGGCGGGCACAGCGCGTCGCGGATCGTGCACGCGGGCGGCGACGCCACCGGTGTGGAGATTCAGCGGGCAAGTGCTCTCGGACTGCCCGTCCTGTTCGACTCGACAGTCGTCCGAGTCCTGACCGGCGCTCGTGGCGTGACGGGCGTGCTGGTGCATTCACCCAGAGGCCTCGGCGTCGTTCACTCGGCGGCAGTTCTTCTCGCGACCGGCGGGCTCGGTCAGCTCTACTCGTGCAGTACCAACCCGCAGGGTGCGACTGCGGACGGCATCGCACTGGCTCTCGCCGCAGGAGCCGTGGTGGCGGACCTCGAGTTCGTTCAGTTTCACCCCACCGTGTTGTACGCGGAAGGTGGCACCGGACGCCGTCCGCTGATCAGTGAGGCCGTGCGGGGAGAGGGCGCGACGCTGGTGGACGCCGACGGCCGGTCCGTGACCGCGGGCGTCCATCCGAGTGGCGACCTCGCCCCGCGTGACGTGGTGTCGCGAGCCATCGCGACGCGGCTCATGGAATCGGCTGCAGACCACGTCTATCTGGATGCCCGAGCGATCCGGGGATTCGAAGCGCGATTCCCGACCATCACCGCCTCCTGTCGGGAATCCGGCATCGATCCACTGACACATTTGATTCCGGTGGCGCCGGCTGCGCACTACTCGTGCGGCGGCGTGGTGACCGATACGCACGGGCGTACCGCGGTACCCGGTCTGTACGCCGCGGGCGAGGTAGCGAGAACCGGTCTTCACGGCGCCAATCGGTTGGCCTCGAACAGCCTTCTCGAGGGCCTCGTGCTCGGGGAGCGAGTCGGTGTGGCGGCCTCCGAGCGGAGAGGTGTGAGCACGGAAGTGGGAGAAGTGTCCGTACCGCCGACTGCGGTCGTGGCACGTCGGGACGTGCAGCGTCTGATGTCCGAATACGCGTCCGTCATCCGTGACGGCGCGGGGCTGTCCGCCCTGGCCGCCCAGTTGGAATCGCGAGCCGAGCACACGACGTCACTGAAACCCTCCGTGCGCGAAGATGCAGCATTGGCCCTCACCGCGTCCGCCGTCGCCTTGGCTGCGCGAACGCGAACGGAGAGCCGGGGCTGCCACACGAGGACCGACCATCCGGCTACCTCGGATGCGTGGCGGCGCAGCGTGCACGTGCGACTGCGCAGTGGCGAACTCGAACTGTGCGGCCGTGTCGGATCCGATTGGGACCGCGAACATCAACTGACAGGAGTGCAGGGATGACCGAAGGTGGTCTGCGCGAGGGCGACCTCGACCGCGAAGAAGTGATCGCTCTGCTGCGAACGGCACTGGACGAAGATCTTCGATACGGCGCCGACATCACCTCCACCGCGACGGTTCCTGCCGACGCAGTGGCAGAGGCTTCGGTCGTGTCACGAGCACACGGAACCGTGGCAGGAATCGACATCGGCCTCCTGGTCCTCGACGAAGTGATCGGCTCCCGGAACTACGAGGTACTCGATCGAGTCGCGGACGGCACACACGTGGCGCCCGGACAGTCGGTATTGACCGTCTCCGCGCCCACCCGCGGTCTGCTCACGGCCGAACGCACGATGCTGAACCTGATGTGCCATCTATCCGGCATCGCATCCGCGACTGCGCAGTGGGTCGAAGCCGTGGACGGCACCGGGACGAAGGTCAGGGACAGTCGAAAGACGCTGCCTGGTCTACGCGCGCTGCAGAAGTACGCCGTTCGGGTAGGCGGGGGAGTCAATCACCGCATGGGACTCGGAGATGCAGCGCTCATCAAGGACAACCATGTCGCGGCCGCCGGTTCCGTGGTGGCGGCGCTGCGCGCGGTTCGGGCCGCAGCCCCGGACATCGAGTGCGAAGTCGAGGTCGACGACCTGAAGCAACTGGACGAAGTCCTTGCCGAGGGAGCCGAATTGGTACTGCTCGACAACTTTCCGCTATGGCAGACGCAGATGGCGGTACAGAGACGCGACTCGGCGTCACCGACTACCAAACTCGAGTCCTCCGGCGGACTTACTCTCGATGTTGCCGCCGAGTACGCCGCGACCGGAGTCGACTACCTCGCGGTCGGAGCCCTGACACATTCGGTCGTCGTTCTCGATCTCGGGCTCGACATGTAGCGGACTCTCAGTGAGTGGCCCACACGCCGAGTTCGTTGCCGCTTGGGTCACTGAAGTGGAAACGTCGTCCGCCGGGAAAGGCATAGGGCCCCTGCAGGATTTGTCCACCCGCAGATTCGACGGCAGCGACGGTGGCGTCGAGGTCGTCGGAATACAGCAGCACCAACACGCCTCCGGTGCGGGGCGCGGCGCCGTCCACACCGGACAGTCCGCCGACCTCCGAATCGCCGTCGGTGGATCGTATCCCGGAGTAGGTGGGGCCGTAGTCGTTGAATGCCCATCCGAAAGCGCCGCGATAGAAGGCGCGGGCGCGCTCCATGTCGTCCACGGGAATCTCGATGTAGTCGAGTGTGTGATGTGTGTTCGTCATGGCCGGAGGCTAGCCCAGGATGCCGACACCTACTTCGCGTCGCCGGTACGCCTGATCTCGTCCTCGATCAGAGCCAGGCGACGATGGAGCGCCTGAATGCTTGCCATGCACACGCCGTTGGCGTCGACTGCTGCGATGTGACGAGGGTCGTTGCCCAATCCGAACGTGTCTGCGAAATCCTGGGCGGTGGGTCCGAGATGGCGCACGGACTCGTGATCGAACCCGTAGGTCCAGGTGCTGATGGGGAGCTTCGCAAGCCTTTCGAGTACCTCGTCGGCGCCGCCCGGCACCGGATCCGACGAGGCGACACCCCGTCGCCGGGTCACATGGGAGTGAATCCAGGCGACCGGGTGACGGGCGCCGGCGCTCCTTCGTACTCGCCGCTCCGGGGCGCCTTCGGTGCGGGACACAGCGCAGCCTTACTCGGTGAGTTCTCGTATGTCGTATTTGATGGTGGCGTCGCTGAGCAGAACTCCCGCTCCGGCACCCAGTAACCCGAGGCCGATGCCGACGGCAGCGCCTCCCAATCCAATCGCTAGCCCAAGCATGATTCCTCCAGGTTTCGGTCTTGCAGATGAGTGCGGGAACGTGTCGGTCGCCGTTCCAGGTTCGTGATGTCCCGTGCTCCGAGTACTCTCCACATTCCTCTGTCGTGGGTGCCGTGACAAGGGGCTTTCAGCCGGATACGCCCAGTTCCAAGGGTATTTTCAGGTTCGGCAAACCGGGATGACGGTCTGCTATGTGGTGGCTGTCGTCCAGTGGCGCTGGAGCGGCACCAGTGCTGTGAAACAGGGCCCGGTCGGGTCCCTCGACGCACCGGTGAGAGCGAAGTCGTCTCGGTGCTGGATAATCGACGGAGACGACTGTGTTCCGACCGTGACCTCTCACGGTGACCGTTCCGGGACTTCGTCGCACACACACAGTCAGGAAGGACCCAAGATGCTGGCCCGCACCGACCTTCGTGGTCGCACCCCATCCACGGCCGAACTTCGCGCCGCGCTACCTCGAGGTGGAGTGGATGTGGACGCGGTTCTGCATCAGGTTCGTCCGGTGGTCGAGGATGTCCGTGACCGCGGCGTGGCGGCGGCACTCGAGCTCAGTGAAAAGTTCGACGGGATACGTCCGGAGCAGGTGCGGGTCCCGCTCGCCGAGCTCGACCGGGCGTTGGCCGAGCTGGACCCGGATGTTCGTGCCGCACTCGAGGTCGCGATCGAGCGCACGCGCAAGGTGCATGCCGACCAGCGGCGAACCGACACGGTCACCGAGGTTGTTCCCGGTGGCGTCGTCACCGAGCGCTGGGTGCCCGTCGATCGGGTGGGCCTGTACGTGCCTGGCGGCAATGCCGTCTATCCCTCCAGCGTCGTCATGAACGTCGTGCCGGCTCAGGCTGCGGGCGTCGGATCGCTCGTGGTCGCCTCGCCGCCGCAGGCCGACTTCGGCGGTCTGCCGCACCCGACGATTCTCGCTGCGGCAGCCCTGCTCGGTGTCGAGGAGGTCTGGGCCGTCGGCGGCGGACAGGCAGTCGCACTGTTGACCTACGGCGGCACGGATACGAACGGCGCCGAACTGGCTCCGGTGGATCTGATCACGGGCCCGGGCAACATCTACGTGACGGCCGCGAAGCGGCTGTGTCGTGGTCTCGTCGGAATCGACGCGGAGGCCGGGCCCACCGAAATCGCGATCCTCGCCGACGGCACCGCCGACGCGGTGCACGTGGCGGCGGACATGATCAGCCAGGCCGAGCACGACGTGATGGCGGCCAGTGTGCTCGTCACCACGAGCCCCGACCTGGCCGATGCCGTGGACACCGCGCTGCGTGCGCAGTTGGAGACGACTCGGCACCGTGAGCGTGTCACCACCGCCCTGTCCGGGTCCCAGTCGGGCATCGTGCTGGTGTCCGACATCGAATCCGGACTTCGTGTCGTCAATGCGTATGCGGCCGAGCACCTCGAGATCCAGACCGAGGATGCGTCCGGTGTCGCGGCAAAGGTCACCAGCGCTGGTGCGGTCTTCGTCGGTGCGTGGGCGCCGGTCAGTCTCGGCGACTACTGCGCGGGTTCGAATCACGTTCTGCCGACGGCAGGATGCGCGCGCCACTCGTCCGGTCTCAGTGTGCAGACGTTCCTGCGTGGAATTCATGTGGTCGACTACTCGGAGTCGGCGCTGAAAGAGGTGTCCGGACACGTCATCGCGCTCGCGAACGCGGAGGATCTTCCCGCTCACGGCGAGGCGGTTCGGTTGCGTTTCGAGCCGCTCCGTACCGGCGGCGAGCAGTGACCGCGCCCGGATCGTCGATCGGCGTCGGCGATCTGCCTATCCGCGAGAACCTGCGTGGAAAGTCTGCGTACGGGGCACCGCAGCTTTCGGTGCCGGTACAGCTGAACACCAACGAGAATCCGCACCCGCCGACGAAGGCTCTGGTGGACGACGTGGCCGAGTCGGTGCGGACTGCCGCGCGGGAGTTGCACCGCTACCCGGACCGGGATGCGGTGGACCTGCGGACGGATCTGGCGTCGTACCTCACGCGGCAGACCGGGGTTTCGGTGACGGTGGACAACGTCTGGGCAGCCAATGGGTCGAACGAGATCTTGCAGCAGGTCCTGCAGGCGTTCGCCGGGCCCGGCCGTTCGGCGATGGGGTTCGTGCCGTCGTACTCGATGCACCCGATCATTTCGGACGGTACCGACACCGAATGGGTGCCGGTGTTTCGACGCGACGACTTCGCCCTGGACGTGGACAGTGCAGTGGCGGCGATCGCCGAGCGTCGTCCGGACGTGGTGTTCGTCACGAGCCCCAACAACCCGACAGGGCACAGCGTCGGTATCGCGGAATTGCGGCGTGTCCTGGACGCGGCGCCCGGGATCGTGGTGGTGGACGAGGCATACGCCGAATTCTCGGATGCGCCCAGCGCGATCGGACTGATCGACGAGTTCCCGACCAAATTGGTAGTCAGTCGCACGATGTCGAAGGCGTTCGCCTTCGCAGGTGGCAGGCTCGGATACCTCGCTGCGGCACCGGCCTTCGTGGAAGCGCTACTGCTGGTTCGACTTCCGTACCACCTTTCGGTCGTCACGCAGGCCGCCGCCCGTGCCGCGCTGCGACACGCAGACGAGACTCTCGGGAGCGTTCACGCACTCGCGGGGGAGCGGGTGCGGGTGTCGAAAGCACTTGCCGACACCGGCTTCCGCGTGATCCCCAGCGACGCGAACTTCGTTCTCTTCGGGGAGTTCGCGGACAGCGCGCGAGTCTGGCAGGCCTACCTCGACCGCGGAGTTCTCATTCGCGACGTGGGCATTCCAGGGTATCTTCGCACTACGATCGGCCTACCGGCCGAGAACGACGCCTTCATCGCGGCGAGCGACGAGATCGCCGCGACCGAACTCGCCACGGCAGGAGAGCACGGATGACCGATCGAATCGCACGGATCGAACGGACCACCAAGGAGTCCAGCATCGTCGTCGAGTTGAACCTCGACGGAACGGGCCGCGTCGACGTGTCGACCGGTGTGCCGTTCTTCGATCACATGCTGAACGCCCTCGGTTCCCACGCGAGCTTCGATCTGTCGGTGCAGGCCAAGGGCGACGTCGAGATCGATGCTCACCATACCGTCGAGGACACCTCGATCGTGTTCGGTCAGGCACTCGGCCAGGCGTTGGGCGACAAGAAGGGAATCCGCCGTTTCGGCGATTCCTTCATACCGATGGACGAAACCCTCGCGCACGCATCCGTGGACGTGTCGGGTCGGCCGTACTGCGTTCACACCGGCGAGCCGGATCACCTGGTTCACTCCGTGATCGGCGGCTACCCGGGCGTCCCGTACGCGACGGTCATCAACCGGCACATCTTCGAGTCGATCGCGCTCAATGCGCGTATCGCACTCCACGTTCGGGTTCTGTACGGACGAGATCCCCATCACATCACCGAGGCCCAGTTCAAGGCCGTCGCGCGCGCACTGCGTGAGGCGGTCGAGCCCGATCCGCGCGTGTCCGGCGTGCCCTCCACCAAGGGCAGCTTGTGATCGGATGAGTGTGCTCTGGGTCTACGTGCTGTTCATCGTCGCCGGCATCGCGGTCGGCGGGTCGTACTCGATGTGGAAGATCAACAAGCTCGCCTCCGGCGTGCTGTTGGCAATCGCCGTGTTGGCTGCTGTGGCAGGAATTCTCAGGTTGATCTAGTGATCGGGGTGAAGTGATGGCCGGGGCCGAGACCGAGCGGTCGGAGTCCGGCGATTCGGCCACTGCGCAGAAGTTGCTTCGGACGCCCGGCCTCGTCACCGCGATGGTGATGGGCGCTGCGGCGTTCGGCGGGTGGGCAGTGTTGCTTCCCGTAGTCCCTCTGGTCGTCTCGGCGGCTGGGGGATCGGACGCCCTGGCCGGCAGTGTGACGGGCATTTTCATGGCGGCGACCGTGCTCACCCAACTCGCCGTTCCGTGGATGCTCCGACAATGGGGACACCGAATCGTGCTGGCGCTCGGGTGCGGACTCCTCGGTCCTCCGTCCCTGTTGCTGCTGCTGTCCACTGACGCAGTGCCGGTCTTGGCAGTCTCGGCATTGCGCGGCTCGGGCTTCGGCATGCTCACAGTCGCCGGCAGCGCCCTCGTGGCGGAATTGGTGCCGAGACATCTGCTCGGACGTGCAACCGGGGCGCAAGGGATCGCGATCTCCGCTGCTCAGGTGATCGGACTGCCTGCGGGTCTTGCCGTCTACCAGCGCTGGTCCGAAACTCCCGTGTTCCTGCTCGGCGCATTGGTTCCGATTCTCGCAGTCGGTGCGATCACGCGGTTGCCCGACATTCGACCCCATCCGCGGACCGGCGAGTCGGGGCGTCCGCCGCTTGCGGCGATTCTCGTGCCGTGGTCGACGATCGCCGTGGTGGCTGCGGCATTCGGCGGTCTGTCCAGCCTGCTCCCGATCGCGATATCGGACCGGGCCTCGCTCGCGGGTGCGGTACTCGCCGTGGTCAGCGCAGCAACTTTGGTCGGTCGATACACAGCGGGTGCGGCGGCCGACCGTATCGGCCCGGGCCGCATGCTCGTACCGGCGATGGCGTCGGCTGTTCTCGGCCTTGTTTCTTTCGCGATCGCGGTGGCCGCTGGTGCGCCGCTGTGGATTCTGATCGTCGGGGCGATCGCATTCGGGTTCGGTTTCGGCGCCGTACAGAACGAATCACTCGTCATGATCTTCACCGCCTCGGGACCCGCGCGATTCGGTGCTGCCAGTGCGGGGTGGAACATCGGTTTCGATTCGGGCACCGGTATCGGCGCGTTCGCACTGGGAATCACGGCTGCCGTATCCGGCTACGTCTGGGTCTTCGGTTTGGCGGCGGTGGCGGTGAGCACCGTCGCGGCCACCGCCGTGGTGGTCGGCGCACGTGCCGATCGCGACGGATAAGGTTGTCGCCATGAGCGCTTCCACGATCGCCGTGCTCGACTACGGTTCCGGCAACCTGCACTCCGCCACGAGGGCGCTCGCGCGCACCGGTGCCCAAGTCGAGGTCACCTCGGACATCCAGACCGCGCTGGACGCGGACGGCCTGGTCGTGCCCGGCGTGGGGGCCTTCTCCGCATGTATGGAGGGATTGAAGGCGGTGCGCGGCGAACGGATCATCGGCCGTCGTCTCGCCGGTGGTCGGCCGGTACTGGGCATCTGTGTCGGCATGCAGATCCTCTTCGAACGAGGCGTCGAGTTCGGCGTGGAGGCCGAAGGGTGTGGGGAGTGGCCCGGCACGGTCGAGCAGTTGAAGGCGGACGTCTTGCCGCACATGGGGTGGAACACGGTGGAAGCCCCCGACAACAGCACTCTCTTCGCGGGCATCGACGCGGACACGCGGTTCTACTTCGTGCACTCGTACGCCGTGCAGAATTGGGAACTTCCTACCCCCGAGCGCATCAGGCCGCCCGCGCTCACCTGGGCGGACCACGGCGGTCGCTTCCTGGCAGCGGTCGAAAACGGGGCCCTCTCGGCGACGCAGTTCCACCCGGAGAAGTCGGGTGACGCAGGAGCAGCGCTGCTCGAGAACTGGGTGAAGAGCTTGTGAGCGGAGAGGCCGACGACCTATCCATCGGCAAACTCGCCGTCTTCTCGCTGGGGTCGGCGGTAGGTGTACTCGTCCTGGCGACCGTGCTGATCGTGGTACTGGAACCGGGGCCAGGTGTGTCGTTGGTGATCGCCTTGGTCGGTGTCGTCGGGGCAGTTGCCGCCATGGCCTTCGTCTCCAAACGGATGACTCGCCGCGCCTACGGGGACGACAGCGACCCGAAGCCCGGTTCGGGCGCCTGACCGACTAGGGTTGTCGCAGTGAGCCTGGTCCTTTTGCCTGCTGTGGATGTCGTCAACGGTGAAGCTGTTCGCCTCGTTCAAGGGGAGGCGGGTAGCGAGACCGGTTACGGATCTCCGCGTGATGCTGCCCTGGCGTGGCAGAACGACGGCGCGGAGTGGGTGCACATCGTCGATCTCGATGCCGCGTTCGGCCGTGGATCCAACCGCGAACTCCTCGCCGACGTGATCGGCGAACTCGATGTGAACGTGGAACTCTCCGGCGGTATCCGTGACGACGACTCCCTCGAGGCAGCGCTTGCCACGGGTTGTGGCCGCGTAAACCTCGGGACCGCCGCGATCGAGGATCCCGAATGGTGCGCGTCCGCCATCGCGAAGCACGGCGAGAAGATCGCGGTCGGATTGGACGTTCGGCTGGTGGACGGCAGCTATCAGCTGCGTGGCCGCGGTTGGGTCACCGAAGGCGGCGATCTGTGGGAGACCGTCGCACGGCTCGACCGCGACGGCTGCGCGCGCTACGTCGTCACGGACGTGACCAAGGACGGCACACTGACCGGTCCGAATCTCGAGCTGTTGGCTCAGATGTGTGATGCGACCGACGCGCCCGTCGTGGCATCCGGCGGAATCTCCGCGATCGACGACCTGGTCGCGATTGCCGGACTGGTGGATCGTGGTGTCGAGGGTGCGATCATCGGCAAGGCGCTCTATGCCGGCCGATTCACTCTGCCGGACGCGCTGGCCGCGGTGTCGAGCCGGAGCTGAACCGTGAGTCTGCCCCGCGATCCGCGAGAGCTACTCGCCACGGCGAGTGAGCTTCTCGACGGCATCCACGATCGTTTCGTGGCAGGGGTCGGTGCGCCGAGTGCCGTACACAAGGGTGCGGACGATTTCGCGACCGCGGTCGATCTCGAACTGGAGAAGCGGCTCTCGGGCGAGTTGTTCGAACGGACCGGTATCGCCGTGCACGGTGAGGAATTCGGCGGACCCGATGTGACCGAAGGCCTCGTGTGGGTGCTCGACCCCATCGACGGCACCTTCAACTATTCGGCAGGGCTTCCTACCGCCGGCACGCTTCTGGCTCTTCTCGACAACGGTGTCCCCGTCATCGGATTGACCTGGCTGCACCTGGTGGGGCTCCGTTATGCCGCGCTCGTAGACGGACCGCTCCTCGAAGGCGGTCGCCCGGTTCCGGGCCTGTCCAGGACGACGCTGGCGTCCTCGATCGTGGGTCTCGGCGCACTCAACGTGGACAGTCGTGGTCGCATCCCGGGGCGCTATCGACTCGACGTGCTGGCCGAGCTCAGCCGTGTCTCCTCCCGAATCCGCATGCACGGTTCCACCGGCGTCGATCTCGCTTTCACCGCTGCTGGAATTCTCGGTGGTGCTGTGGTGTTCGGACACAATGCGTGGGACAACGCTGCGGGAGTCGCATTGGTTCGTGCCGCGGGCGGTGTGGTGACCGACCTGTCCGGTGAGCCGTGGACGGTTGCCTCCGGCTCGGTCCTGGCGGCGGCGCCCGGTGTGCACGACGAGATCCTCGACATTCTGAGATCACTGGGTGATCCAGGTAGCCGGCCTTCAGGAGGGCGAACACGATGACTTTGGCAGTTCGGGTGATCCCGTGTCTCGACGTCGATGCCGGCAGAGTGGTGAAGGGCGTCAACTTCGAGAACCTCCGCGACGCCGGCGATCCGGTCGAACTCGCGGCCGCGTACGACGCGCAGGGAGCGGACGAGCTCACGTTCCTCGACGTGACAGCGTCCACCTCCGACCGCGGCACCATGCTCGACGTCGTGAGCCGGACGGCGGAACAGGTGTTCATCCCGCTGACTGTGGGTGGCGGCGTCCGGACCGTCGAGGACGTGGATCGGCTACTGCGTGCCGGTGCGGACAAGGTGAGTGTGAACACCGCGGCGATCGCGCGCCCGGAACTTCTTCGTGAACTCAGTCAACGATTCGGGTCGCAGTGCATCGTTCTGTCCGTGGACGCCCGCACGGTTCCCGAGGGCGGTGAACCGACACCCTCGGGCTGGGAGGTGACCACCCACGGCGGCAAACGCGGCACGGGGATCGACGCAGTCGAATGGGCGGTGCGAGGCGCCGAACTCGGCGTGGGGGAGATCCTTCTCAACTCGATGGATGCCGACGGCACGAAGGCCGGGTTCGACCTCGCGATGATCAGGGCGGTTCGTGGCAGCGTGCACGTTCCGGTGATCGCCAGTGGGGGAGCGGGCGAGGTCGGGCACTTCTCGCCCGCAGTCGAAGCAGGCGCAGACGCCGTTCTCGCTGCGAGCGTCTTCCACTTCGGGGACATGACGATCGGCGAAGTCAAGACGTCGATGCGCGAGGAAGGGATCACGGTCCGATGAGTATCGATCCGGCAATTGCGGCCCGGCTCAAGCGAAACGACGCCGGTCTCTTCACTGCTGTCGCGCAGGAACGCTCGACGGGTCAGGTGCTGATGGTCGCCTGGATGGACGACGAGGCTCTTGCTCGCACGCTCGAAACTCGCAAGGGCACGTACTTTTCGCGTTCGCGTCAGCAGTACTGGGTCAAGGGCGAGACGTCCGGGCACACCCAGTACGTGCACGAGGTCCGGCTGGACTGCGACGGTGATTCGGTACTGCTCGTCGTCGATCAAGAGGGCGCCGCATGTCACACCGGCGCACACACCTGTTTCGACGAGGATGTCCTGCTCTCTGCCGAGTGACAGAGTATCGGGTATGCCGTTGATACAGATCAGTCAGACGCCAGGACTCACCACCGATCAGAAGCGCGCCACCATCGAGGCGGTGACCGCCGCTTACGCCGAAGCCACGGGCAAGGATCCGTCAGCCGTGTGGGTCACCATCACCGAGGTTCCTCGCGACAGTTGGGGTGTCGGCGGCACGCCACTGGGTTGAGTACAGATCAAGCTCGACCCGTTCCGCCGGCGATGGCCTTGTCCAGTTGGTCGAGCATCGCTTTCGAGAGACAGGACAGCTGGTCGACCTGCTCCGCGTCCAGTCCGTCGAAGATCAGGGTGCGAACGGACTCGACGTGCGGCGGTGCCGCACTCACGATTCTGCTCATTCCTTCGTCGGTGAGGACGGCGTCCGATCCGCGCCCTGTCGGAGCCTTCTCGCGTCGAACCAGTCCGGTGCGTTCCATCTTGGTGACCACGTGCGACAGGCGCGAGAGCGAGGCGTTCGCGCGTTGAGCGAGCGTGGCGAGGCGCAGCCGTCGGTCTGGTGCGTCGGACAATGCGGCGAGCACGAAGTACTCGAAGTGCGTGAGCTGCGAATCGCGTTGCAACTGGGTGTCGAGAGCGGCGGGGAGTCGGGTGACGAGTGCGATCAGCGACAGCCACGCCTCCTGCTGCTCGGCGTCGAGCCACCGCGGCTCGGATACCTCGACATCGGAACTCTCGCTCATCGCGCCTTCCTCTCCGTTCGCCGGGAACATTTGCGTCACCGCTCGGGTTGATCCTATCGTTAGTTGAAGCTTCAACCCAATTTCGGGATTGTCCAAGGAGAACGCGATGACGACGTCGATGCCCACACTGTTTCTCAGCCACGGTGCACCGCCGCTGGTGGACGACGAGCAGTGGGTCGCCGAATTGAAGGCCTGGGCGGCCTCGCTGCCGCGGCCGGAAGCGATTCTCGTGGTGTCGGCGCACTGGGAGTCGGCGCCCCTGACTATCGGTTCGACGGTGCCGGGCACCCCGCTGACCTACGACTTCGGGGGATTCCCCGAGCGTTACTACCGAACCGTCTACGACTCGCCGGTGGCCCCGGATCTCGCGCAGAAAGTGGCAGCGCTCATACCCGACGACGAAGCGGTGGCTTCGGCGCCGCGTCGTCGCCTGGACCACGGTGCGTACGTGCCGCTGACGGTCATGTATCCCGAGGCGGACATCCCGGTCCTGCAGATGTCGCTGCCTACGCTCGACCCCGAGCGCTTGCTGCGGTTGGGGCGCCGTCTGCGTACGTTGCGTGATTCCGGTGTGCTCATCATCGGGTCCGGATTCACGACTCACGGTCTGCCGTTCCTGACCGATCCCTCGCCGCGGGCGACCCCGCCCGGATGGTCGACCGAGTTCGACGCGTGGGCGAGCGAGCGAATTGCCGAAGGCGACGTGAACTCGCTCATCGATTTCCGGTCGGCGGCGCCGGGTATGCCCTACGCACACCCGACGATCGAGCACTTCGCGCCGCTGTTCGTGACACTCGGCGCCTCGAGCGACCCGGAACAGGTGCCGGAGCAGGTCGTCGACGGGTTCTGGATGGGACTGGCCAAGCGGTCGTTGCAGCTGACCTGACGGACCTCAGCCCCGGTTGCGCAGAAACTCGAGGGCCCGATCCGCGTGGGCACTCGCGTTGAGTTCGGAAGCGACTACGTCGAGAACCGTTCGGTCCGTGTCGATCACGAACGTGGTCCGTTTGACGGGAGCGATCTTGCCGAGGAGCCCACGTTTGACTCCGAACTGCTGCGCCACCGAACCGTCACGGTCGGACAGCAAGGGGTAGTCGAACCCCTTGTTCGTGGCGAATGTGGACTGCTTCTCCACGGTGTCGTGGCTGATTCCGGCCCGGCTCGCTCCGACTGCAGCGAACTCTGCCGCGAGGTCGCGGAAGTGGCAGGCCTCCGCCGTGCACAGCGGCGACGATGCCGCGGGGTAGAAGAAGAGCACCAAGGGCCCGGACTCGAGTAGGTCGGACAGGGTGCGCGGCGCACCGTCCTGGTCGGCGAGGGTGAAATTCGGGGCCTGCTGACCTGGTTTCATGGCCGCGACAGTACCGGGCGCGTGGCGGTCACGGGCGGGCCTGGGATGATGGTGGGCATGCACGGCGAGCCGACCACCAATCACGCGACTACCTCCAGCGCCACTTCCGCAGGTTCCGACGCGGATTCGACGACCTCGAGAGAACAGTTCCGACATCTCGCAGCCGAACATCGGGTGGTTCCCGTTACTCGAAAGGTGTTGGCGGACGCGGAGACGCCGCTGTCGGCGTACACGAAGCTGGCAGCCAACCGCCCGGGCACCTTCTTGTTCGAGTCTGCCGAGAACGGTAGGTCGTGGTCGAGGTGGTCCTTCATCGGCGTGGACAGCCCGGCGGCGCTCACGGTCCGCGACGGCGAAGCGGCCTGGTACGGAAATGTGCCTGCGGGTGCGCCCGCAGGTGGGGATCCGATCACGGCCCTCGGCCAGACTCTGGAGTTGCTGCGGTCCGAGAGGCTGCCGGACATGCCCCCACTCACCGGCGGGATGGTCGGCTTTCTCGGATACGACGCCGTACGCAGACTCGAGAGGCTCGGCGACCACGCGGAGGACGATTTCGGGATTCCCGAGATGGTGATGCTCCTTGCCACGGACCTCGCTGCCGTGGACCACCACGAAGGTGCGATCACGCTCATCGCCAATGCCGTGAACTGGGACGGTTCGGACGAGCGAGTCGACGAGGCGTACGACGACGCTGTCGCGCGTTTGGACAAGATGACCGCCGCTCTCGGATCGCCGGCGCCGTCGACAGTGTCGACGTTCTCGAAGCCGACGCCCGATTACCGGCGGCAGCGCACCTCGGAAGGGTATTGCCGGGACGTGCGCAAACTGGTCGGCGACATCGAGGCGGGCGAAGCCTTCCAGGTCGTGCTGTCGCAGCGATTCGAGATCGACTGCGATGCCGACCCGATGGACGTCTACCGGATGCTGCGTGCCTCCAATCCCAGTCCGTACATGTACCTCGTGCACGTACCGGGAGAGAACGACGACACCGCCTTCTCGATCGTCGGGTCGAGCCCGGAATCACTCGTCAAGGTCGACGAGGGCGTCGCGACCACGCACCCGATCGCCGGTACACGCTGGCGCGGGACGAGTGAGGAGGAGGACATCCTCCTCGAGAAGGATCTGTTGGCGGACGAGAAGGAGAACGCCGAGCATCTGATGCTGGTCGATCTCGGACGCAACGATCTCGGGCGGGTGTGCGTGCCCGGAACGGTCAAGGTGCACGACTACCGACACATCGAGCGATACAGCCATGTGATGCACCTCGTGTCCACGGTCACGGGAAATCTCGCCGACGGCAAACATGCCTTGGACGCGGTCACCGCGTGCTTCCCGGCCGGCACCCTGTCGGGGGCGCCCAAAGTGCGTGCCATGCAGCTCATCGAGGAGCTCGAGCCGACTCGCCGTGGCGTCTACGGAGGAATCGTCGGGTATCTCGACTTCGCCGGTGACGCCGACACCGCCATCGCAATCCGTACCGCTGTCATCAAGGACGGCATCGGATACGTCCAGGCTGGGGCAGGGGTGGTCGCGGACTCGGTTCCGGAAGCCGAGGACACCGAAGCGAAGAACAAGGCGATGGCAGTACTGGCTGCCATTGCCGCGGCAGGCACAGTCCGGACCTGGAAGGGTGGAACCCCGTGACCGAGTCGGCAGGCAAGCGTGCGGGCGGGGCGCAGCGCAACAAGGCCGTCGCGGTCGCGTGCTTGGCGCTCGCCGCGCTCACGCTGTGGGCGTCCTCACGAATGGTGTGGGTGTCGTTCGTGTCCTCGGACGGCCTCGGTGAAGACCGGGCGGTCGACCTCGACGGCGGCACCTGGGCGGCGGCACTCACACCGCTTGCCCTCACTCTCGTCGCGGCGATCGCGGCTTCCTTCGCGGTGAAGGGGTG
Source organism: Rhodococcus huquni (assembly GCF_055231055.1). Taxonomy (NCBI): domain Bacteria; kingdom Bacillati; phylum Actinomycetota; class Actinomycetes; order Mycobacteriales; family Nocardiaceae; genus Rhodococcus; species Rhodococcus huquni. Next base: position 347,114 of record NZ_JBUYWE010000004.1, read on the forward strand.
GGCGCTCAAGGTCTTGGGTGTGTTGGTTGCGCTCGTGGGTGTCGCGGCGGCGGTTCCCGTCGTCCAGCTCGCCGTCTCCGGCGCTCCGGCGACACGTGCCGCGCAGTTGGCGGACCTGCCCGGCCGGGCCGACATCCGTGACGTGCAGGCCTCGTTCGCTCCGGCCGCGCTGGTGGCGGTCGGCGTCGTCGCAGCGTTGATCGCAGCAGTGTCGTTGTTGCGCAGACCTCGTGAGGACGCGGGGCTCTCGGGCAAGTACGACGCGCCCGCTGCGAGGCGCGAAGCAGCGCAGCGCGCCGCCGAGTCGAATGACGAGCCGCCGTCCCAGCGCGTGATGTGGGACGCACTCGACGCCGGTGACGATCCGACCGACAACCCCGATTCGCGGGCGTAGTCGACTCCGATTCGCGGGCTCGGTCATGGACCACACCCGGCCGCAGCCGCAATAGCGACGCACACTAGTCTGTAGAAGCCTTCGATGATGTTCCTCACATCGGGCTTCAGCCCAGAAAGGACTCGGGCCACGATGACAGTTCTCGACTCGATTCTCGACGGGGTGCGCGCAGATGTCGCCGCCCGCGAAGCGGCACTCGACTTCGCCGCAGTGAAGGCGGCCGCTGCCGCCGCGCCGCCGGCACTCGATGCTGCGGCGGCGCTTCTCGAACCGGGCATCGGAGTCATCGCCGAGGTGAAGCGGGCCAGCCCGTCGAAGGGTGCGCTCGCCGAGATCGGAGATCCGGCCGAACTGGCCGCGGCCTACGAGGCCGGAGGTGCCCGGGTCATCAGCGTCCTCACCGAGGAGCGCAGATTCCACGGCTCGCTCGCCGATCTCGATGCGGTTCGCCGTGCGGTGAACATTCCGGTCCTTCGCAAGGACTTCATCGTCGGGCCGTACCAGATCCACGAGGCCCGTGCCCACGGCGCGGATGTCATCCTGTTGATCGTCGCCGCCCTCGAGCAGGACGCCTTGGCATCGCTGATCGACCGGACCGAATCCCTCGGAATGACAGCGTTGGTGGAGGTTCACACCGAAGCGGAGGCGAACCGAGCGCTCGAGGCGGGTGCGAAGGTGATCGGTGTCAACGCTCGAAATCTCAAGACCCTCGAAGTCGACAAGGACACGTTCGGGGAAATCGCGCCCGGCCTGCCGACCGAGGTCATCAAGATCGCCGAGTCCGGTGTGCGCGGAACTGCCGACCTTCTGGCGTACGCGGGGGCGGGCGCGGACGCGGTGCTGGTCGGCGAAGGTCTCGTGACCAGCGGTGATCCACGAAAGGCCGTGGCCGATCTGGTCAACGCGGGTGCACACCCGTCGTGCCCGAAGCCGTCGAGATAGGTAGTCGACCGCTCGGCTGACCCGAGCGGCGAGGGGGAGCGGTGTTGGGGCAGACTGGACATGTGACTTCACGTAACGACGGTTCCGTTTCCGGCACGACGTACAAGGGCGGCGATCTTCCGGCAGCTAGTGCCGGAATCGTCGAGCGCACCACCCATGACCCGGACACCGGGGGACACTTCGGTGTGTACGGCGGCCGGCATGTGCCGGAAGCGTTGATGGCCGTGATCGAGGAGGTCACAGCATCGTACGAGAAGGCGCGCTCGGACCAGTCGTTTCTCGGCGAACTCGATCGTCTTCAGCGTGACTACACGGGACGTCCGTCACCGATCTTCGAAGCCACCAGGATGGCGGAGTTCGCAGGCGGCGCTCGGCTGATTCTCAAGCGTGAAGATCTCAACCACACCGGTTCGCACAAGATCAACAACGTGCTCGGACAGGTGCTGCTCGCCAAGCAGATGGGAAAGACTCGGATCATCGCGGAGACCGGCGCCGGTCAGCACGGTGTCGCCACGGCCACAGCCTGTGCGCTCCTCGGACTCGAATGCGTCATCTACATGGGTGCAGTGGACACCGAGCGGCAGGCCCTCAACGTGGCGCGGATGCGGTTGCTCGGTTCTTCCGTCGTCCCGGTCGAGTCGGGGTCGCGCACGCTCAAGGACGCCATCAACGAGGCGCTCCGCGACTGGGTCACCAATGCGCACAACACCTATTACTGCTTCGGGACCGCAGCGGGCCCGCACCCGTTCCCGACCATCGTCCGCGACTTCCAACGCGTCATCGGACTCGAGACGCGCGAACAGGTGCAGGATCTGACCGGCCGTCTTCCCGATGCGGTCACGGCGTGCGTGGGAGGCGGTTCCAACGCGATCGGAATCTTCCACGCGTTTCTCGACGACCCCTCGGTCCGGCTCGTCGGCTACGAAGCAGCCGGCGACGGGGTGGAGACCGGTCGTCACGCCGCCACCTTCACCGCTGGTACGCCGGGAGCCTTCCAAGGCGCGTACTCGTATCTGCTGCAGGACGAGGACGGGCAGACGATCGAGTCGCATTCGATCTCGGCGGGTCTGGACTACCCGGGCGTCGGCCCCGAGCACGCCCTGCTCAAGGACGTCGGCCGGGCAACGTACGAACCGGTCACCGACACCGAGGCCATGGACGCGCTCCGACTCCTGTCCGAGCGTGAGGGCATCATCCCTGCCATCGAATCGGCACATGCCGTGGCCGGGGCAATGCGGCTCGGCCGCGAACTCGGCGAGGGAGCGATCATCGTCGTGAGCCTGTCCGGCCGAGGGGACAAGGACATGGATACGGCGGCCAAGTGGTTCGGGCTGTTCGACGATGCCTCGAAGAACGACTCCAACACCGACAAGGAAGGTTCGGCCAAGTGAGCGAACGACTCTCGCGCCTCGCCCCGACGTTCGCGCAGTGCCGCGAAGAGAAGCGGGCCGCTCTGGTCGGCTATCTCCCGGCGGGCTACCCCACGGTGTCGGATTCGATAGACATCTTCGGGGCGATGGTGGATTCGGGATGCGACATCGTCGAGGTCGGAATCGCCTACTCCGACCCGGTCATGGACGGACCGACCATCCAGAAGGCTGCCGAGACGGCACTGGACAACGGCGTTCGAGTTCGCGACGTGTTCACCGTCGTCGAGCAGATCGCGGCGCGCGGCGGCAAGGCTGTGGTGATGACCTACTGGAACCCGGTGCTCAAGTACGGGGTCGATCGGTTCGCCCGGGATCTGGCGAACGCCGGCGGGCTCGGAATGATCACTCCCAATCTCATTCCGGAAGAGGCCGGCGAATGGATGACGGCCTCCGAGGAGCACCACCTCGACCGCATTTTCCTCGTCGCGCCGTCCTCCACCGAAGAACGACTCGCAATGACGCTCGATGCCAGTAGCGGGTTCGTATACGCAGCGTCGACGATGGGTGTCACCGGCGCCCGCGATGCGGTCTCCTCGATGGCCCCGGAGCTCACGACGAGGATCAGAGCCCATTCCGACATTCCCGTCGGTGTCGGGCTCGGCGTTCGATCCGGAGCGCAGGCGGCGGAGATCGCGTCGTACGCCGATGCGGTCATCGTCGGTTCTGCGCTGGTCAGTGCGGCGGAGAACGGGCTGGACGCGGTCCGGTCGCTCACGTCCGAACTCGCCGAAGGTGTTCGCTCGGCTACCGTGGCGTCGTGACCGTGGACGTTCTCGCATACATCCCCAGCCCATCCCAAGGCGTCTGGTACGTGGGGCCGTTGGCACTGCGCGCCTACGCCCTCTTCATCATCGCCGGCATCATCGTGGCAATCGTGTGGGGCGATCGGCGCTGGGTCGCCCGGGGTGGCGAGAAGGGCACCGTCCTCGACATCGCAGTGTGGGCAGTCCCGTTCGGACTGATCGGCGGCCGTCTGTATCACGTCATGACGGATTGGCCGACCTACTTCGGCGAGGGCCGTGAGCCCCTCGATGCTCTCAAGATATGGCAGGGCGGACTCGGCATCTGGGGCGCTGTGGCATTGGGTGCGGTCGGTGCGTGGATCGGATGCCGGCGACGGGGCATACCTTTGCCGGCGTTGGGCGATGCGATTGCCCCCGGCATCCTTGCCGCTCAGGCCATCGGGCGTATCGGCAACTACTTCAATCAGGAGCTGTACGGACGCGAGACGGACGTCCCATGGGGACTCGAGATCTTCGAGCGTACCAACGACGCAGGTCAGGTCGATCCGGCTCTGATCGACGGCGTATCGAACGGCACCGTCGCCTTCGTCGTGCATCCCACCTTTCTCTACGAGGCGGTGTGGAACGTCCTGGTGGTGATTCTTCTCGTCGTCGTCGATCGCCGGTTCAAGATCGGACACGGCCGCGTATTCGCGTTGTATGTGGCCGGATATTGCGCGGGCCGGTTCTGTGTGGAACTGATGCGTAGCGATCACGCCAGCACGATTGCCGGTATACGTGTCAATTCGTTCACCTCGGCACTCGTGTTCCTGTGTGCCGTCGCGTACGTGATCTTCGCGACCAAGGGGCGAGAGAACCCGGCGGAACTCCAGCCGAAGGACAAGTACAAGATCGACGGAGGGAAAGTCGAAGTCGACGCAGAGAAGAAGGTCGACGCAGAGAACGTAGAAGCCGCGGCCGCGGCCACCTCGGGTGATGCAGACGATGCGGTCGCGAAGAAGGCGACAGGGGCCACGAAGACGTCGGCCGCCACGAAGATCGACGATGAAAAGGATGGGTCTCGATGACCGAACCCCAGGGCCCGTCGGACGGATCCGACAAGAACGCCGACAGGGGCGACACCGCCGGCGCCGGCGGCTCGGGCGCTTCGTCGAGCAGCGACAACCAGACAGGCACACCTCGTCCCGATTTCGGGTCGCCGTTCGACTACGACGCGACAGCCGAGGCATCGCTGTCCCAGAGTCCCGGTGCGTCCGACTCGACTCCCACCGGCAGTGGTCCGGGTTGGGACACCTACTCCGGTGTGGGCAACGGTCCGGGTTGGGGCAACACGCCGACCTATCCCTCTCCAGGGGACGCCTACCCGGCTCCCGGCGAGACGGAGTCCGGGGGGCCGGTCTACGGGGCACCGGATCCTTCGCTGGGCCAGCAGCAGTACGGCGAACAGCAGTACGGCCAGCAGCAGTACGGCCAGCAGCAGTACGGTCAGCAGCAGTACGGTCAGCCGGCGCCGGGGTTCCCGCCGCCGGGCCAGTACGCCTACGGCCAGCCCGGCTACACGCCGGCGATGGGTGGATACGGCGACGCGATGGCTCCCTTCGGTCGCCATCCCCTGACCGGTGAGCCCTACTCGGACAAGTCCAAGCTGACCGCCGGGCTGCTCGAACTGTTCCTCGGCGGCTTCGGTGCCGGCCGCTTCTACCTCAACCAGCCGGGTATCGCGATCGCTCAGATTGCGGTCACGTGGTTGACCTGTGGCCTCGGCGGTATCTGGCCGTTGATCGACGCGATCATGATGTTGACGGGCAGCGTCAAGGACGAGCACGGCCGGCCGCTCCGGGACAACTGACGGGATCACCCGACCGGACGAGGATGTCCGAGTGTGTTGCGGCAGGCCACTCCGGCGAATGGAGATGACAGTCACGGGGGACTAGGCTCGGGCGCGTGAACCGACGGACGAAGATCGTATGCACTCTTGGACCTGCAACCGCCACCGGTGACCGCATTCGCGAACTCGTCGAGAGTGGAATGAACGTCGCCCGACTCAACTTCTCGCACGGCGAGCACGCCGATCACGAGGAGAACTATCACCGAGTTCGGGATGCCTCGAACCAGACCGGCCATGCCGTCGGAATTCTGGCGGATCTGCAGGGGCCGAAGATTCGTCTCGGGCGTTTCGCGGAGGGGCGAACCACTTGGGCGAACGGTGAACTCGTCCGGATCACGGTCGACGAGTGCGAGGGCACGCACGACCGCGTGTCTACCACGTACAAGCAGTTGGCCGAGGATGCGAAGCCGGGTGATCGTCTCCTCGTGGACGACGGCAAGGTCGGTTTGGCCGTCGTCGAGGTCGACGGTAACGACGTCGTGTGTCGCGTCACCGAGGGCGGGCCGGTCAGCAACAACAAGGGTGTCTCGCTTCCCGGTATGAACGTGTCCGTTCCTGCGTTGTCGGAGAAGGACATCGCTGATCTCGAGTTCGCGTTGAACCTGGGCGTCGACTTCATCGCCTTGTCCTTCGTGCGTTCGCCGGCGGACATCGAACGTGTCCACGAGGTGATGGAGAAGGTCGGGCGCAAAATTCCGGTCATCGCGAAGCTCGAAAAACCCGAGGCCATCGACAATCTCGAGGCGATCGTGCTGGCGTTCGACGCGGTGATGGTCGCGCGTGGCGATCTCGGTGTCGAGCTGCCGCTCGAAGAGGTTCCGCTCGTGCAGAAGCGAGCGATCCAGATTGCTCGCGAGAACGCCAAGCCGGTGATCGTTGCGACCCAGATGCTGGAGTCGATGATCGAGAACTCGCGGCCCACCCGCGCGGAGGCTTCCGATGTCGCCAACGCAGTGTTGGACGGCGCGGACGCGGTGATGCTGTCCGGCGAGACGTCGGTCGGCAAGTACGTGATGGAGACCGTTCGCACGATGGCCCGGATCGTCGAAGCGGTGGAAGGGGACACGACTCGGGTTCCCCCGTTGACTCATGTGCCCCGCACCAAGCGTGGCGTCATTTCGTATGGGGCACGTGACATCGGCGAGCGATTGGATGCGAAGGCCCTCGTCGCGTTCACCCAGTCGGGTGACACGGTGCGTCGTCTCGCTCGGCTGCACACGCCGCTGCCGTTGCTCGCCTTCACGCCGCTGCCCGAGGTGCGTAGCCAGTTGTCGATGACGTGGGGCACCGAGACGTTCCTGGTGGACCCGGTGTCCAGTACGGACGCGATGGTGCGCCAGGTCGACCATGCTCTGCTGGGTCTGGGCCGGTACAACAAGGGCGATCTCGTCGTGATCGTTGCCGGCTCACCTCCCGGCACTGTCGGCTCCACCAACCTGATTCACGTGCACCGCATCGGCGAAGAGGATCACTAGGTGAGCGAAACCACGGCGAAGACCGATCTCGAGACTCTGCTCGACCTGTTCGATCTGGAACAGACCGACGAGGACGTGTTCGTCGGACAGCATCCGGCGCAGGTCGGCAGCAGAACGTTCGGCGGTCAGTTGGTGTCGCAGGCACTTGTCGCGGCGGGCCGAACGGTAGGCGAGAAGCGCCCGGTTCACGCCCTGAATGCGCACTTCATCAGGGGTGGTGACGTCAAGAAGCCCATCGAGTACCGGGTCGACCGGCATCGAGACGGTCGCGCGTTCGCCAACCGGCAGGTCACCGCGATGCAGGACGGACACGAGCTCTTCGTGATGATCGCGGCGTTCCAGGACTGGGGGAAGGGTCTCGAGCACGCCGTCGAGGTCCCGGACGTGCCGTTCCCGGACACCCTGCCGCCGATCGGTGACCATCTGCGCGGCTACGAAGACCGCTTGCAGATGTTCGTCGACGCGTTGAAGCCGATCGACATGCGTTATGCCAACGACCCCGCCTGGATTCTGAAGGGCACGGGGGAGAAGCTCAACCACAATCGCGTGTGGATGAAGGCCGACGGCGAGCTACCGGACGACCCGCTGATGCACGTGGCAACCATGGCCTATTCGTCGGACACGACAGTTCTCGACTCGATCATCACCACTCACGGACTGTCGTGGGGCCTCGATCGGATCGTGGCGGCGACCGTCAACCACTCCATCTGGTTCCACCGACCGTTTCGCTACGACGAGTGGGCCCTCTACGCGACGGAATCCCCGGTTGCGGCGGGGTCCCGGGGATTGGCGACCGGGCGATTCTTCTCCCTGGAAGGTCAGTTGCTCGCGACCGTGGTTCAAGAGGGATTGATCAGGCACTTCCCGAAGAAGACGTAGACCTCCGACTCGGTTGCAGATCAACCCCCTGGGTGTACGCGGTGGGAACCCGGGTCAGGAGTTCTTGCGGTACGCCGGCGCGAGCTCCTCGGCCCGGTCCCACGGAGACCAGTCGATCGCCCTGCCGTCGAGTTGTGCTGCGATGACTTCGAGTCCCGCGTGCCAGCCGGGAGCGTGTGCGTACGCGGACTCTTCCTCTTCCACGGTGTGGGTGAGGGTCAACCATGATCCGCCCTGCCCGTCCGGGACGATTTCCCAGTGCAGGGTTTCGGCATCCCACAGGTACTCGAGAATCTGGCCGCGTCGGAACGTGATCATGGTGCCCGTAGACGTGTGATCGGGCGCCAACCCGTACCTGCGGACCTGTTCCGGGGTGACACGGAAGATCAAGTCGCTGCCGGGTTCCACATCCAACCGGACCTCGGCGGGAAACCAGTGTTCCAGGTACCGAGGTTCGGTGATGACGGACCACACCTTGTCGGGTGGATGCGAGAAAGCCTGCCTGAAACGAAGGGCCACTCGGCCGTCGTAGGTGAATGTGACGGTGCCGATGTCCATGGCCGACCTCCGTGCCGGGGTTCGTCGAATTCGATTCTCCGAGTTGTGCACCCATGATACTGGCTTCGAGAGATCCGGTGCAGGGTCGAAGGTCACCGGCCGGTATGGGCCTTTCGGTGCAGTTCGCGTACCGCATCGAGGAGTTCGTCGACAGGACCGTCGACGGGTACACCCGGTGCTATGTCGGTAATCGGCAGTGGGGACACCGGCGCGTCGGGTACACCCCAATCGCGTAGCCAGTTCGACAGTTGTGCGCTGGAAGCGATGTACACGATGCGACCGAGACCGACCCATGCGTGGGCAGCGGAACACATCGGGCAGTGCTCGCCGGATGTGTACACCGTCATGCCCGAGCGGTCGTCGGCGTGGGTGTTGTTCGCTGCCCATCGCGCGAGCGCGAACTCGGGGTGCCGAGTGTTGTCGCCACCCGCGATTCGATTGCGGTCCTCGGCGAGTACGACGCCGTCCGCGGACGCGAGTACGGAACCGAACGGCTCGTCGCCCGCATCGAGGGCCGTACGCGCGAGTTCGACGCAGCGGCGGAGATGGTTCAGGTCTCGAGGGTTCACCATGGTTCCTCCATTGCGCGGTTGCAAGGACATTGCGCGGTGCAAGGAAGTCTCGTGATCCGTTCCGCAACATGCGCGGTGGAAGTGTGAGGAATATCGAAACCGGGCCATTGCCTGGTGATTTGAGTGCCCTCGGTGAGACTCGAACTCACACTGTACGGGTTTTGAATCCGTTTCCTCTGCCAATTGGGATACGAGGGCGTTGCGCGGTGTCCTACTCTAGAAGATCGCTCCGGGTAGTCAACCACCGGTACCCTCTAAACGTTCACCCCGGGTTTCCGGGGAGGTAGTTTCGACGAGAGTGGTGGTCATGAGGGCTCCGGAGCCGCAGGACGGCGCACGCACACCGCGTCCGCGAAGGGTCGTCGTGGCCGAGGACGAGGCGTTGATCCGTCTCGATCTGGTGGAAATGCTCCGCGAAGAGGGATACGAGGTCGTGGGCGAGGCCGGCGACGGTCAGGTTGCCGTGGATCTCGCAATCGAGTTGAAGCCCGATTTCGTCATCATGGACGTGAAGATGCCGCGTCGTGACGGGATCGATGCGGCCTCGGAAATCGCCGCCAAGCGCATCGCTCCGGTCGTCATTCTCACCGCTTTCAGTCAGCGCGAACTCGTCGAACGTGCGCGTGACGCGGGGGCGATGGCTTACCTCGTGAAGCCGTTTTCGATCACGGATCTCATCCCGGCCGTCGAACTAGCTGCCAGCCGATTCAAGGAGATCTCCGCGCTCGAGAAGGAGGTGTCGGATCTGTCCGGCAGGCTCGAGGCTCGCAAGGTCATCGAACGGGCCAAGGGCGTCTTGATGAAGTCGCAGAACCTGACGGAGCCCGAAGCCTTCCGGTGGATTCAGCGTGCGGCAATGGACCGTCGGTCGAGCATGAAAGCGGTTGCCGACGTGGTCATCGAAACCTTGGGCGAGTCCACGTCGCAGTGAGTCCGGACCGCGCTCGCTCGCCTGATGTCGAAGCATGTGCGTGCGCTGTCGGAGCACGTCCCTAGACTGGGCAATCGTGAGCCCCGCAACGACACCCTCGTCCACCGTCTCTGCAACCTCGGGATCGGCCGACGAGCGTCCCACGCTGATGCTTCTCGACGGACATTCGCTGGCTTTCCGTGCCTTCTACGCATTGCCCGCCGAGAACTTCAAGACCAACACCGGCCAGGCCACCAACGCGGTGTACGGCTTCACGTCCATGCTGATAAATCTGTTGCGCGACGAGAAGCCGACGCACCTCGCCGCCGCGTTCGACGTGTCGCGGCAGACGTTTCGGGCCGACAAGTTTCCCGAATACAAGGCCAATCGCAGCAAGGCGCCGGACGAGTTCAAGGGCCAGGTCGACATCACCAAGGATGTCTTGGGGGCCATGGGCATTCCGGTGATGGCGGTCGAGGGATTCGAAGCGGACGACGTCATCGCCACCCTCACCACTCAGGCGGAGGCTCTCGGATACCGGGTGCTGGTGGTCACGGGCGACCGTGACTCGCTGCAATTGGTCACCGACGACGTGACGGTGCTGTACCCGAAGAAGGGAGTCTCCGAGCTCACGAGGTTCACGCCGGGCGCGGTCGAGGAGAAGTACGGTCTCACGCCCACTCAGTACCCCGATTTCGCCGCTCTTCGCGGCGACCCGAGCGACAACCTTCCGGGTATCCCCGGCGTGGGAGAGAAGACCGCGACCAAGTGGATCAAGGAGTATGGCGACCTGGCGGGTCTCGTCGACAATATCGACAAGGTTCGAGGCAAGGTGGGTGACGCGCTTCGCGAGAACGTGGCGAACGTTCTGCTCAATCGTGAGCTCACCGAGATGGTGCGTGACCTGGCACTGGACTACACGCCCGATCAGCTCGCGATCGCCCCTTGGAATCGCGAGGCCATCCACGCGTTGTTCGACGACCTCGAGTTCAAGGTCCTGCGCGATCGATTGTTCGCAACCCTCGAATCGGCCGAACCCGAGGCAGACGAAGGGTTCGAGGTGCGCGGTGGGGCCGTCGAGCCTGGTGCCCTCGCAGAGTGGCTGTCGACTCATGCTTCCACCGGTGAACGTCACGGGCTGTCCGTCGTGGGCACCAGGAAGCCCTACGGCGGCGACGTCACAGCGATCGCGATCGCGGCCTCGGACGGCGAGGGTGGGTACGTCGGCACAGCGACCATGACCCCCGAGGACGAGAAGGCTCTGGGGGAGTGGCTGGCCGACGCAGGCCAGCCGAAAGCGCTGCACGAGGCGAAGTGGGCGATGCACGCCCTGCGTGGCCGTGGCTGGGTTCTCGGTGGCGTCACCAGTGACACGGCGCTTGCCGCCTACCTCGTGCGACCCGGACAGCGTTCGTTCAATCTCGACGATCTGTCGTTGCGATATCTGCGGCGCGAGCTTCGAGTAGAGGATTCGGGAGATGCTCAGTTGTCGTTGCTCGACGACGTGGACCAGGTCGACGCTGCCGCTGCCGAAAACGAAATCCTCAGCGCCCGAGCAGTTGTCGATCTTGCTGCCGCGCTCGACACGGAACTCGAGAACATCGAATCGGTTGCGCTGCTCAACGACATCGAATTGCCGTTGCTGTCGGTACTCGCCGAGGTGGAAGCCACCGGAATCGCAGTGAACACCGAGCATCTCGAGGATCTGCAGAGTCGCTTCGCCGGCCAGGTGTCCGCGGCCGCGGACTCGGCGTACGAGGTGATCGGAAAGCAGATCAATCTGGGCTCACCGAAGCAGCTTCAGGTCGTGCTCTTCGACGAGCTGGAGATGCCGAAGACCAAGAAGACGAAGACCGGCTACACCACGGACGCCGATGCGCTCCAAGGGCTGTTCGAGAAGACGTCTCACCCGTTTCTCGAGCACCTGCTCGCGCATCGCGACGCCACACGCCTCAAGGTCACGGTCGACGGACTACTCAAGACCGTGGACGACGACGGCAGGATCCACACGACGTTCAATCAGACCGTCGCCGCGACCGGCCGGCTGTCCTCGACCGAACCCAATCTGCAGAACATTCCAGTTCGCACCGATGCCGGTCGACAGATTCGTGACGGATTTGTCGTAGGCAGCGATTTCGACACCCTGATCACCGCCGACTACAGCCAGATCGAGATGCGGATCATGGCGCACGTCTCGGGGGACGAAGGGCTGATCGAGGCCTTCAACACCGGCGAGGATCTGCACAGCTTCGTGGGTTCGCGGGCCTTCGGTGTCCCGATCGAAGAAGTCACGCCCGAACTGCGTCGCCGTGTGAAGGCGATGTCCTACGGACTCGCCTACGGTCTCAGCGCCTACGGCTTGGCTGCTCAACTCAAGATCTCCACCGATGAAGCCAAAGATCAGATGGAGGCGTACTTCTCGCGCTTCGGTGGTGTTCGGGACTACCTGCGCGAGGTGGTGGAACAGGCACGTAAGGACGGGTACACGTCCACGCTCTACGGTCGGCGGCGCTACTTGCCCGATCTCAACAGCGACAACCGCCAACGTCGTGAGGTAGCCGAGCGTGCGGCCTTGAATGCGCCCATCCAGGGGACTGCCGCAGACATCATCAAGGTTGCGATGATCGACGTTCAGAACGCCCTGGCCGAGTCCACACTGCGCTCACGCATGTTGCTGCAGGTGCACGACGAGTTGGTGCTCGAGGTCGTGTCCGACGAACGCGAACAGGTCGAAGCCCTCGTTCGCGACAAGATGGCATCTGCGATCGCACTCTCGGTCCCGCTGGACGTGTCCATCGGCGACGGACGCAGCTGGGACGCCGCCGCTCACTAGGAGCAGCATCCCGACTCCGCACACGAGGCGCGCGGAGTCGGGATACCGAGATCACTCCGCTGCGGGAGCCTGCTCGGCGATCTGCTTGCGAACCTCGTCCATGTCGAGTCCCTTGACCTGTGAGACCAGGTCCTCGAGAGCGGCCGGGGGAAGGGCGCCGGCCTGGTTGAACACCAGAACGCCCTCGCGGAACGCCATGAGTGTCGGAATCGACTGGATGTTTGCGGCTTGAGCGATGCCTTGCTCCGCCTCGGTGTCGATCTTGCCGTGAACGACATCGGGGTGCTGTTCGGACGAGGCCTCGAACGTCGGGGCGAAGCTGCGACACGGCCCGCACCATGACGCCCAAAAGTCGACGAGAACCACGTCGTTGCTGGTCACGACCTCGTCGAAGTTCTGCTGTGTCAGTGTCTGAGTGGGCACGGATGTCCTTTCGTTGTTGGTACGTTGCCTGTCTCAACGCTCCTGCATGTCTGAATCTTCCCGCTGCGACAGGAAGAGGACCTCACGCGACTGTGACAGATGTGCGGAAGGTGCGACGGTACGCGTGCGGCGTGGTGTGTCGCAGACGGAGAAAATGCTGCCGCAGGACAGCCGCGCTCCCGAAACCCACGCGGTCGGCGATCGCGTCGATCGAGAGGTCGGAACCCTCGAGCAGGTGCTGTGCACCGAGAACCCGTTGGTCGTTGAGCCATCGTGCGGGTGTCGTGCCGGTCTCGGCCTGAAACCGCCGCGCAAAAGTCCGCGCGGACATGTTTGCCTTCGTGGCCAGCACGGGTACCGAGAGGTCATTCGTCAGGTTGTTCGTCATCCAGTCCAGCAGGGGGCCGAGTGTGGCGATCTCGGTGTCGGGCAGCGGCATCTGCACGTACTGCGCCTGGCCGCCGTCGCGGTGCGGAGGCACCACCATGCTTCGCGCGATCTCGTTCGCGACTGCGCTGCCGTGTTCCTGCCGAATGATGTGGAGACACAGATCGATGCCGGCGGCGGTACCCGCGCTGGTGTAGACGGGCCGGTCGTCTACGTAGAGCACGTCCGGATCGACGAGCGCCTTCGGAAACTCGGCAGCCAACCGGTCGGCCCACTTCCAGTGTGTCGTGCACTTTCGGCCGTCGAGAACACCGGCGACGCCGAGAATGAACGCTCCCGTACACAGGCTGGCAACTCGTGCGCCGCGGTCCACCGCGGCGCGCAGCTTCTCGCCGAGTGGGGACAAGACCGAGTTGTCGGTCGTCCCGCACAAGAACGTTCCCTCCGCCGTTGTGTGGGTGCTCCCGGCCGGCAGCAGGACGAGGTCGGCGTCGTCGATGAGATCGAGGTCGTAGGGGACGTCGATGTCGTACCCGAAAGGTGTCCTCACCGAAAGATTCGTCGCGGCGATCAGCGAGAAGTCGTAGGCGGGCAGCCCGAGACCTGATCTGTCCGAGCCGAACACCTCGCACGCGATCCCCAGTTCGAACGCCTCCACGAGGGGGACGAGCGGTACGACGACCTTCTTCAGCATGCCTCGATGATGGCAGAAATGCGGTGCGGTGTGTCAATACTGCCGAACATTGGCTTGTTTGCCCGGATGAGATCACCTGTCCGGAGTGCTCAATGTCCACTCGCGTTTGGCGTCACCGTCCCACCGACGCAGCACGGTTCCGTGCCACGTGACTTCCTCGTCGTGGGCCGAGTCGGATTCCGCGAGTAGGCGGATCGCGTCGCCCAGTCGGTGCGCAGGAAGACGGCGACTCAGGCTGATGTGTGGCGTCCACCTCCCCGGCGCGATGTGCCGGGGTATGTCGAGTGCAGTCCGAGAGGCTTGGTTCGCCGTGTCCCACACGTGTCGGTGCAGATCGAGGAGCGCGCGACTCGGCACGACGGACCTGGCCAATGTGAGGTTGTCGCCACCGAACGTCACGTGTCCACTCGATCGGACCGGAATCGTCGGCGCGGCGATCCCACGGCGCAGTGCTTCGTCGACCTCCTGCGGAATGCTGCGGGCGACGAGCAGAGTGATGTGCGGGCGATTCGACGCCGCGGCGATCCTGGCAAGGCTGGGGATGCCGGCCTCCCGCAACAGGCGCCAGTCGGCGCACCGCGTTCGTCGCCGTGTCGTCGAGCAGTAGTTCTACCGACTGGACCATGGTGAGTAATGATGGCGGCATGAGTGAAAGCACCGCAAACGCCATTCGTCTCGGGGTGATGGCCGGCGACGGAATCGGGCACGAGATCGTCCCGGCAACTCAGGACGTCGTGACCGCAGCGCTCGACGAGGCCGGTGCCACCGTGGAGTGGGTGCCGCTCGCGCTGGGGCGTGAGGCGATAGCGACTCACGGCAGTCCGATGCCGGACAGCACGCTCGAGGCGCTCGACGGATTGGAGGGGTGGGTGCTCGGACCGCACGACAGCGCTTCCTACCCAGCCGAGTTTCGTGGGCAACTCACGCCCGGCGGAGTGATTCGCAAACGATTCGATCTGTTCGCGAACATTCGACCTGCCCGCGCTCTCGAGGGAGTCGCCGCGACCGTCCCCGGTATGGATCTCGTCGTGGTTCGAGAAAATACGGAAGGCCTCTATGCCGACCGAAACATGTTCGTCGGTAGCGGCGAGTTCATGCCGACCCCGGACGTTGCCCTCGCGGTGGGAGTGATCACGCGTCGTGCCTGCGAACGAATCGCGCACTCCGCGTTCGCGCTTGCCCGCACCCGGAAGAAGCACGTCACGATCGTCCACAAGGCCAACGTGCTGGCGATGTCGACCGGACTGTTTCGTGACGTCTGCGTGGAGGTGGGGAACCAGCACTACCCGGATGTGACGGTCGACGACGAACACGTCGATGCCATGGCCGCGCTTCTCGTTCGGCGCGGGGCGGATTTCGACGTGATCGTGACCGAAAACATGTTCGGCGACATCCTCTCCGACCTGACGGCGGAGTTGTCCGGCTCGCTCGGCACCGCGCCGTCCGTCAATGCCTCCGAGACCAAGGTGATGGCGCAGGCCGCGCACGGTGCCGCCCCGGACATCGCGGGCCACAATCGAGCCAATCCGACAGCGTTGTTCCTGTCCGCAGCAATGATGCTCGACCGGCTCGCAGAGAAGAAGGACGTGCACGCGTTCGCCGACGCGGCTCGGCGGATCACCGGTGCAGTGGAGCGCACCATCGCGTCGGGAGTGGCAACCGCGGACCTCGGCGGTCTGGCGTCGACCGGTGAATTCACCGAGACGGTTCTCGCACGCACGGCGAGGCGGTGAGGGCACGCCTGGGTAACGATCGGGCCGACAGGGTTCGACTTCGGGTGCCGTTGGCCGTGCCGTAATCTACCGTTCGACAATCTCGGGGTCCACGGGTTCCGATCCTGCGCTACTTCGGTACGAACTCGATCCGTCATGGAGGACCACACAGTGCCTTCTCGAAAGGGCTTCGCCCAGGGCCGCCGTGCCCGCGCTGCCGTCGTTGTCGGGGGCGTGGGGGTGCTGCTGGCCGGTTGCACCACGAACACCGAGATCGGTGCACCGTCCGGTGACGACGTGGTGGAAGTGACGGTCGAGAAGGTCGACGCCATCGCCGCGCAGCTACCGGAGAAGAACGTCGAATCCGGAACGCTCGTGATCGGGGTGAACCTGCCGTACGCGCCCAACGAGTTCAAGGATTCGAGTGGCGAGATCATCGGGTTCGATGTCGACCTGCTCGACGCTGTCGCCGACGTTCTGGGCGTGAGGACGGATTACCGCGAGGCAGACTTCGAGCGCATCATCCCGGCGGTGCAGGCGGACACCTACGACATGGGGATGTCGTCGTTCACGGATACGAAGGAGCGCGAGGAGACGGTCGATTTCGTGACCTACTTCAGTGCCGGTATCCAGTGGGCGCAGCCTGCCGGCGAGTCGGTCGATCCGGAGGACGCCTGCGGACTGCGGGTCTCCGTGCAGACCACCACGATCGAGGAGATCGAAGAGGTTCCGGCGAAGAGTGCAGCCTGCGTCGCAGCGGGGAAGCCGCCCATCGACATGATCAAGTTCGACAGCCAGGACGAGGCGGCCAGCGCGGTGGTCCTCGGCAAGGTCGATGCGATGTCGGCCGACTCCCCGGTCACCGCGTTCGCTGTGGAAAGGAGCAGCGGCGGACTCGAGGCCGCCGGCCCGGTGTTCGACGCGGCGCCCTACGGTTGGCCCGTCGCAAAGGGATCACCGCTCGCTCCGGTATTACAGAAAGCGTTGCAACACTTGATCGACGACGGGACGTACCGCACCATCGCCGAGAACTGGGGTATCCAGGAAGGCGTCATCGAGACGTCACAGATCAACGGCGCGACGAGTTGAGGGCAGATACGTGAGTGACGTGAAGAAGGGCGCGACGGCGGTGCCTGCCGGCCCCGCTCCGATCGAAGCAATTCCACTCAGGCGGCCCGGCAGGTGGATCGCAGCCGCTGTCGTCCTCGTCCTGTTCGCGTTGTTCGTGTATGGCGCGGCCACCAACGAGGCCTACCAGTGGGACACCTATTTCCGGTATCTGTTGGACACCAGGGTCGCCGCCGGCGTGTGGAAGACGATCCAGCTCACCGTGTTGGCGATGGCGATCGCCGTGATCCTCGGTGTGATTCTGGCTGTCATGCGGTTGTCACCGAATCCCGTACTCAAGGCCACGGCCTGGATCTACCTCTGGGTGTTTCGCGGTACTCCGGTGTATGTCCAGTTGGTGTTCTGGGGTCTGTTCCCGTCCATCTACAAGCAACTCGATCTCGGTATCCCGTTCGTGCATCAGTTCGTGCACATCGAGATCCAGGGAATCAGTGCGGCTTTCCTGTTCGCGGTCGTCGGTCTTGCGTTGAACGAGGCGGCCTACATGGCCGAGATCGTCCGTGCAGGCATCAGCTCGGTCAACGAGGGACAGACCGAGGCATCGGTCGCACTCGGTATGACGTGGTCGCAGACCATGCGGCGCACAGTCCTGCCGCAGGCGATGCGGGTGATCATCCCGCCCACGGGTAACGAGTTGATCGGAATGCTGAAGACCACGTCTCTCGTTGCCGCGGTTCCGTACACCCTCGATCTCTATGGGCGAGTTCGCGACATCTCGGGTTCGAACTTCCAGCCGATTCCGCTTTTGTTGGTCGCCGCGACCTGGTACCTGGTGATCACGAGCATCCTCATGGTCGGGCAGTACTACCTCGAGCGTTACTACTCGAAGGGTGCCACCCGCAAGCTCACCGCACGACAGTTGCGGGCACTGGCTGCCGCGCAGGGTAAACCGGTCGCAGGCAGCGATCCCGACGGAGATGAGATGCCGGATACACACGGACGGGAGCGGAAATGACCCCGATGATCAAGGCTGATCAGGTCTGCAAGAACTTCGGGGCCCTCGAGGTGCTGAAGGGCATCACGTTGGAGATCGAGAAGGGCCAGGTGTTGTGCCTCGTCGGTCCGTCCGGTTCCGGCAAGTCCACCTTCCTGCGGTGCATCAATCACCTGGAACAGGTCAACGCGGGACGGCTCTACGTGGACGGCGAGCTGGTCGGGTACCGCGAGAAGGGGGACAAGCTCTACGAGTTGCACCCCAAGGCCGCGGCGAAACAGCGCCGCGACATCGGCATGGTGTTCCAGCACTTCAATCTCTTTCCCCATCGCACGGCACTCGAGAACGTCATCGAGGCGCCCATGCGGGTGAAGAAGGTCGGCAAGAAGGACGCGGTCGCTCGGGCTCGGGTTCTACTCGACCAGGTCGGCCTCACCGACAAGGCGGATGCCTACCCGGCGCAGCTTTCCGGAGGTCAACAGCAGCGGGTGGCGATCGCTCGTGCACTGGCGATGGATCCGAAGCTGATGCTGTTCGACGAACCCACCTCGGCGCTCGATCCGGAACTCGTGGGTGAGGTGCTCGCTGTGATGAAGAGGCTCGCCAAGGACGGCATGACCATGGTCGTCGTGACACACGAGATGGGCTTCGCGCGCGAAGTGGCGGACGAGTTGGTGTTCATGGACGCCGGCGTAGTCGTGGAATCGGGTGAGCCCCGCGAACTTCTGTCGAATCCACAGCACGACCGGACGAAGGCTTTTCTGTCGAAGCTGCTGTGACGGTCAGGGTTTACGGCAGCTGAATATCGCCGTTCCCGGAAACAATTGGCCGCGCAGCGGGCTCCACTGGCCCCACTCGCGGTCCAGCCATTCGGGCCACTCCGGTTCGATGATGTCGCGAACCTCGAGCCCTGCCGCCACGATTTCGCGAACCCGGTCGCCGATCGTGCGGTGATGTTCCACGTAGGTCGGGACATTGTCGTCGTCGACCTCCACGTACGGCGTCCTGTCGAAGTAGGGGAGTGTGGCGGTCAACCCCTTCGGCCCCGGGTCGTCGAGAAAGATCCATCGAATCGGATGATTGACCGCGAAAACCCAGATCCCACCCGGCCGCAGTACCCGCTCGACTTCACGCATCACCCGTGCGGAATCCGCCACGAACGGAATAGCGCCAAAAGCCGAACACGCGATGTCGAAGCTTGCGTCGGCAAAGGGGAGCGACTCGGCTCCTGCTTGCACGAGCGGCACTGTCGCCCCACCGGTATGCATGGCATCGACGCCCCGGCTGAGCATCTGCATCGATATGTCCAGGCCGACCACGCGTGCGTCCTGGCCGGCCAACCATCTGGCGCACGGTGCCGAACCGCAACCCACTTCGAGGACGTCCTTGCCCGCGACGTCACCGAGGAGATGGTGATCGCCTTCGTGAAGCCCCTCCGGGCACCACACGAACTCGCCCTGCGCGGAATCGACCCCCAAGAAGTCCCCGTGTGTCCGGTGGTAGTCGGCGGCATCCGCATCCCACCATGCACGGCTCGCGCGTTCACTGGTCTCGGAGTCGACGAGAGTGCGGCCGACGCCACTGGTCCCGAGGGTGGTGTTCGCCGCCGCGTGACGTTCGTCGGGGGTCGGCGCGGGCGAGGATGATCGTGGAGACGTGTCCGACATGACCGTCAGACTATGCGTACGGATTGTCTCCGTGTGTAACCGGTTTGCCCACGTTCGTACCCGGTTTGCCCAGCTCGTATCGGGGCGCGTAGCCTAATGCACGCGAGCACACCTGTGTGGTCGCGGCGATCCGGTTTGTGACACCTCACTTGTGGGGAATACATCGCGTAGCCGGATTGCTTGTCCGACAGAACATAATCAACCGACCCCAACCCGTCCGGAGCAACTCAACACATGCCCTCCACCACCGTTACCTCGCCGCAGGTAGCCGTCAACGACATCGGCTCCGCCGAGGACTTCCTCGCTGCCATCGACGCCACGATCAAGTACTTCAACGATGGCGACATCGTCGAGGGAACCATCGTCAAGGTCGATCGCGACGAGGTTCTGCTCGACATCGGTTACAAGACCGAAGGCGTCATCCCTTCCCGTGAGCTCTCCATCAAGCACGACGTCGACCCCAACGAGGTCGTCTCCGTGGGCGATGAGGTCGAAGCTCTCGTCCTCACCAAGGAGGACAAGGAAGGTCGACTGATCCTGTCGAAGAAGCGTGCGCAGTAC
Organism: Rhodococcus huquni; assembly: GCF_055231055.1. Classification (NCBI taxonomy): domain Bacteria; kingdom Bacillati; phylum Actinomycetota; class Actinomycetes; order Mycobacteriales; family Nocardiaceae; genus Rhodococcus; species Rhodococcus huquni. The sequence continues at coordinate 367,244 of NZ_JBUYWE010000004.1, forward strand.
GAGCGCGCTTGGGGCACCATCGAGGAGCTCAAGGAGAAGGACGAGGCCGTCAAGGGCACCGTCATCGAGGTCGTCAAGGGTGGTCTCATCCTGGACATCGGTCTCCGCGGCTTCCTGCCTGCCTCGCTCGTCGAGATGCGTCGCGTCCGCGACCTCCAGCCGTACGTCGGCAAGGAGATCGAGGCCAAGATCATCGAGCTCGACAAGAACCGCAACAACGTCGTTCTCTCGCGCCGCGCATGGCTCGAGCAGACGCAGTCCGAGGTTCGCAGCGAGTTCCTGCACCAGCTGCAGAAGGGACAGGTCCGTAAGGGCGTCGTCTCCTCGATCGTCAACTTCGGTGCCTTCGTGGACCTGGGCGGCGTCGACGGCCTCGTGCACGTCTCCGAGCTGTCCTGGAAGCACATCGACCACCCGTCCGAGGTTGTCGAGGTCGGCACCGAGGTCACCGTCGAGGTTCTCGACGTCGACCTGGACCGCGAGCGCGTTTCGCTGTCGCTCAAGGCGACGCAGGAAGACCCGTGGCGTCAGTTCGCCCGCACGCACGCCATCGGCCAGATCGTGCCCGGCAAGGTCACCAAGCTGGTTCCGTTCGGTGCGTTCGTTCGCGTCGAAGAGGGAATCGAAGGCCTCGTTCACATCTCCGAGCTGGCCGAGCGCCACGTCGAGGTCCCGGACCAGGTTGTCGGCGTCGGCGACGATGCTCTCGTCAAGGTCATCGACATCGATCTCGAGCGTCGTCGTATCTCGCTGTCGCTGAAGCAGGCCAACGAGGATTACAACGCCGAGTTCGATCCGTCCAAGTACGGCATGGCGGACAGCTACGACGAGCAGGGCAACTACATCTTCCCCGAGGGCTTCGATCCCGAGACCAACGAATGGCTCGAGGGCTCGGACAAGGTTCGTGAAGAGTGGGAAGGCCGCTACGCCGAGGCCGAGCGTCGTCACAAGATGCACACCGCTCAGATGGAGAAGACCGCTGCAGACGAGGCCGCCGAGGCTGCCACCGCTGCTGCCGGCTACTCCTCTGAGTCGGGTGCGGCAGATGCCGACGTCCCCGCCGCAGCCAGCTCCGCTTCGGAGTCTTCTGCCGGTGGATCGCTCGCGAGCGACGCACAGCTTGCAGCACTTCGCGAGAAGCTGTCGGGCAACGCATAGCACGTGATGCCTGACTCGATCAGGCACTGAAGGGCCCCGTCACCGAAAGGTGGCGGGGCCCTTTTCGGTTGTGCGATCCCGGCACGCGACCGAGTTCGCGCACGACGAAACGCCGACCCCGAACGGGGCCGGCGTTGTGAAGGCGGAGGTGGCTAGTTGGCGGTGACCGGAATCCAGTGTGCCGACACGTCGGTCGTGCGCTTGCGGATGGCGGTGAAGCTGTGACGGCCCTGGCTGATCAGTGACGTCAACCAGGTGCGGCGGTGTTCGGACAATGCGAGCGCGACCTGGGGGAAATCCATGCAATGCACGCCGTCGACCATTCCGAGGCGGTGTCGACCTGTCTGTCGGCTGTGTGCTCGCATCGATTCCCTTTCGTTGAGAAGGTGCAGCTTGGTACGTTGCGTCGAACATAACCGACCGAACTGGTCAGTTGTGGTATTTGGGGCCGGTGAGTCTATTGATGTCCGGCGCGCCGTGAACCCGCTGCGGATGCGACACTGGTGCCCGTGTTGAGAATCGGCCTCACCGGAGGCATCGGAGCAGGCAAGTCCACCGTATCGAAAGTTCTTGCCGAGCTCGGCGCTGTCATCGTCGACGCGGACGTCATTGCACGCGAGGTGGTGGAGCCGGGCAGTGCCGGGCTGGCCGCGCTGGTGGAGCGATTCGGTGAGGGCATTCTGGACTCGGCCGGTGCGCTCGACCGTCCTGCCCTCGCCGCACTCGCTTTCGCCGACGACGAGTCGCGAACGGCGCTCAACTCGATTGTGCATCCGCTCGTGGGCCAACGTACTGCCGAGAAGCTTGCCGAGGCGCCGGACGATGCTGTTGTGGTGCAAGATATTCCACTGCTGGTCGAGGGCAACATGGGCCCGGCGTTCAATCTTGTCGCCGTCGTGTACGTGGATGCCGAGGAACGAATTCGACGTCTCGTCGGGTCGAGGGGGATGCCCGAATCCGACGCGCGCGCACGGATCGCCGCACAGGCTACCGATGAACGGCGCCGAGAGGTGGCAGACATCTGGCTGGACAACGGCGGCGAGCCTGGCGTTCTCGAGCCGCAGATTCGCGACTTGTGGTCGCGGCGCCTCGTGCCGTTCGAGCGGAACATCAGGGAGCGCAACGTGGTGCGCGTGCTGCCGCGTCTGGTCGCTCACGACCCCTCTTGGGAAGCCGAGGCAGCGCGTCTTGTCGGCAGACTGAAAATGGTGTGTGGTCACCGCGCGCTGCGAATCGACCACATCGGCTCGACCGCGATTCCCGGCCTCGAAGCCAAGGACGTCGTCGATGTACAGATCACCGTCCCGGATCTGTCGGTAGCCGACGAGTTGGCGGAGCCGTTGGCCGATGCAGGCTTCCCACGGGTCGAACACATCACGTCGGACGAGCCGAAGCCCCGATCCGTCGGTGGCGAGACCGACCCAGCGATCTGGGAGAAGCGACTGCACGGCGGTGCCGATCCCGGACGGCCCGTGAATATTCATCTGCGTGTGGACGGGTGGCCCGGGCAGCAGTTCGCGCTGCTGTTTCGCGACTGGTTGTGCGCCGACGAATCGGCTCGGGCGGAGTATCTGGATCTGAAGAGGCACGCGGCAGACGCCGCAGCCGGACACACCGACTACAAGGACGCGATCGCGGCCTACGTCGACACGAAGACGCCGTGGTTCGACTCCGCCTACCTCCGGGCGCACGAGTGGGCGGAACGTACCGGGTGGAGCGTCAACGCCAATTGATCGGCATCCCCAGCGAGGCCAGCCACGCACCGAGATCGTGACCGTGTGCGGCAATGCCGTCGATGGCGCGAACTGCGGTGTGTACAGCTTGCCGAGAGGTCGCATCGTCGAGGATGCCCTGCTGGTTCGCGGCCAGAAGTTCGTCGACGTCGAGCAACTCGGTGTCGCGACCGGTGCGTATGACGAGGTCGAGGTAGTGGTCCTCGGACTTCCACACGGTGTCGCCGCGAGTGAAGGCGCCGATGTCCACGTAATGGTCCTGGTCACGGGCGTGATACGGGTGGTAGTGGAAAACCGAGGCGCGCAGGCCGAGGTCGGGCAGGAGCCAGGACTCGAGGTAGTGGAACTGCCGATGATCGGCAGGCCGCGCCATGTAGAGACCCCACGGTTCGACCCGGTAGTGGTCGACCGGGCGAACGAAGCCCTTAGGGTCCGTGTTGGTGCGCTCCACCAGGTCGAACGACTCGATCTTCGGCGGATGCATGTGGGTGAGCGAGCCGTTCATGCGTGCAACCTACCGGGAATTCGGCCTGGACGTCGGTGCGATGACGACGAGTGTCGGTAGCGCGGCATACCCTGGCTTCATGGCGTTTGCATCCGAGCATCCAGTGGTTGCGCATTCCGAGTTTCGTCCGGTCGGGGAGATCGAGCGGTCGTCGACCCCTTTCGAGGTCGTCAGCGAGCACGTGCCCGCCGGCGATCAGCCCGCGGCCATCGCCGATCTCGAGAAACGCATCAGGGCGGGGGAGAAGGACGTCGTGCTCCTCGGCGCGACCGGAACGGGTAAGTCGGCCACCACCGCCTGGATGATCGAGAAGCTGCAGCGCCCCACGCTGGTCATGGCGCCGAACAAGACTCTCGCCGCGCAGTTGGCCAACGAACTTCGCGACATGCTGCCCAACAACTCGGTCGAGTACTTCGTGTCGTACTACGACTACTACCAGCCGGAGGCGTACATCGCGCAGACGGACACCTACATCGAGAAGGACTCGTCGGTCAACGACGACGTGGAGCGATTGCGGCACTCGGCCACGTCGAGTCTGCTGTCACGGCGTGACGTCGTGGTCGTGGCGTCGGTGTCCTGCATCTACGGCCTCGGTACCCCACAGTCGTACCTGGATCGCTCCGTCGAGCTCGAAGTCGGTGTCGAGGTACCGCGCGATGCACTGCTGAGGCTGCTCGTCGACGTTCAGTACAACCGCAACGACATGGCGTTCACCCGTGGATCGTTTCGCGTTCGTGGCGACACCGTGGAGATCATTCCCTCCTACGAGGAGCTCGCGGTCCGGATCGAGTTCTTCGGAGACGAGATCGAGGCGCTGTACTACCTCCACCCGCTTACCGGTGACGTCGTACGGCAAGTCGACTCGGTACGCATCTTCCCCGCTACTCACTACGTCGCCGGTCCCGAGCGCATGGAACGCGCGGTCAAGGACATCGAGGCGGAACTCGAGGAGCGTCTGGCGGATCTCGAGAACAAGGGCAAGCTGCTCGAGGCTCAGAGACTGCGTATGCGCACTCAATACGACCTCGAGATGATCAAACAGGTCGGCTTCTGTTCCGGTATCGAGAACTACTCGAGGCACATCGACGGCCGACCGGCGGGGTCGGCGCCGGCCACCCTGATCGACTACTTCCCGGAGGACTTCCTTCTCGTCATCGACGAGTCACACGTCACGGTCCCGCAGATCGGTGCCATGTACGAAGGCGACATGTCCCGCAAACGCAACCTGGTCGAGTTCGGATTCCGTTTGCCTTCCGCCACCGACAACCGACCTCTCACCTGGGAGGAGTTCTCGGGGCGTATCGGCCAGACCGTGTACCTTTCGGCCACCCCGGGTAAGTACGAATTGGGTCAGGCGGGCGGAGAGTTCGTCGAGCAGGTCATTCGGCCGACCGGTCTGGTGGACCCCGAGGTGGTCGTCAAGCCCACGAAGGGGCAGATCGACGACCTGGTCCACGAGATCCGAGAGCGCGCCGAGAAGAACGAACGGGTACTCGTCACGACGTTGACGAAGAAGATGTCCGAAGATCTCACGGACTATCTGCTCGAGCTCGGCATCCGGGTTCGATACCTGCACTCCGACATCGACACGCTCCGTCGCGTCGAGTTGCTTCGCCAGTTGCGTCTGGGCGAGTACGACGTGCTCATCGGAATCAACCTTCTGCGTGAGGGATTGGATCTGCCCGAAGTTTCTCTCGTGGCAATTCTCGACGCGGACAAGGAAGGTTTTCTTCGAAGCTCGACCAGTCTCATCCAGACGATCGGCCGCGCGGCCCGCAACGTGTCGGGTCAGGTCCACATGTATGCGGACCGGATCACCGACTCGATGCAGCACGCGATCGAAGAGACGGAACGGCGCCGCGAGAAGCAGATCGCCTACAACACCAAGATGGGTGTGGATCCGAAGCCGTTGCGCAAGAAGATCGCCGACATTCTCGATCAGGTCTACGAGGAAGCCGACGACACGGCCGCAGGAGTCGATGTGGGTGGGTCGGGACGCAATGCGTCGCGTGGTCGGCGGGCACAAGGTGAGGCAGGGCGCGCAGTAAGCGCCGGCGTGTACGAGGGACGCGATACCAAGTCGATGCCGCGCGCCGAGTTGGCCGACCTGGTGGCGCAGCTCACCGATCAGATGATGAATGCCGCGCGCGACCTTCAATTCGAATTGGCGGGTCGTCTCCGCGACGAGATCGCCGACCTCAAGAAGGAATTGCGCGGCATGGACGCTGCCGGGCTGAGCTAGAGGCCGCGGTGTTCGGCGCTGGCCGGTACGGTCGCCGATATGGATGCACAGACCGCCGGACGCGCGGCCCGATCGTTGGATCTGCTTCACGCACTCGGATATTTCGTTCCCGAGGTGGAGACCGGATTCGTGACCCTCGGGCTCGAGCCGGGACGGATGACGTACTTCGCAGGCCGGGCCGCTCCGATGGGCGCCGTCGGACCGGGTGTGGTGGCGTCGACGTTCTACAATTTCAGCCCGGATCTGATCGCCGGGGTCGTACCGAGGGCCTGGAGCCTTGCGGATCCGAAAGACATCGCTTCCGCGCGCACGGCCGCGGTCGGCGAGGCTTACGTTCGCCTGTTGGGCGAGGATGTCACCTCATCGCCGGAGATGGCGGAGGCCGCGCAGCTAGTCTCGATCGCTGCCGATGGAATTCCGGGGCCGGAGGGGCGGCCACTGTATGCGGGGCACGCAGACCTGGAGTGGCCGGAGGAGTCGCATCTCGTTCTCTGGCATGGTTTGACACTGCTGCGGGAGTATCGAGGCGACGGGCATATCGCAGCACTGCAGACCGCGGGACTGAGTGGACTCGAAGCGCTCGTGACCCACACCGCGACCGGGATCGGATTCACGGCGAAGTTCGCGCGCACTCGCAGGGGATGGACGCAGGAAGAGTGGGACGCGACATGTAGCGGCCTTCGTGATCGGGAACTGCTCGATGGCAACGGCGCGCTCACTGCGGACGGTATCGAACTACGCGAGGTCGTCGAGGATCTGACGGACGAGCTTGCGGTGGCGCCCTGGGCGAATCTCGGTGAGGACGGTGTCGAACGTCTCCTGGAACTGGCGTTGCCGTGGCGGAAGACATTGGTCGCCGCAGGTGTGTTCCCCGACGGACTCTTCGGTCCACGTCACGGAGAATCACGCTGAAACCAGAAGAAAATTTGTGCTCTACACAGCCCGACATGTCGCTTGTGCTGCAAAAGCGCAATTCTGACGGCTGTTACCGCTAGTGTCAGCAAAGTGGCCGAGGGTCCGGCATCGACGGTGCCTGCCCGCGGCCTATTGACCGTCCGCACTTTTGGAGGAATGAATGAGCGCCTACCGGACCGTTGTCGTCGGAACCGATGGCTCCGAATCGTCGCTACGGGCCGTCGAGAAGGCCGCTGCCATCGCGGGGGACGCGGGTGCGAAGTTGATCATCGCCTGCGCTTACTACCCGGCCGACCCGAAGGACGTGGGCAAGGCGGCAGATGCGTTGAAGGACGAGGCTTACCAGATCACTGGTTCGGCACCGACATACGACATTCTGCGCACCGCGCGCGAGCGTGCGCACGGAGCCGGCGTCAAGGAGGTCGAGGAGCGGGCCGTGGTGGGTGCACCGGTGGAATCGCTCCTCGATCTGGTCGAGGAGACGAAAGCGGAACTCCTCGTCATCGGTAATCGTGGCCTCAACACGTTGACCGGACGTCTGCTCGGGTCCGTCCCCTCGGACGCAGCACGTAAGTCGACTTCGGATGTGCTGATCGTGCACACGATTCGCTGATTCTCGTCGTACCAGGTGCCCCCGTAGCCGGTCGGCTACGGGGGCACGTGCGTCGGCTGTCAGTTCTGATTCACGCCGGCAAGGCCGCTCAGGCTGACGGGCAATTCCTGGTGATGGATCACGCCGAGGCGTTGGGTCGCGCGGGTGAGGGCCACGTAGATGTCGTTGATGCCGCGTGGTGATTCGTCGAGGATTTCTCCAGGTTCGACGATCAGCACGGAATCGAACTCGAGGCCCTTCGCATCGCGCACCGTGAGAACACTCACCGAATCGGACTGCAGGTCGGTGAGATCGGTGACGCGGCTGTGGCTGCCGATCACCACGGTGGTTCCCGGCGCGGACTCCCGGCTCAGCTGCTCGCGGACGGCGTCCTCGAGGTCGGCTTCGGACGGCACCCGCTGGGCCCACGGCGCGAATCCGGATTCACGGATGGAGCGCGGCTCCGACTGTGTCGGATCGATCTCCTGCAGGACGGTGTGCGCGATTTCCATGATCTCGGCCGGTGTCCGGTAGTTGACCGTGAGTTCGGTCAGCTTCCAGCGGTTGGCAACATACGGCTCGAGGATCCGCTGCCAGGAGGTGGTTCCCGCAGGATCTCCGGTCTGTGCGGTATCGCCGACCAGCGTGATCCAGCGATTCGGGATGCGGCGCATCAACATTCGCCACGCCATGTCGGAAAGTTCCTGTGCCTCGTCCACGATGACGTGGCCGTAGGTCCACGTTCGATCGCCGGCGGCGCGTTCGGCAGTGGTCTGTTTGCGACCGACATCGTGGCGTTGCGCGAGCTGGCTCGCGTCGATGAGGTCGTACGCCATGAGGATCTCCGGGTCGAGTTCGTCCTCGAGATCCTGTGGCGCGGAACCGGTGAGGATGTCCAGTGCGCCCTGAGCGTCTTCGATCTGTGCTCGCCACTCGCGTTGCGCACGTTCGCGTTCGGCCGCATCGTCGACGCCCAGAAGTTCGGCCAGCTCGTCCAGGAGAGGAGCATCGGCGTCGCTGAATCCGATTCGTGCATCCCGGTGCAACGCGTCCTGGTCGCTCCGAGTGAGGTCGGGCGCTGCCGAAGCGAGCCGTTGTGGAGACGCCAGCAGGTCGCGGAGCACGACGGTGGGCGAAAGCTCGGGCCACAGGCCGTTGACCGCAGCCATGATCTCCGGGTCTTCGCGCATCTCGTCACGCATGTCCGCAATATCGTTTCGGCTCAGCAGATTTCCCTCGTCGACCAGATTCTCGCCGACTCGCCCAGCGAGCTGGTCCGCGAGCGCCTCGATGACTGCCGACACGAATATCGGCCGTGCAAGGTTGTGCGGCCGTCGAGAAGAGCGTGCGCGACCCCGTGCCCGCGTGACCGTCTTGCGGTCCAGTCGAAGTCCATAGGTGTCGAAACTCAAAGCGACGGGTTCCTTGGGCACTTCCTGTCGATCGCGGACTGCCTGCTTCAGGATCGCGACCATGTCGGTGGACCCCTTGATCATTCCGGCTTCGAGCGATTCTTCGTGGGTGGCACGCACGCCGGGATACAGGTCGCCGATGGTGGACAGCAACACGCCGGTCTCGCCGAGGGAGGGGAGCACTTGCCCGATGTAGTCGAGGAAAGTGGGGTTGGGTCCGATTATCAACACACCGCTCTTCGCGAGCTGACGGCGATACGTGTAGAGCAGGTAGGCGGCGCGGTGCAGCGCGACTGCAGTTTTCCCGGTACCTGGACCGCCTTGGACGACAAGCACGCTCTTGTGCTCGGTCCGGATGATGGCGTCCTGTTCGCCCTGAATCGTTTCCACGATGTCGTTCATATGGCCGGTTCGCGCGGCATTCAACGCCGAAAGCAACGCGCTCTCGCCGGCGACCCCGCCGGCAACGACTCCGGCCCCGGCCGACTCGGCGGCATCCAGATCGAGATACTCGTCGTTGATCGCCGTGACCGTGCGACTGCGGGACCTGATGTGGCGTCGACGGGTCACCCCGTCGGGGGCAGCGGGTGTGGCGAGGTAGAACGGCCGCGCCATCGGTGCGCGCCAGTCCAGGAGGAGCGTCTCGTAATCGTTCTCCTCGTCGAGGATGCCGAGGCGTCCGACGTACCGCGCCTCGTCGTCGAGGTCGATTCGGCCGAACGCCAATCCGTTCTCGGCGGCGTCGTACTTCGCGAGGTCTTCGGTGTAGAGCTGATTGAACGATTCACGTTCACTGCGGGCTTGGGGTGTACCCCCTGATTCCAACAGGATTCGGCTCAGACGATCCGCTGCGTAGGCGCGGAGTTCGTCGAGCCGGTCGTACAAATTCGTCACATACTTCTGCTCGAGCTCTCGCTCGTCGTGTGACGTTCCCTCGTGGGGCAAAGCGTCTCCTCGGCTGGTTCGGCTGCACTGCCTGATACGGCGGCAAAAGTGCCAAGGAAGTCTAGTCGTGGCGGTGACGCTCCGCAGAGTGCGCTGGTCAGCGCACTCTGCGGACGGGTCACTTCGCCAGTTTGGCGCGCTCTGCGCGTGCCTTCTCGAGCGCTGCCTCGGTCTGCTCGAGTGCCTTCTTGCTCAGCAACTCGCCGCGCTTGCTCAAGACCTCGCCGCGTTTGCGGGCCTTCTTGTTCAGCGCTTCGCTGCGCTTGTGCGCCTTCTTGCTCAGTGCCTCGCTGCGCTTGTTCAGTTCGTCGCCGCGCTTACGTGCCCGCTTGCCCAGAACCTCGCCCTGCTCGGCGGCGGTGGACGCCCAGTCGCTGCTCTTCTCGGCTGCGAGGGACGCCCAGTCGCTGCTCTTCTCTCGGGCGGTTTCTGCGAGGTCGGGAGCGCGATCCTTTGCGACCTCGGCGAACTCACTGCCCTTGTCGAGAGCCGTCTTCGCAAGCTCGGATCCGCGCTCACGTGCAGTGTCGAAGAGGCCCGAACCACGTTCGGCTGCTTCCCCGCCGAGGGTGCGTGCGCGTTCCGACGCGGACGTGAGTGCCTGCTCGACGCGGTGATCGTCACCCGAGGATGCGATCGGGAGCGCTGCGGACAACGACGTCTGCGCCTTGCTTGCTGCGCGCCTGCCGCGCCAACCGAGGGACGGCTTGCCCTCGGTGTCGACCGACGCTATTAGCAAGCCACCGAGAAGGCTCACGTTCTTGAGGAACGCAGTCCGCTGAGCGGAACGCTGAGCGGGATCGTTCTCGTTCCAGAAGTCGTGACCTGCAAGGGTGGTGGGGACGAGACTGCCCGCGAGAGCCAACGAGGCAAGGCGCGGGGCCTTCCCCGTTGCGAGGAGCACGCCGCCACCGATCTGGACGGCGGCATTGATCTTTACGAGTGTCTCCGCGTCTGTGGGCACGCTGTCCGTCACGGACGACGGCAGAGCCTCGGTCGACTTGTCGATCAGGGGCGTTGCGGCTTGTGCCTTCCCACTGGGATTCTTGAGCGCATCGACGCCGCCAGCGATGAAGATCGTGGACAGCAACGGGCGGGCAATTCGACGAACGAGCATCGGCATCCTCCAATTGTTTGGTACTCGTCTCACCCTAACCAGGCTTCGGATTCGGCGTCGGAGTACGGGTGGTGATGGACTCGGAAAACCTGGCTCACCAGCCGCGTTCCTTCCACTTGGCGATGGAGGGCCGCTCTGCGCCGAGAGTCGTGTCGTCACCGTGTCCGGGGTAGACGACCGTGCTGTCGGGGTAGCGGCCGAAGATCTTCGTCTCCACGTCGTGCAGCAATGACTCGAACTGTTCGGATTCTGCCGTCTTTCCCACGCCACCAGGGAACAGTGAGTCGCCGGTGAACACGTGCGTACTGCCGTCCGAGTCGGCGAAGGCGAGCGCTATCGAACCTGGTGTGTGTCCCGAAAGGTGAATCACGTCCAATGTCAGTTCACCCACTCGCACGGTGTCGCCGTCTTCCAGCAAACGGTCCGGGCGCACGGGGAGCGCGTCCGCGTCGAGCGGATGTGCCGAGGTGGGCGCCCCGGTCGTCTCGGCGACCTCTTCGAGCGCGAGCCAGTGGTCGCCGTGCTGGTGGGTCGTGACGATTCGGCCGAGAGGCTTCGGCAACCCCTCCACCAGTTCGAGAACATGCTCGGCTTCGTTCGCCGCGTCGATCAGCAAGGAGTCGCCGGTTGCGGAACAAACGACGACATAGACGTTGTTGTCCATGGGGCCGACCGACATCTTCGTGATGCGAGCACCGGCGGTGGTTCGTCGTTGTGGACGTGAGCCGCTGCTCACGTGTCCGGTGTAGTTGTCGTCGATATCGAGGGTTCGATCGCTCATGTGGGCAGGCTACCGTCGGATACGTGCAGGTGAGTCCGGACTGCACGTCTGCGACCCGAAACGTGTCGGTGGGGCGAACTACGATGACGAAGCCTGATTCTTCGGTCGTCCGAGAGTCGGCTCGTCGAACAATGAAGGGACTTGGAGTGGCGGATCGCCTGATCGTGCGGGGTGCGCGTGAGCACAATCTGCGAGGGGTCGACATCGATTTGCCTCGTGACAGCCTGATCGTCTTCACGGGGTTGTCCGGTTCCGGTAAATCGAGTCTCGCCTTCGACACGATCTTCGCCGAGGGGCAGCGTCGGTATGTCGAGTCGCTGTCGGCGTATGCCCGGCAGTTCCTCGGGCAGATGGACAAGCCCGATGTCGACTTCATCGAGGGACTGTCGCCCGCCGTGTCGATCGACCAGAAATCGACCAACCGCAACCCGCGCTCCACCGTCGGCACCATCACGGAGGTCTACGACTACCTCCGCCTTCTCTACGCGCGCGCAGGCACCGCCCACTGCCCGGTCTGTGGTGAACAGATCGCGCGGCAGACGCCGCAGCAGATCGTCGATCAGGTGCTCGACATGGAGGAGGGCACCCGATTCCAGGTTCTCGCGCCGGTGGTGAGGACTCGCAAGGGCGAGTTCGTCGACCTTTTCGATCAGCTGAACGGTCAGGGCTATTCGCGCGTTCGGGTCGATGGAGTGGTTCATCAGCTGACTGACCCGCCGACGCTGAAGAAGCAGGAGAAGCACGACATCGAGGTGGTCGTCGACCGCCTCGCCGTCAAGCCCAGTTCGAAGCAGCGCCTGACCGACTCGATCGAGACGGCGCTACGCCTCGCCGAGGGCATCGTCGTGCTCGATTTCGTCGATCGTGAAGAGAACGCTGCGGATCGTGAACGACGCTTCTCGGAAAAACTGGCTTGCCCCAACGGCCACGCACTGGCGATCGACGACCTCGAGCCTCGGTCCTTCTCGTTCAACTCGCCGTACGGCGCCTGCCCCGAATGCATCGGGCTCGGCATCCGCAAGGAAGTCGACCCCGAGCTGGTCGTTCCCGATCCGGAAATGACGTTGCAGGAAGGCGCGGTCGCACCGTGGTCGATGGGACAGACGTCCGAGTACTTCGGCCGATTGCTGTCGGGGCTGGGTGACGTCCTCGGTTTCGACATGGACACGCCGTGGAACAAGCTCCCCGCGAAGGCCCGAAAAGCCATCCTCGAGGGCAGCACCGATCAGGTCCACGTCCGCTACAAGAATCGATACGGCCGGGTCCGCTCGTACTACGCGGATTTCGAAGGCGTCATGCCTTTCCTGCATCGTCGACTCGAGCAGACCGAATCGGACCAGATGAAGGAACGCTACGACGGGTACATGCGCGACATTCCGTGTCCCGCGTGTGGAGGAGCCCGACTGAAGCCGGAGATCCTTTCGGTCACCATCGCGAGCGGCAAGTTCGGTAAGAAGTCGATCGCCGAAGTATGCGAACTGTCGATCTCCGATTGTGCGGACTTCCTGAACAGCCTCTCGCTGGCCTCCCGTGAAGAGGCCATTGCCGGCCAGGTCCTGAGAGAAGTTCAGGCCAGGCTCGGATTCCTGCTGGACGTCGGCCTCGAGTACCTCTCGCTTTCGCGCGCCGCCGGCACGCTTTCCGGAGGGGAGGCACAGCGCATCCGGCTCGCCACGCAGATCGGCTCCGGGCTCGTGGGCGTGCTCTACGTGTTGGACGAGCCCTCGATCGGACTGCATCAGCGTGACAACCGTCGTCTCATCGAGACCCTCACCCGGTTGCGTGACCTCGGAAACACTCTGATCGTCGTCGAACACGACGAGGACACCATTCGGATGTCGGACTGGGTGGTGGACATCGGTCCGCTCGCCGGCGAGCACGGCGGCAAGGTCGTGCACAGCGGCCCGTACCAAGAGCTTCTCGAATGTGACGAGTCCCTCACGGGTGCTTACCTTTCCGGCCGCAGCTTCATCGAGGTTCCGGACATTCGTCGGCCGGTGGACCGCAAGCGTCAGGTCACTGTCGTCGGCGCGCGCGAGCACAATCTGGGCGGTATCGACGTGAGCTTCCCGCTGGGTGTCCTCACCACGGTCACCGGTGTCTCCGGCTCGGGCAAGTCGACGCTCGTCAACGACATCCTTGCGACGGTGATGGCCAACAAGCTCAACGGTGCTCGTCAGGTTCCCGGACGTCATACCCGCATCAACGGGCTCGACCAGTTGGACAAGCTGGTACAGGTCGATCAGTCACCGATCGGACGCACGCCGCGTTCGAACGCCGCGACGTACACAGGTGTGTTCGACAAGATTCGCACCCTGTTCGCGGCCACGACCGAAGCGAAGGTTCGCGGATATCAGCCAGGCCGGTTCTCCTTCAACGTGAAGGGTGGCAGGTGTGAGGCCTGCTCCGGCGACGGCACCCTGAAGATCGAGATGAACTTCCTCCCCGACGTGTATGTCCCGTGCGAGGTGTGCCATGGCGCGCGGTACAACCGCGAGACGCTCGAGGTTCACTACAAGGGCAAGACGATCGCCGAGGTCCTCGACATGCCGATCGAGCAGGCAGCGGAGTTCTTCGAGCCCGTCACCTCCATCCACCGTTACTTGAAGACCTTGGTCGAGGTCGGGCTCGGTTATGTACGACTGGGACAGCCGGCGCCCACCTTGTCGGGCGGCGAGGCCCAACGCGTCAAGCTTGCGGCCGAGCTGCAGAAGCGGTCGACGGGCCGGACGGTCTACATCCTCGACGAGCCCACCACGGGCCTGCATTTCGAGGACATTCGCAAGTTGCTCGGAGTGGTGAACGGGCTTGTCGACAAGGGAAATACGGTCATCGTCATCGAGCACAACCTCGACGTGATCAAGACGTCGGACTGGATCGTGGACATGGGGCCGGAGGGAGGCTCGGGCGGCGGTGCGGTCGTGGCGGAAGGCACCCCAGAAGAGGTTGCACAGGTTCCAGCGAGCTACACCGGCACGTTCTTGCGTGAGGTACTCGAGAATCGGCCGGATTCCACACCGCGCAAGTCCGTGAAGCCCGCGAGGAAGCCGGCAGTGAAGAAGACCGCGGCGTCGAAGCGGACACCGAAAAAGGTAGCCGCCAAGAGCTGATGGGCTGTCAGTCGACAGTTACGGCGTGCAGTATTTCCGCCAGGTCGTCCGGACGTGACCACATCGGCCAGTGTCCGGTGGGCAGGTCCACGTACTCGACCGATTCGATCGATTCGAGCTCGGCTGCCATGGGGTGGCCAGCTGCAGCCATCTGTGTGATCACTTCCGCGGGGAAGCTGTTGCACACCACGGTGACCGGCACCGACAGTCGGCGGTCATCGGTGACCTGAACTTCGTCGCGGGCCGGGCCGGCCGGGTGAGGTACGGCACGGGCGCGGAAGTTCTCGAGAGCTGCGTCGTCGAGACCGTCGATACTGCTGCCGTCTTCCTCGAGTTCCGCCCACGAGGGAAAGGGGAGTGCCTCGGCGCCGTCGATGTCGTCGCGCAGGCGAGCGCCCGACGGCATCGGTCCGCTGTCGACATACACGACTCGATCGAGTCGTTCGTGGGCGCGATCGGTGGCCATGTAAGCGACGGGTCCGGCGCCGCTGTGCGCCACCACAACCACCTGTTCGGTGTCGCCGACATCGGTTTCGACCGCGTCGACGACCGCCTTGACGTGATCGTCGAGTGTGATGTCGCCCTTGTCGGTGGCCGCGTCGTCGAGCCCGGGAAGTGTCAGTGCCGTGACCTTGTGGCCACGGCCGGTGAGGTTCGAGGCGACCGAACCCCAGGCCCAGCCGCCGAGCCAGAATCCGGGAACCAGGACGAAGTGCGTGAGGGTCATCACCCGATCATCGTGCAAATTCGGTGGCGGCGCCGGACAACCCCTCACAGCGTCAGTGAACGGGACCGGTGTACTTCTCGCCGGGGCCCTTGCCGGGCTCGTCGGGGTAGGGAGAGGCCTCGCGGAAGGCGCGCTGCAATGCCTGCAGACCCTCCCGAATCGGGCCGGCGTGAGGGCCGAGGTACTCGACGGACGAGGTGACGAGGCCGGCCAGCGCGGTGATGACTCGCCGTGCCTCGTCGAGGTCTCGGTGCGTGCTCGCGTCGGGGTCCGGATCGGACAGGCCGAGCTTCTCGGCAGCCGAGCTCATCAGCATTACCGCGGCGCGGCTGATGACCTCCACGGCCGGTACGTCGGAAAGTTCGCGAACCGAGTCGTCTTGGTTGCTTTCGATGTTGTCCGTCATGACGTCAAGGATTCCATCTCGTCTCACGCCTGCGTCGTGCGGTGTCGATCAGCTTTCGATACGGGCCCTGCCGATTAGCCTCCGACATGGGCAAATGCTATTCTGGTTTGCAACGACCGCCCTCGGAGAAGTTCGGGGGCAGCAAGTGGAGTCCGACTCCCACCCTGGCAGTACGCAAAATCGCTGTTCAGTGGTCCGGTCACTCGGTTCGGCGTAGTCCGTCCCGAGTCCTCCGATTGGAGGGTGCCGCCGTTTCGGCTTATGCCGAAGAGGTTGCACGATCGGTCGACATCGGGCCCCGCAAGGTGACAGTTCACCGTAGCGGGGCTTTTTTGTCGGGATCCGGGCAGTACAGGCTGCGGGCGGTCACGTAGACCAGCCCGTACAACCTAGGAGGCCCCATCAGCACTGAGACCCGCATCAACGAGCGCATCCGAGTTCCCGAGGTCCGTCTGGTCGGACCCGGCGGGGAACAGGTGGGCATCGTGCGTGTTGAAGATGCACTTCGCCTGGCTCTCGATGCCGACCTCGATTTGGTCGAGGTGGCACCGGACGCCCGTCCACCGGTCTGCAAGATCATGGACTACGGCAAGTTCAAGTACGAGAACGCGCAGAAGGCGCGCGAATCGCGCAAGAACCAGCAACTGACGGTCATCAAGGAGCAGAAGCTCCGTCCGAAGATCGACGATCACGACTACGAGACCAAGAAGCGCAACGTCGTTCGCTTCCTCGAAGCCGGATCGAAGGTCAAGGTCACGATCATGTTCCGTGGTCGTGAGCAGTCTCGTCCCGAACTGGGATTCCGGCTTCTGCAGCGTTTGGGTGCGGATGTCGCGGACCTCGGGTTCGTGGAGACGTCGGCCAAGCAGGACGGCCGCAACATGACCATGGTGCTCGCCCCTCACAAGGGTGCGAAGACACGCGTGAAGGCGCAGGAAAGTGCAGCAGCACCGCCTGCCCAGCGGGCAGCGCCTGCAGCTCCGGCGGCTCCGGCAACGCCTGCGAAGCCGGCTGCCCCGGCCTCCGGGGATTCGTCCACGGAAGCTCCCAGCAGCTAGACCAGACTCCATCAGCACGACAGAAATACAGAAACCGAGGATTCCATGCCCAAGTCGAAGACCCACAGCGGCACCGCGAAGCGATTCAAGGTGTCCGGCAGCGGAAAGATCCTGCGCCAGAAGGCCGGTCGCCGCCACCTGCTCGAGCACAAGCCCACCAAGGTGACCCGTCGCCTCGATGGCAAGGCTGTCGTCAGCAAGGCCGACACCCCGCGCATCAAGCGCCTGCTCGACATCTGACATTTGCATTGACCACCCGGGGTCCCTCGTGGATCCCTAGATTGACAGGATTTTTCAGTGGCACGCGTAAAGAGGGCGGTCAACGCCCAGAAGAAGCGCCGTTCGATTCTCGAGGCGTCCAGCGGATACCGCGGACAGCGTTCGCGTCTGTACCGCAAGGCCAAGGAGCAGCAGCTCCACTCGCTGACCTACGCATACCGCGACCGTCGCGCTCGCAAGGGTGACTTCCGCAAGCTGTGGATCACTCGCATCAACGCCGCGGCCCGCGCGAACGACATCACCTACAACCGTCTGATCCAGGGTCTGCACCTGGCAGAGGTCGAGGTCGACCGCAAGAACCTCGCCGAGCTGGCTGTCTCTGACAGCGAAGCATTCGCCGGTCTGGTCGCCGTCGCGAAGGCTGCGCTGCCGTCCGACGTGAACGCTCCTGCCGGAGACGTGGCCTGAGCCTCGAATCCAGCAGTTCAGAAGTCCGGAGACGACCCGTGGATCCGCTCACCGAGCGAACACCACGGGTCGTTTCTGCTGTGAAGCTGCTGCGAACAGCGGATCGTCGCAAAGCGGGCCGATTTCTCGTCGAGGGTGAGAACTCGGTGGGTGAGGCACTCGCCGGTGGCACGGTCGTTCGCGAGCTGTTCCACACCGAGGATGCGGCATCCCGCTACGGGGATTTGATCGTCGGCGCCGAGGCGAGCGGAGTGCGAACGGCACTCGTCACCGAACGCGCGATTCGCGGACTCAGCGACACAGTGACCCCGCCCGGGCTCGTGGCCGTCTGTGATCTGGTCGACGTCGCATTGGACGTGGCAGTCGATGCCGGATCGCGGCTGCTCGCGGTACCGGTAGCGATGGGTGAACCAGGAAACGCGGGCACGGTGCTGCGGGTGGCGGATGCGATGGGTGCAGACGGCGTGATCCTTGCCGGAGACAGCGTGGACCCGCACAACGGCAAATGTGTGCGGTCGTCCGCGGGCAGCCTGTTCCACCTGCCAGTGGCGCGGGAGCGGGACGTCGACGCCGTTGTCGAGACGATCCGCGCAGCCGGTATCCAGTTGCTGGCGACAGCAGCGGACGGTGAGGTGGACCTCGACGACGCGGACGAACTTCTCGGAGCGCCCAGCGCGTGGTTGTTCGGAAACGAAGCGCACGGGTTGGATCCCGAGGTCGCGGCCCTGGCCGATCATCGGGTTCGGATCCCCATCCACGGACGCGCGGAAAGCCTCAACTTGGCGACCGCTGCATCTATCTGCCTTTACTCGAGCGCTCGGGTGCAGAACCGTACTTAGGAAGACCGACGAGTCGGACGTCGTCGCCGGATCGCCTAGGATTCCGGGCGGAACCCGCGGTATCGGACCGTAGCGCCGATCGGGAGCCGTGTTGAACGCAAGACCATAAGAAGTTTCGAGGAGAGGCATCGTTCGTGGCTGACAAGGAAGGCACCGTGTCGGAGGTCGATTCGAGTGCACTCGCGGAAGAGGCGCTCACCACTGCCGCCGACAACGCGGATGCGGCCTTGGCCGGTGCAGCCGACCTGGACGACCTCGCACAGGTCAAGATTGCGCATCTCGGTGACAAGTCGCCGCTCGCACTGGCGCGGCGGGCGCTCGGCACCCTGCCGGGCAAGGAGAAGGCCGACGCCGGTAAGCGCGTGAACGTGGCGCGATCCAGAGTGTCCGAGGCTTTCGAGGCCCGACGTGCGGTTCTTCTCGCCGAACGCGACGCTGCGGTTCTGGTCGCCGAGACGATCGACGTGACGCTCCCGTCGCAGCGTCGACCGGTGGGGGCCCGTCACCCGATCACCATCATTTCCGAGCAGGTTGCCGACGTGTTCGTGGCGATGGGTTGGGAGGTCGCAGAAGGACCTGAGGTAGAGACCGAGCACTTCAATTTCGACGCGCTGAACTTCCTGCCGGACCACCCGGCTCGGACGATGCAGGACACGTTCCACGTCGCCCCGGAGAACTCACGGCAGGTGTTGCGTACTCACACGTCGCCGGTTCAGGTCCGCACCATGCTCGAACGCGACGTGCCCATCTACGTGGTGTGCCCGGGACGCACGTTCCGGACGGACGAACTCGATGCGACGCACACGCCGGTGTTCTCGCAGGTGGAAGGCCTGGCCGTCGACAAGGGGCTGACGATGGCGAACCTGCGCGGCACGCTCGATGCGTTCGCGCGTGCCCTGTTCGGGTCCGATACCCGGACTCGTATGCGTCCCAACTACTTCCCCTTCACGGAACCGTCTGCCGAGGTGGACGTGTGGTTCCCGAACAAGAAGGGCGGCGCCGGCTGGGTCGAATGGGGCGGCTGCGGCATGGTGAACCCGAACGTGTTGCGTGCCTCCGGCATCGATCCCGACGAGTATTCGGGATTCGCGTTCGGAATGGGACTCGAGCGGACGCTCCAGTTCCGAAACGGTATTCCGGACATGCGTGACATCGTCGAGGGCGATGTCCGATTCACGCTGCCTTTCGGGGTGCAGGGCTGAGCCCGGCGCACGACAAATCCACCATCGCATTCACGAACGAGAGAGCTGAGCACCCGTGCGAGTAGCGCAATCCTGGCTGACCGAGATCCTGCAGCGAGCCACTCCGGGATGGTCCGTCACCCCGGAGGAGTTGGACGCCGGATTCGTCCGCGTCGGCCTCGAAGTCGAGGAACTGGACGTACTCGAGGGCGTCGACGGCCCGCTCGTGGTCGGACGAGTTCAGGAGATCACCGAACTCACGGAGTTCAAGAAGCCGATCCGATTCTGCGCCGTGGACGTGGGCGCCGAGAAGCCACAGGAGATCGTCTGTGGCGCGCGCAATTTCGCCGAGGGTGACCTGGTCGTGGTTGCGTTGCCCGGCGCTGTGCTCCCTGGCGGCTTCGCGATCGCCTCGCGGAAGACGTACGGCAAGGTGTCGGACGGCATGATCTGCTCCGTCGCCGAATTGGGCCTCGGCAGGGATCACTCGGGGATTCTGGTGCTCGAGCCGGGGACGGCAGAACCGGGTACGGATGCCAAGGATCTGATGGGACTCGACGACACTGTCATCGAGCTCAATATCACTCCGGACCGCGGATACTGCTTCTCGGTTCGTGGGCTCACCCGCGAACTTGCCTGTGGGTTCGATCTGGACTTCGCCGACCCGGCGGTAGTCGAGCCACTGCCCGCAGTAGGTGAGGCATGGCCGGTCCGACTCGAAGGCGAGTCGGACGCGAGCCGTTTCGCCGCGCGCAAGGTGTCCGGAATCGACCCGAACGCGGTGAGCCCGTGGTGGTTGCAGCGTCGGTTGCTGATGTCCGGGATTCGCCCGATCTCGCCCGCTGTCGATGTCACGAACTACGTGTTGCTCGAACTGGGACAACCACTGCATGCGTTCGATGCGGACAAGGTTCAGGGCGGGCTCGTCGTCCGTCGCGCTGCGGCAGGGGAGAAGCTGGTCACCCTGGACGACGTCGAGCGGGCCCTCGATCCCGAGGATGTCGTCATCGCCGACGATTCCGGAGTGGTGTCGCTGGCAGGTGTGATGGGTGGCGCGAGCACGGAAGTCGGCACGGGGACCACCGACATCCTCCTCGAGGCTGCCATCTGGGATCCGCTGGCGGTGTTCAAGACGGGCCGACGTCACAAGCTGTCCAGTGAAGCGGCGAGGCGATTCGAGCGCGTGGTCGATCCTGAGATTCCGGTTGCCGCATTGGACCGTGCGGCTTCCCTGTTGGTCGAGATCGCCGGCGGTCGTGTCGAGGAGACACTCACCGACGTGCGGGCCGAAGACAGCGCCGAGGCCGCTCACCAGTCGATTCGGATCGACGCTGATCTGCCCGATCGTGTCGCGGGCGTCGCGTACCCGGCCGGCACGTCCGAGCGTCGACTGACGCAGGTCGGCTGCACGGTCGAGGTGAGCGCCGACGACAGCGGCCGTTTGGTCGTCACGCCGCCGTCGTGGCGTCCGGACCTGACGCAGCCCGCCGACTTGGTCGAGGAGGTGCTTCGACTCGAGGGGCTCGAGCAGATCCCTTCGGTGCTTCCGGCAGCTCCTTCAGGTCGAGGGCTCACTGCGTCGCAGCGTCGCAAGCGAGCGGTCGGCCGGGCCCTCGCCTTCGGCGGATACGTGGAAGTGCTGCCGCCGGTGTTTCTCCCGACCGACGTGTTCGACGTGTGGGGTCTGGACGCGGACGATCCACGCCGTGCCACGAGCAAGGTTCTGAATCCGCTCGAGTCGGACCGTCCGGAACTGGCCACCACACTGTTGCCGGGACTGCTCGAGGTGCTGGCGCGCAACGTTGCTCGCGGTCAGCGCGACGTGTCGTTGTTCGGCATCGCTCAAGTTGTGCAGCCCGGTCCTGACACGAAACCCGTGGCCGCGCTTCCCGTCGATCGCCGTCCCACGGATGCACAGGTCGACGAGTTGCTGGCGTCGCTTCCCGATCAGCCCGTGCACGTCGGTGCCGTGCTCACCGGCCTGCGAGAGCCGGCGGGACCGTGGGGGCCTGGCCGCACGTGCGAGGCCGCGGATGCGTTCGCGGCAGCAGCGACAGTCGCCGAAGCAGCAGGCGTGAACGTCGAACTGCGTGCGGCCCAGTACCTGCCGTGGCACCCGGGGCGATGTGCGGAACTGGTGGTGGACGGCGTCGTGGTCGGACACGCCGGCGAATTGCACCCGGCGGTTCTCGAACGCGCCGGACTTCCCGCGCGCACGTGTGCGATCGAGCTGAACCTCGATGCGTTGCCGCTTTCGGAACGGTTGCCCGCGCCGCGGGTTTCTCCTTTCCCGGCGGTGCTGCAGGACGTTGCCGTGGTGGTGGACAGCGGCGTCGCGTCCGCAGAGGTGGCAGCGGCCCTACGTGACGGCGGCGGTGAGCTCCTCGAGGAGGTGCGGCTCTTCGACGTCTTCGAGGGTGAGCAGGTCGGCGAGGGACGCAAGTCGTTGGCATTCGCACTTCGATTCCGAGGAGCCGACCGAACCCTTACCGAGGACGAGGCGAGTGCCGCGCGTGACGCGGCCGTCGCGGCGGCCGCGGGCGCCGTCGGTGCCGAGCTCCGAAGCTGACCGCGTGCCGGTCTGCGTTCCCTCGCTCGAACAGGCCGGCGCGAACGTAGGCTGGTCCGACAGGTCCGAACGGTAGGAGCGCGCGATGGTCGAGGTCGGTGAGGTCTTGGTAGCTGCGTCGCAGCTGAACGACGAGGAGTTTCTCGAGGTCGTGCGTGCTGTGTCGGCCGGCCGGCCCGGGCTCGCCGGGGTGCTCGCTGCAGCCGAAGGGCAAGGTGAGGTGTCCCATCCGCCGGTGCTGGACTCCGATACGACTCCGGGCGGACTGGTTCCAGGTGGTGTGGCTCCGTCGACAGCTCAGTACACACCGCAGACCGATCGGACACGGCCGGACTACACCGATACCGGGGTGCCCACTTTCGATGCCGTCCGTGACA
Organism: Rhodococcus huquni; assembly: GCF_055231055.1. NCBI lineage: Bacteria > Bacillati > Actinomycetota > Actinomycetes > Mycobacteriales > Nocardiaceae > Rhodococcus > Rhodococcus huquni. Next base: position 389,598 of record NZ_JBUYWE010000004.1, read on the forward strand.
AGATCGAACAGCGGGCAGGGACTGCCGCCGGTGCGGAGGAACTCGACCACGAGGGCGCTCAGGGCCGCTCGGTGGACGAGCAGTGGGCCGCGCGGGAGAAGGCGGGCAAGGCGCGGTTGGACGAGATCAGGCGTTCGCTCGGAAAGTAGAGTCCGAACCCGCTGGTGGAAGCTGTGCAGCTACCGGACCCGACCTACCGGATGAATTAAATTGCATTATGATGCATAATGATCATATGAGTGTGCAACCGGGCGAACAGATACGGGTCGCAGTCGCGGGAGCGAGCGGTTATGCGGGCGGTGAAGTGCTCCGCCTGCTGCTGAACCATCCGTCGTATCTCGATGGTTCGCTCGTGATCGGTGCGCTGACCGCCGGCGGGAACGCGGGGTCGACGCTGTCGTCGCAGCATCCGCATCTGCTTCCGCTGGGCGACCGCGTGCTCGAAGAGACATCGGTGGAAACGTTGGCAGGCCACGACGTGGTGTTCCTCGGTCTTCCGCACGGCAACTCGGCGCAGTACGCGAAGGCGCTGCCGGACGACACCGTCATCGTCGATTGTGGTGCGGACTTCCGCCTGTCGAACGCGGACGACTGGGAGAAGTACTACAAGAGCGAACACGCCGGCACGTGGCCGTACGGCCTGCCCGAACTTCCGGGTGGCCGCGAAAAACTCAGGGGAGCGACGCGCATTGCGGTTCCGGGGTGCTTCCCGACCGTGTCGAGTCTCGCGTTGGCGCCGGCCGTTTCCGCGGGTGTCGTCGAACCGAACGTGACCATCGTCGCGGTGACCGGAGCGTCCGGTGCCGGACGCGCGCCGAAAGCGGAGCTTCTGGGCGCGGAAGTCATGGGTTCGGTTCGGGCATACGGCGTCGGCGGCGTACACCGGCACACCCCGGAGATCATCCAGAACCTGTCGGCGCTCGCGGGGGAGCGGGTGAAGGTGTCGTTCACGCCGGTGCTGGCTCCCATGCCTCGTGGGATTCTCGCGACGTGCACGGCGGCCACGACGGCCACGGAGGCCGACGTACGGGCAATCTACGAAAAGGCCTATGCGGACGAACCGTTCGTGCACGTACTGCCGCAGGGGGTGTTGCCCCAGACCGGAGCCGTAATCGGTTCCAATGCCGTTCAGATGTCGGTGACGGTGGACGCGGATGCCGGACAGCTCGTGGTCGTCGCCGCAATCGACAACCTCGCGAAGGGAACGGCCGGTGCGGCGGTGCAATCGATGAACCTTGCCCTTGGACTACCCGAGACCGCCGGTCTCTCGACTGTGGGAGTTGCCCCGTGAGCGCAGAATTCCAGAACAAGGAAGTGCAGACGGACGTACGCGAACTTCCCTACGGGAAGTTGTTCCGAAACCAAGGTGTCACAGCACCTTCCGGGTTTCGGGCCGCAGGTATCCAAGCGGGGATCAAGGCCAACGGGAATGCCGATCTGGCGCTCGTCTTCAACGAGGGTCCGGATCTCGAGGCCGCTGGGGTGTTCACGACCAACAAGGTCAAGGCTGCGCCCGTGCTGTGGTCTCAGCAGGTTCTGACCACCGGACGCTTGCGCTCGGTGGTCCTCAACTCCGGCGGCGCGAACGCGTGTACCGGGTCCGCGGGCTTCCAGGATTCGCACAGGACGGCAGAGGAGGTCGCCTCGGCCTTGAGCAACTGGGGCACCGATACCGGCGCCGTGGAAGTTGCCGTCTGCTCGACAGGGTTGATCGGCGATCGGCTTCCGATGGACAAGCTGATTCCCGGAGTCACCGAAGTGGTGCACGAACTCGCTGGTGGAATCAGTGGTGGCACCGATGCCGCTTACGCCATCATGACGACCGACACCGTGCCGAAACAGGTGGCGCTGCACCACAACGACAAGTGGAACGTCGGTGGCATGGCCAAGGGCGCGGGAATGCTCGCGCCGGCGCTGGCGACGATGCTGTGTGTCGTGACCACGGACGCGTCCGTCCCGGCGGCACAGCTGGATGCCGCTTTGCGGGAAGCGACGCGACTCACCTTCGACCGTCTCGATGTGGACGGTGCAACCTCCACCAACGACACCGTGTTGCTGTTGGCATCCGGCGCGAGCAACGTCACGCCGTCCCAGGATGAACTGGTGGCTGCGATCACCATGGTGTGCGACGACCTCGCAGACCAATTGATGGCCGATGCGGAGGGCGTGACCAAGCGGATTCGAGTGACGGTCGGCGGGGCCGCGAGCGAAGACGACGCCTTGATCGCCGCGCGCACCGTCGCGCGCGACAGTTTGGTCAAAACGGCTCTGTTCGGTTCGGATCCGAACTGGGGCCGGGTGCTCGCTGCGGTGGGCATCGCGCCCGTCGAGTTGGATCCCGACAAGATCTCCGTGTCCTTCAACGGAAGTCCGGTGTGCATCGACGGCGTGGGCGCCCCCGGCGCCAGAGACGTCGATCTGTCGGGTATCGACATCGAACTGAACATCGATCTCGGAGTTGGTGATCGCGAGGTCACCATTCGGACCACCGACCTTTCCCACGCGTACGTAGAAGAGAACTCGGCATACTCGTCATGACGTTCCCAGACATCACCGATCACCAGAAGGCGCACGTCCTTGCGGAGGCACTTCCGTGGCTTCAGCAGTTTCGCGACAAGGTGGTCGTGGTCAAGTACGGCGGAAACGCCATGATCGACGACGGACTCAAGGCGGCATTCGCGGCGGACATGGCGTTCCTGCGGACAGTGGGAATCCATCCCGTGGTCGTGCACGGTGGCGGCCCGCAGATCAATGCGATGCTCGCCCGACTCGGCATGGAGGGCGAGTTCCGAGGTGGATTCCGCGTCACCACACCGGAAGTGATGGATGTCGTGCGAATGGTCCTCTTCGGGCAGGTCGGCCGCGAGCTCGTCGGCTTGATCAACGCACACGGGCCGTATGCGGTGGGGATCTCCGGTGAGGATGCGCACCTGTTCCGGGCGACGAGACGCACCGTCATGGTGGACGGCGCGCACGCGGACATCGGTCTCGTCGGCGACGTCACGACGGTGAACCCCGAAGCGGTTCTGGATCTCATTGCGGCGGGTCGGATCCCGGTGGTGTCGACAATTGCCCCCGATGCAGACGGAATCGTGCACAACATCAACGCCGACACCGCGGCCGCCGCTCTCGCCGAGTCGATCGGCGCCGAAAAGCTGGTCGTGCTCACCGATGTCGAGGGCCTCTACACGAACTGGCCCGATCGAGGTTCTCTGGCAACGCAGATCGATGCGGATGCACTGGCACAGCTGCTGCCTTCGCTCGACGCAGGAATGGTCCCGAAGATGGAAGCATGCCTGCGGGCCGTGCGTGGTGGCGTGCCGACCGCACATGTGATCGACGGACGTGTCGCGCATTCGGTTCTGCTCGAATTGTTCACGGGGGAAGGTATCGGCACGATGGTCACGCCCGAACCGAACGCCGCTCACACATCGGAGGTGGTCGTGTCGTGACAGGCACACCGGAACTGCAGCAACGCTGGTCCCACTCGTTGATGAACACCTACGGGGCTCCGCGGGTGGCGCTCGTGAAAGGCGAGGGTGCAGTCGTCACCGATGCGGACGGTCGTCAGTACGTCGACCTGTTGGCCGGCATCGCTGTGAACATCCTGGGTCACGCTCATCCGGCGATCGTCGCTGCGGTCACCGAGCAACTCGGCACCTTGGGGCACGTGTCCAATTTGTACGCAAGCGAGCCCGCTGTCGCGCTGGCGGAGAAGTTGCTCTCGCACCTGGGTTCTCCTGGCCGGGTATTCCTCTGCAACTCGGGCGCCGAAGCGAACGAAGCGGCGTTCAAGCTGGCTCGAGCCACTGGTCGTACCAAGATCGTCGCCGCGGAGAATTCCTTCCACGGCCGCACGATGGGGGCGTTGGCGCTCACCGGTCAAGCGGCCAAACGAGCACCGTTCGAGCCCATGCCGCCCGGGGTCGAGTTCGTCCCGTACGGCGACGCCGAGGCGCTGGCGGCGGCCGTGGATTCCGATACCGCAGCAGTATTCCTCGAACCCATCATGGGTGAGGGGGGTGTCGTGGTGCCGCCCGAGGGCTACCTCGCCGCAGCCCGGAAGATCACGTCGGACAACGGCGCACTGCTGGTTCTGGACGAGGTGCAGACGGGCATCGGACGTACCGGATGGTTCTACGCCCACCAGGCGGCGGGCATCGTTCCGGACGTCATGACGCTGGCCAAGGGACTCGGCGGTGGAATGCCGATCGGTGCCTGCATCGCCACCGGCGCCACCGCAGACCTGTTCGGTCCGGGAAAGCACGGCACGACCTTCGGTGGAAACCCGGTGTGTGCGGCTGCGGCTCTCGCAGTTCTGCGGACTGTTGCCGACGAGGATCTCGTGTCGCGGGCCGACACGGTCGGCAAGAACATCATCGCCGGGATCGAGGCGTTGGGACACCCGCTCGTCGACCATGTTCGGGGCTCGGGATTGCTGCTTGGCATCGTCCTGACACAGGACATCGCACCGGCCGTGGAGAGTGCTGCACGTGACGCCGGATACCTGGTGAACGCAGCCCAGCCCGGCGTGATCCGACTGGCACCCCCGCTGGTCCTGACAGACCGGCAGGCAGAAGAATTCGTGGAAGCATTGCCCGGCATACTCGACGCCGGTTCGACGGCAGCACAACAGGGGGAGAAGTGACGACGATGGTGAAGCATTTCCTCAGAGACGACGACCTCACGCCGGCGCAGCAGGCGGAGGTACTCGATCTCGCGGTTCGGCTCAAGGCGAAGCCGTTCTCCGAACGCCCGCTCGAAGGGCCGAGAGGCGTCGGCGTCATCTTCGAGAAGAACTCCACGCGCACGCGCTTCTCCTTCGAGATGGGTATCGCGCAGCTCGGCGGCCATGCGGTGGTCGTGGACGGGGAAAGCACTCAGCTCGGCCGCGAAGAGACGTTGCAGGACACCGGGCGTGTGTTGTCCCGGTATGTCGACGCTGTGGTGTGGCGAACGTTCGGACAGGAGCGGCTGGAGGCCATGGCGGAGGGCACCGATGTTCCCATCGTCAATGCTCTGTCCGACGAGTTTCATCCTTGCCAGGTCCTCGCCGATCTCTTGACGCTCGTCGAGCGCAAGGGGGAGTTGAAGGGGCTGAAGCTTTCCTACTTCGGCGACGGCGCCAACAACATGGCGCATTCGCTGATGCTCGGGGGAGTGACAGCGGGTATCGATGTGACGATCGCCAGTCCCGCCGGTTTCGAACCGAAGCAGTGGGTCGTCGACGCCGCGACCGAGCGTGGCGCGGAGACCGGGGCGTCGGTCACGGTCACGAACGATCCGCAGCAGGCGGCGTCCGGCGCCGATGCGTTGGTGACGGATACCTGGACGTCGATGGGGCAGGAGAACGACGGTCTCGATCGTGTCGGCCCGTTCCGGCCCTTCCAGATCGACGAGAAGCTGATGGCCCTCGCGAAGGACGACGCCGTTCTGATGCATTGCCTGCCGGCACATCGCGGTGACGAAGTGACCGACGGTGTGCTCGACGGCCCGCAGAGTGTCGTCTGGGACGAGGCCGAGAATCGGCTGCACGCGCAGAAGGCGCTGCTCGTGTGGCTGCTGGCGTACAACTCCGGTTCCCAAGACTCGGGTCAGCAGCGATGAGTTCCACTCCGGTGGAGAAGGTGGGCGACGCGGTATCCGCCCGACCTGTGAATCGCGCCTCCGCGCCGACGCGCGCCGGACGTCAGGCCCGCATCATCGCCCTGCTTTCCGCCAATCCGGTTCGCAGCCAGACCGAACTGGCCACCCTTCTGTCTCTCGAGGGTATCGAGGCTACGCAGGCCACGTTGTCCCGTGACCTGGAGGAACTGGGTGCGGTGAAGCTTCGCGCGGCCGACGGCGGAGCGGGGGTGTACGTGGTACCGGAAGACGGCAATCCCGTACGTGGTGTGTCCGGTGGCACCGACCGACTGTCCCGCCTGCTCGGCGAACTTCTCGTCTCCACGGACGCGAGCGCGAACCTCGCGGTGTTGAGAACGCCGCCTGGGGCAGCGCACTATCTGGCGAGTGCACTCGATCGGGCATCATTACCCGACGTGGTGGGAACCATCGCGGGCGATGACACCATCCTCGTGGTGGCTCGCGAACCGATGACCGGGACCGAACTCGCGACGATGATCGAATCGTTGGCGTGAGCACGCGTCCGCTCGACAACTGAATCTTCTCTACAGATCTTCAACCTAAGGAGCACAAACACCATGGCCGATCGCGTCGTACTCGCCTACTCCGGCGGGCTGGACACTTCAGTCGCCATCAGCTGGATCGGCAAGGAGACCGGCGCAGAAGTCGTCGCGGTTGCCATCGATCTCGGCCAAGGCGGCGAGGACATGGACGTCGTGCGTCAGCGCGCACTCGACTGCGGTGCCGTCGAATCCGTCGTCGTGGACGCTCGCGACGAATTCGCGGACGAGTACTGCCTCCCCACCATCCAGGCGAACGCTCTCTACATGGATCGGTACCCGCTCGTGTCGGCCATCAGCCGTCCGTTGATCGTGAAGCACCTCGTCGAGGCGGCGCGGTCGCACGGTGGCACCACCGTTGCGCACGGATGCACCGGCAAGGGCAACGATCAGGTCCGGTTCGAGGTGGGCTTCCACTCGCTCGCTCCCGACCTCGACGTGATTGCGCCGGTCCGCGATTACGCCTGGACCCGTGAGAAGGCAATCGCCTTCGCGGAGGAGAACAAGATCCCGATCAACGTGACCAAGAAGTCGCCGTTCTCGATCGATCAGAACGTCTGGGGTCGCGCCGTGGAGACCGGCTTCCTGGAGGACCTGTGGAACGCGCCGACCAAGGACGTCTACGACTACACCCAGGACCCGACGGTCAATTTCCAGGCTCCAGACGAACTGATCATCAGCTTCGAAGCAGGCAAGCCTGTCGCCATCGACGGCAAGCCGGTGTCGGTTCTGGAGGCAATCCAGGAGCTCAACACTCGTGCGGGCGCTCAGGGCGTCGGCCGTCTCGACATGGTCGAAGACCGGCTCGTCGGCATCAAGAGCCGCGAGATCTACGAAGCGCCCGGCGCGATGGTTCTCATTACCGCGCACCAGGAACTCGAGCACGTGACCCTCGAACGTGAACTCGGTCGCTACAAGCGTCAGACCGAGCAGCGCTGGAACGAGCTGGTGTACGACGGCCTCTGGTTCTCGCCGCTGAAGACCGCCCTGGACACCTTCATCGCGAAGACCCAGGAGCGCGTGACCGGTGACATCCGTCTGGTCCTGCACGGCGGCAGCATCGTGGTCAACGGTCGTCGTAGCCCAGAGTCGCTCTACGACTTCAACCTCGCCACCTACGACGAGGGTGACAGCTTCAACCAGGCGTCCGCCAAGGGATTCGTCGAAATCCACGGTCTGTCCTCGAAGGTCGCTGCGAAGCGCGATCTGGGTCTGTAGAGATGTCGGATTCGCACGGCACCAACACCGGCGCCTTGTGGGGCGGCAGGTTCGCATCCGGGCCTGCCGCCGCCATGGCGGCGCTGAGCAAGTCGACCCATTTCGATTGGGTGCTCGCGCCGTACGACGTGCGTGCGTCCAAGGCGCACGCACGCGTCCTGCACAAGGCCGGGCTACTCGCGGACGAAGACCTGAAGACCATGTTGGACGGTCTCGAGCGCCTCGCCGCCGACGTCGCGAGCGGGGCCTTCGCTCCGAGCGAGAGTGACGAGGACGTCCACGGCGCGCTCGAACGCGGTCTGATCGACCGGGTCGGTCCCGAGGTCGGAGGTCGACTTCGGGCAGGGCGTTCGCGCAACGATCAGGTCGCCACACTGTTTCGGATGTGGTTGCGCGACGCTGTACGGCGCGTGGCGGAGGGAGTTCTCGACGTCGTCGACGCCTTGAGCGCGCAAGCGTCGTCTCACCCGGATGCGGTGATGCCGGGCAAGACGCATCTGCAGGCCGCGCAGCCGGTGCTCCTTGCGCACCACCTCCTCGCACATACCCATCCGTTGCTGCGAGACGTCCAGCGTCTGCAAGATTTCGACGTCCGCGCCGCGGTGTCGCCGTACGGTGCGGGTGCACTCGCCGGGTCGTCGCTCGGACTGGACCCGGAGGCGATTGCTGCGGAGTTGGACTTCGACTCGTCGGCGGAGAACTCCATCGATGCGACGTCGTCGCGAGACTTTGCGGCGGAAGCGGCGTTCGTGCTGGCGCTCATCGGGGTGGACCTGTCACGTATGGCCGAGGAGGTCATTCTCTGGAGCACGCCCGAGTTCGGTTACGTCACACTGGCCGACGCGTGGTCCACAGGTTCGTCGATCATGCCGCAGAAGAAGAACCCGGACGTCTCCGAATTGACGCGCGGAAAGTCCGGGCGACTGATCGGCAACCTCACGGGGCTGTTGGCAACGTTGAAGGCGCAGCCACTTGCCTACAACCGTGATCTCCAGGAAGACAAGGAGCCGGTGTTCGACTCGGTCGCTCAGCTGGAGCTTCTCCTCCCGGCGATCGCAGGGCTCGTGAGCACCCTCGAATTCCATACCGATCGGATGGCCGAACTGGCGCCGGCAGGGTTCACTCTGGCGACGGACATCGCAGAGTGGCTCGTACGTCAGGGCGTCCCGTTCCGTGTTGCCCACGAGGCGGCCGGAGCGTGCGTCCGGGTGGCCGAAGCACGCGGTGTCGGTCTGGCAGACCTGACCGACGAAGAGCTCACTGCCGTGGATCCTGCTCTCACACCGCAGGTACGTGAGGTGCTGACGGTCGAGGGTTCCATCACATCGCGTAACGCACGGGGCGGTACTGCCGGTGTACGTGTCGCCGAACAGTTGACCAGGGTGCAGGAGCTCACGCGCACCCTGAGGGAGTGGACTTCCTGAGCCGACATTCTCGCGGGGGTCGACTGCGCAGGTGCTGACGCTCGCAGTACTGTGAGTGCAGGTTCAGGGTTGTGAGATGTGCATCACATTTCGATGAGGCTGGGAGTGTATTCGTGGGACTGAATACAAAGGCTGTTCTGGGGCCGATACGACGCATCGTGGCCACCGCTCAGAACGGGCTGGAGGTCGTCAGGCTCGGGGGACTCGAGACGGATTCGACCACCTCACCGTTCGAGATCGTCGAGCGGGCACCGATGTACAGACTGCGTCGCTACTTCCCGGACACTCCCGCCGAGGAACTCGGTCCTCCCATCGTGCTCGTGCCGCCGATGATGATGTCCGCCGACGTATACGACGTCACCCGCGATCAGGGTGCCGTGGGGATACTGCACGGCATGGGCATCGACCCCTGGGTCGTGGATTTCGGTTCCCCCGACACCGAAGAGGGTGGCTGGGATCGCAACCTGGCCGATCACATCGTCGCCATCAGCGACATCATCGATCTGGTTCGCGCTCACACCGGCCGTGATGTGCACCTCTCGGGGTACTCGCAGGGTGGAATGTTCGCCTATCAGGCTGCGGCGTACCGAAGAAGCAAGAACATCGCGAGCATCGTGACCTTCGGTAGCCCGGTGGATACGTTGGCGGCCTTGCCTTTGGGTATCCCTGCCGGCTTCGCGTCGAAGGGCGCCGAACTCCTCGCCGACCACGTTTTCACTCGGCTCGCGGTATCGGGGTGGATGGCTCGCACCGGGTTCCAATTGCTCGATCCGGTGAAGACCCTGAAGTCGCGGGTCGACTTCCTCATGCAGCTCCACGACCGCGAGGCGCTGCTGCCACGTGAGCAACAGCGCCGCTTCCTGGCCACCGACGGTTGGGTCGGGTGGTCCGGACCGGCGGTGGCAGACCTACTGAAGCAGTTCATCGTTCACAACCGGATGATGACCGGTGGCTTCGTCATCAACGACCGGGTCGTTGCGCTCTCCGAGTTGAAGTGCCCGATCCTCGCGTTCGTGGGTGAAGTGGACGACATCGGCCAGCCCGTCGCGGTGCGCGGAATCCGCCGGGCTGCGCCACGCGCCGACGTCTACGAATCGAGCATGCGGGCCGGACATTTCGGGCTGGTCGTCGGTTCCACGGCAGCCACTCACACCTGGCCGACGTCGGGCGAATGGGTTCGTTGGGTGGAGTCGGGCGAGGGCGTCCGACCGCAGGGGATCGAACTCATGGGTTACGGCGAGCACGACGAAAGCGACACGGGTGTGTCCATCAGCGACCGCATCGTGCACACCGTCGCGTCGTTCGCAGAGGTCGGCGCCGGGCTGAGCAAGGGGATCGGCGATCTGGCCTCGGGTGCTGTTCGCGGCACCGTCGAGCTGTCCAGTGAAGCAACCAGAGCGCTGCCACGGTTGGCACGTCTCGGTCAGATTCAGCCGCACACCCGGATTTCGATGAGTCGCCTGCTCGGTGAACAGAAGAAGAAGGCGCCCAACGGGGAGTGCTTCCTGTTCGACAATCGAGTCCACACCTACGCTGCGGCAAACAATCGAATCGACAATGTCGTTCGCGGGCTGATCGAGTGCGGTGTCCGGCCGGCGGCTCGGATCGGTGTCCTGATGGAGACGCGGCCCAGTGCTTTGGCGACGATCGGGGCACTGTCGCGGATCGGCGCGGTAGCCGTGCTGTTGGCGCCGGGATCGAATCTCGACGCGGCGGTGCAACTGGGGAACGTCGAACAGATCGTGGCGGACCCCGAGAACCTCGAGGACGCAATGGCGACCGGTAAGCAGGTCCTCGTTCTCGGTGGTGGCGAACTGCGAGATCTGGACCTCCCGGCGAACGGCGACGTGATCGACCTCGAGCAGATCGATCCCGACTCCGTTCGAATTCCCGGGTGGTACCAACCGGATCCGGGTCTCGCCCGAGAGTTGGCGTTCATCATCTTCTCCGAATCGAACGGGCAGCTCGAGACGAAGCACATCACCAACTACCGGTGGGCGTTGTCCGCATTCGGTACCGCCACCGCGGCCGATCTGGACCGCAGCGACACAGTGTATTGTCTTGCGCCGCTGCATCATTCGTCCAGCCTGTTGGCGGCACTCGGGGGTGCCATCGCAGGTGGTTCACGAATTGCTCTGTCGGCCGGAATCGAACCCGAACGGTTCGCAGAGGAGATCCACCGTTACGGAGTGACGGTCGTCAGCTACACGTGGATGATGTTGCGCGAGATTCTGGACGCAGACGTACCGGCACTGGACGACTCCCACAATGTCCGCCTGTTCATCGGTTCGGGGATGCCGACCGGCTTGTGGCGGCGTACCACCGAGCGCTTCGCCCCGGCGAAAGTGCTCGAATTCTATGCGTCGACCGAGGGTGACGTCGTTCTTGCCAATGTCGCAGGAGCAAAGGTGGGTTCGAAGGGGCGTCCACTTCCCGGCAGTGCCGATGTGCGGATCGCTGCCTACGACCCCACGGCCCGTCGTCTACTCGAGGACGAGAACGGATTCGTGTGTGAATGTGGTGTCGACGAGGTGGGGCTGCTCCTCGGTCGTGCCGGAATACACGCCGAGCGAACGAATGTTGCGATGCGGGGAATCTTCGAAGCCGGGGATGCGTGGATCCCGACCGAGAACCTCTTCCGCCGGGACGAGGACGGCGACTACTGGCTTGTCGATCACAAGCGGACCGTCATCGCGACGAGTCGCGGAATCGTCTACACCCAGCCGATCGTGGATACCTTGGTCGCGGTCGACCGCATCGACATGGCCGTCGTCTACGGGGTCCCGCAGGGCGACGTGAGCCTGGCCGTCGCAGCTGTGACTCTGCGGCCGGGCCGTGTGCCCCGTATCGCCGAGGTGGGTGATGCGCTCGATTCGTTGCCGATCGCGATGCGGCCCGACATCATCCACGTCGTCGAGTCCATTCCACTCGGCCCGTCGTTCCGTCCCAGTGCGGCGGCCCTGCGTGCGGCGGGTATCCCGAAGCCGAGTGCTCGCGCGTGGTACCTCGATGTCGAGTGCGGACGCTACAAGCGCATGACGAAGGCAGTGGCCGCGAACATCGTGTCGGCATCGGTGCTTGCGCCTGCTTCGAGCGACGCGCGGTAGCCTGAACGCCGCGGTCACCCGAACGCGTTGTCGAACAGTCGAGAGGATCTTCACGTGGCGATCGATGCGACGTTGCTCAGCATTCTGGCGTGCCCACAGGACAAGGGGCCGCTTCTGCTGATCGCAGACGAGGTTCTTTACAACCCTCGGTTGCGCCGTGCGTATCCGATCGAGAACGGAATCCCGGTTCTGTTGATCGACGAGGGTCGCGACGTCGGTGAAGACGAACACGAGTCGTTCGTTGCACGGGCAGCGGAGTCGGGTTCCGCCAGCTAGCTTTCGGGGCTCGTTCGTATCGAGTTCGGTAGCGGGCCGGTGAGGTAGCGCTGCAGCGTCGGCGCGACGATCTCGACCAACCCGTCTATCGGTACACGATCGAGCGGATCGAGTTCGAGGATGTGTCGTGTGGCCAGTAGCCCCAACATCTGCGATACGACGAGTTGGGTACGAAGCGCCCCTGTTCCGGCCGGATGGTCCACCCGTGGTGTGATTTCGCGGAGAACGACCTCGAGGAAGAAGCTGCGAACGAGGTCGACGTCGTCGCCCGCCATCGCTGAGCGAAACAGTGCGATCACCGCGTGCCGCTCGGGTGATTCCCACACCGGCAGAACCAATCCGGCGAGTAGAGCACCCAACCCCTCGATCGAGGCGTCTCGGAGCGGAGCGAGGATTCTGGCGGGGTCGACCGGAAGTTGAATCGACGCGACGAACAGTTGCTTCTTCGTGCCGAAGTAATGGTGAACGAGGGCGGCGTCCACGCCGGCGTCGTGGGCGACTGCACGAACCGAGACATTGTCGTACGCGGTCCGGGCGAACCGAGCGCGCGCGGATTCGAGAATGCGGGCACGGGTGTCGGGGTTCCCTGGCCGGCGCCCGGTACGACGGCGTGCTTCTGGCGAAGTCATCGCTGACCTCCTAGGGCGTACGACGGCGAAGTGTGGCCGCGGCAAGGCACAGTGCGGCAACTGCGAAGAGCGCTACGACGGCGAGATCCCGCCACATGGTCGCGGTGGTACCCGGGTTCTGCGCTACCTCGTCGAGCGCCTCGACGGCATAGCTCAACGGCAACACGTTGCTCACCCATTCGAGCCAGGTCGGAAGTTGATCACGCGGTACGAGGAGACCACACAAGAAGAGCTGCGGAATCACGATGACCGGCATGAACTGGACAGCCTGAAACTCGGTCCGAGCGAACGCACTGCACAGTAGGCCGAGTGCCACACCGAGCACTGCGTCGACGATGGCAATGAGAATGACCCAACCGACGGCGCCCTGCGTCGAAAGGCCGAGAAAGCCGAACGATATCGCGCAGGCCAGTGCGGCTTGTGCAGCTGCCGATGCCGAGAACGCCGTCGCATACCCACCGAGTAGGTCGAGTTTGGCCATCGGTGTGGTGAGCAGGCGTTCGAGAGTTCCCGAGGTGCGCTCCCTCTGCATTGCGATGGACGTGACCAGGAACATGATCACGAACGGGATGATCCCCAGCATGGTGATCGCGATCCGGTCGAAGAGCGACTGCTCTCCCGGCATCGTCGGCATGTTCTGGTACAGGAAATACAGCAGGATCATCAGGACGCTGGGGACGACGAGGATCATGGCCACCGTGCGATGGTCGGACCGCAGCTGCGCCAGGACGCGACCCGCAGTCACGAGGAGAATTCGAGGGTTCATCGCGTCATACCTCCCGCTCGGCGTTCTGGATCAGGCTGAGGAAGGCATCCTCGAGACTCGTTTCGCCGGTCCGACTTCGGAGTTCGTCAGGGGTGGGGTGCGCGAGAACTCGGCCGTCGCGCATCAGTAGCAGCGAGTCGCAATGGTCGGCCTCGTCCATCACGTGGCTGGAGATCAGCAGGGTGGTGCCGCCTGCGGCCAATTGCGCGAAGCGCTCCCAGAGTTCGACGCGTAGTACCGGATCGAGCCCCACAGTCGGCTCGTCGAGTACGAGCAGATCGGGGTTGGATACCAAGGCGCAGGCCAACGAGACCCGCCCCCGTTGCCCACCGGAGAGGTCGGCGGCGGTCTGTTGGTCGTACGGGGTGAGACCCACGACTGAAATCGCGTCCGACACAGTAGATTTAGAAACTCCGTGTAGTGCGCCGAAGTACCCGACGTTCTGCTTCACCGTCAGGTCCGAGTACACGCTCGGCGATTGGGTCACATAGCCGACGCGATTGCGTAGGGGAGCGGTACCGGCAGGTCGGCCGAGCACGGTCACGGTTCCGGACTTCACGATCTGGGTGCCGACGATGCACCGCATCAATGTGGTCTTTCCGCAGCCGGACGGGCCGAGCAAGCCGGTGATGGACCCGCTCGCCACATCGACGTCGATTCCGTGCAGGACGGGTTTGTGGCCTCGGACCACGTGTAGGCCGCGTATCTCTACGGCAGGTTCCTCGGACATGGCGCCTCAATTCACCGAATGATGAAATCATCGTTCGGTGAATTATGGAACGGGCGCCGGTTCGCGGTCAAGGGGCACAATTGCCGTGATGAAGCGCGAAGTGTTGTCCAGTGCCCAGACTCCCGTCGAGGCCGCGCAGTACGTTCTCGGTGCGGTACTGCGGCTGCCCGGGATTGCCGTCCGAATCGTCGAAGTCGAGGCGTACGGCGGAGAAGCGGACGGTCCCTGGCCGGACCCGGCGTCCCACTCCTTTCGGGGTCGAACGGAACGCAACGCCGTGATGTTCGGTGAGGCAGGGCATCTCTACGTGTACCGGAGCTATGGGATGCACTTCTGCATGAACGTCTCCTACGGCCCGTTCGGCGACGCCGGCGGGGTTCTCCTGCGCGGTGGCGAGATCGTCGAGGGGGAGTCGATCGTGCGCGAGCGACGACCCGGTTGTGAACGTGCCCGCGACCTCGCCCGTGGACCGGGAAATCTGGGAGCCGCCGTCGGCGTCGATCTGTCCGACAACGGGACGGACCTTCTCACTCCTTCTTCTCGGATTCGTCTGGAACGGGAAGAAGAGGGATCGGAGACAAGCAACGAGCGTCGGGTCGCGGGACCGCGAGTGGGTGTGAGTCGCGCGGCCGACCGTCCGTGGCGACTCTGGTTGCCGGATTCCGGATCGGTGTCGGCGTACCGGCGTAGCCCGCGGGCGACGCCCGCACGAGCGGGGATGGGATGATCGACGTCGTGACTGAGAACATCATCGACGAACTCCAGTGGCGTGGGCTCATCGCCCAGTCAACCGACCTCGATGCGTTGCGCCGTGATCTGGACGCGGGTCCGGTCACGCTGTACGCCGGGTTCGACCCGACCGGTCCGAGCTTGCACGCGGGCCACCTGGTTCCTCTCCTTGCCCTGAAGCGCTTTCAGCGCGCCGGCAATCGACCCATCGTCCTGGCGGGCGGCGCCACCGGATTGATCGGCGACCCGCGTGACGTGGGGGAGCGAACGATGAACTCCGCAGACACGGTGGCGGAGTGGTCCGAGCGGATTCGCGCTCAGCTCGAGCGCTTCGTCGACTTCGATGATTCGCAGACCGGGGCCGTGATCGAGAACAACATGAACTGGACCGGCAACCTGTCGGCCGTCGACTTTCTCCGAGACATCGGAAAACACTTCTCGGTGAACGTGATGTTGGCCCGCGACACCGTGAAGCGGCGTCTCGAGTCGGACGGCATGTCGTACACGGAGTTCAGCTACATGCTGCTTCAGGCGAACGACTACCTGCAGCTGCGCAGGAACCACGGATGCGCGCTGCAGGTCGGCGGATCGGACCAGTGGGGAAACATCATCGCCGGGGTCGAGCTCAATCGTCGTGTCGACGGTGAGTCCGTGCACGCGCTGACGGTCCCGCTCGTCACGTCTTCGGACGGCACAAAATTCGGGAAGTCGACAGGAGGGGGCAGTCTGTGGCTCGACCCCGAGATGACGAGTCCGTACGCGTGGTACCAGTACTTCGTGAACACCGCCGATGCCGACGTGGTCAAGTACCTGCGGTGGTTCACCTTCCTCTCCGAGGAAGAACTGACCGAACTGGAGAAGGCGACCGAGGAACGTCCGCAGGCCCGGGAGGCCCAGCGTCGACTCGCTGCCGAGATGACGACGCTCGTGCACGGGGAGGCGAACACTCGTGCCGTCGAACTGGCCAGCAAGGCGCTTTTCGGTCGAGCAGAGCTCCGAGAACTCGACGACACAACCTTGGCTGCGGCACTGCGCGAGGCTTCGATCGCGGAGATCGCACAGGGGGAGCCCGCCGGCATCGTGGACCTTCTCGTGGCAACCGGACTGTGCGAGAGCAAGGGTGCGGCGCGACGAGCGGTCAAAGAAGGCGGCGCGTACGTCAACAACGAAAAGGTCTCCGGGGAGGAATGGACGGCGG
The DNA here is from genome assembly GCF_055231055.1 of Rhodococcus huquni. Taxonomy (NCBI): domain Bacteria; kingdom Bacillati; phylum Actinomycetota; class Actinomycetes; order Mycobacteriales; family Nocardiaceae; genus Rhodococcus; species Rhodococcus huquni. The sequence continues at coordinate 405,860 of NZ_JBUYWE010000004.1, forward strand.
AACCTTCCGATCTCCTGCACGGGGAGTGGCTCGTTCTGCGCCGCGGAAAGCGCAATTTCGCCGGCGTGCGGATAGCTTCGGACTAGCGTGCTGCGCATCACAATGGTGTAATTCATGGGCGGCCCCCGGTTGTCCGGTCGGATCCACGAATCGACCAGCGGATTTAACCGAGCGGGGTGCCCCCACCTGGGGATTTGACGCTCCGTTCTCCGTCGCGTAACTTATTCCAGGTCAGAGCGACACGGACACCAACCCCGACCGAGAGGCCGGGGACACGCGGTTGGACGGCGGCGCCTGAACTTCTCTGAGAAATCGGGCAAGATTCGATTCTTCGGAGATGGCCGATCTCCTCGATTTGCTTCGGGAGAACGGAAAGATATAAGTTTGAACGGTTGCCCCAACGCACCGAGGAAATGTCTTCGGATTGTGTTGGTGTGCGCGTGTTCTTTGAGAACTCAACAGTGTGTCGATGAATGTCAGTGCCAAATGTTTTTTGGTACTCCGCATCATATGTGCCGGCTCTTCTTTGGAGGGTTGGTTGTGTGGTGTGGGTATTTGCTGGCTCTTTTCCTTCTTCCGTCGGAGGAGGGTCAGTGTTTTTATGCTAGTTTGAGTTTTTTTTGCTAGTGATTTGACTCGATGTCTATGACTGATTTGTGGCTTCGGCTGCGTAATCTAGAGTCTTCAACGGAGAGTTTGATCCTGGCTCAGGACGAACGCTGGCGGCGTGCTTAACACATGC